>JANQEJ010000170.1 GCA_028278425.1 Planctomycetota bacterium | reverse complement strand
CCAGCCGCGTTTTTCGGCGGTCTTTCTCCGATCAGCTTGCGCCGCGGTTACCGGGACTCGGCCGTCCCCGCAGCGACCCCTTCTTCAACGGGCTGCTAGGCGATGCCGTGACCCGGCCGGGTGAGCGGTTCAGAAGCTCCCGATGGTGATGTCGAGCGCGTTCGTGAGCCGGGCGGTGCCGAGCGCGTCGATGGAGGCGCCTTGCGTGCAGGCGCGGTGGCCGACCAGGCCACAGTCGCCGGGAATCGCGACGGTGAAGGGAGCGCCGGGCGGGGACAGGAAAATGAGCCCCGGCCCGGGCGGCGGGTTGCAGAGGAACGTGCCGATGGCCGACGGAACGTTGATCTGCAGCCCGTCGGGGTTGGCGACGAGCACGTCGGAGACCGCTCCCGGGAAGAAGGTCGTGTGGTCGACGACCGGGTCCCACGTGGCGCCGAGGACCGGACCGCTCGTCACGCCGGGAAGGAGGGCGTTGGGGTTGGCGGGGGTGCCGAGCCGGGACTCCTCGAGGGAGGCCTGGCCACGGTACTCAATCCGGGCAACCGCGCCGACGGTGTCGACGACGGGGGCGCCATTGTAGAGGAGAGCCCGGCTCACCGTGTCCCCGAACGTGGAGGCGCTGTCGAGGTAAAACACGGGCGGCGTCGGGCCGGTGATCCTGATCTCGGTGAGCAGGTCGTTGCCGCAGTAGAGAAAGTTGGTGGTGAACTCGACCCGCAGGTCGAAGGGGTTGGGGTCCAGGTCCCCCTCCAGAGCAGGCATGCTAAACGGTCCCGAGTAGACGACCGTGGCGTCCGCCCCGACGTTGTCGTCGAGGTTCAACGAGAGATTGTCCACCAGGCCGATTCCCGTCGAGAGCGTGATGGTCACGTCCGTATAGTCGAACGACGGCTCATCGCCCGGGAAGAGGCCGAAGTCGTGGCGGAACGCCACCGAGCAGATCTCCGAACCGATCATGGCGGTCAGATCGGAAGCCCCGCGGGCATCCTGGTAGCGACTGATGGACTCGAAGACGGCGGGGGACCAGGGCGCCCTGTTCTGGTCGTTGGCGTCCGCGAACTCGTCCGCCGCCGGAACGACGACCGATTGGCCGAAGGACGCCGCTTGCGTCGCCGTGATCACGAACAGTCCGAGGATGGTGGAGTACTTCACTGCGCGCTCCTTGGTCGCATCGGGCGGGGTCGAAGACTGGAGGTCATCGTAGCGCCGTCCCTCCCGCCTCGCGCTAGAACGCGCCTATCGTGATGTCGAGCGCGTTCGCCAGCGCGATGCCGGACGGGAAATCGAAGCTGCCGCCCTGCGTGTAGAGCGTCTTGCCGACGTGGACGCAGTCGGCCGGGATGGGAAGAGCGAAGGGCACCCCGGGAGCGGCGCTGGTCACGACGAGCGCAGGACTCAGTCCGCAGAGGACGGTACCGATGGGTGTCGGGATGTCCGTCGGTGCGAACCCGATCGCCAGGAAATCGACGACGGCGCTCGGCTTGAAAGTCGCGTGATCGATCACGGGGTCCCAGGTTGCTCCAATCACCGGGCCCGAGGTCAGACCGGGCAACAGGGCCTCCGGATTCGGCGGGTTCCCCAAGCGGAAGGTCTCCTCCGAGGGCAACGCGTCCGGGCACCCGGTGTTGCGGTACCACGCCACCTTGCAGTCCTGATGCGAACCGGAAAGCACGTCGGTGTTCCCGTCGCCGTCGAAGTCGACGGGCACCACTTCGCTCGTGCCGTCGATGTTGGTCGTGATCGTCTTCGGGTCCAGGAAAGCACCCGCTCCATCGGCGCTCTCGAACCAGAGGATGTTGTCGGCGTGGTCGTTCCCCAACACGAGGTCGTTGTCGCCGTCCTGATCCAGGTCGGCTGCGAAGACGCTCTTGGCGCCGTTCACCGCGGCCGAGATCACGTGCTGGACACCGAAGTCGCCCGCGCCGTCCGTGTTCTCGAACCAACCGACCTCGTCTCCGACGAAGGCGACGTAGGCGACGTCCAGGTCGAGATCTCCGTCCAAGTCGGCCGCGTGCACGCCGAATGCTCCGTTGATCGACGTCGACATCACCTGCTGCGCACCGAAGCTCCCCGATCCGTCCGTGTTCTCGTACCAGGCGACCTTGTCGTCGATCAGCGAGGCCGAGATCAGGTCCGGGTCTCCGTCCCCGTCCAGATCCCCCGCGTAGACGGAACGTCCCTGCTGAACGTCGGTTGACACGACCTGCGTCGACCAGGCGCCGCCGAAACCGTCCACGTTCGCGGACCACAGGACGTCGCCCTCCGTCGCGGTAATGCCGCTCGTGCTCGCCACGTCGGGGTCTCCGTCGGCGTCGAGGTCCTCCACGTAGAGCTCGATGCCTCCTCCGTCGAAGCCGTAGTCGTGGATCACGTGCTCCACGGGGAACGACCCGAGCCCGTCGACGTTCTCGTGCCAGGCGATTCTGGATTCGTCCTTCATCCACACGACGAGCACGTCGACGTCACCGTCGAGGTCGACGTCCCTCGCGGCCGTCGCGGTCGCCACGTTGCCGTCGTCCGTGATGATGTTGAGCGGCGAGAAGCCGCCCGCGCCGTCCGTGTTCTCGCACCAGGCGAGGGTGTGGTCGTTCTGCGAGCCGAAGAGCGCGTCCGGGTCTCCGTCGCCGTCGAGGTCGGCAGCTTTGACGCACAGGACCCTGACGAGGTCGTCGTTGATGACCTTCTGCGGCTCGAACTGATAGGCGGCGGCGCTCGATCCAAGCGCGCACCAAACCAGGAGCACGGTCGCTCGCCGGCGGAGCGCCGGAAGGTGGAACGTACGGGAGGTCTTCATGGGGAGCTTGGGTTGGTCGGGGCCATCTGTGTGCGTAGGACGGAGCACGCAGCGATCCCCGAAATCCGAGAAAACCTCGCCGTCGGGACGCGGCGCGCACCATCGGGGTGTTTGCGAGCCTACGGGGCGGCCGCGGATGCGGGTGGACGGGGCCGTCGGAGGCGCGCGAGCCGGAAGTCGACGCTGGCCAGTCATTCCTCTGGCAGTAGTTCAGGCCGCGGTTCGGCGACGCGAAACGGGTGATCCGGCTGTTCGCGGACGAACTGTTCGACGTCGCGTAGTTTCGTCGGCAGAGGCTCGCACTCGTGCGATCGAAGAACCGGAAGCCGTACGGGTGACCGCGCGATTCATCTGGCGGTGACCATCGATCAGCCGGCACGACCGTACCGTTTGACCGTAGCGCGCAGCGATTCAGGATCGCAGCCCGCGCGCGGTACCCTGCAACTCCTCACGCGCACAGCGGGCAACTCAAACGACCCTCCATAAGGAGGTTGATGCCCCTCGCGCAAAAAGGGCACTGGGGCGGCCATAGAGCGCGACCTTGTCACGGTACACGACGCGAGAAATACTCAACCGCCGTGATATCGGCGAGAGGCGTTCCGGCGTGTAACGCACCTGCATCCGAGAAGTTCATTCCCCACGCGACGTTCTCAAAGTGCGCGCCTACAAATTGCCCCCTATGACTTTGTGGTGCGAAGGCAAGTTGTCGCTGACCTTCCACTTCAGCACAGACGAGCGTGAATATCTGCCCGGGCACTCTAATGCTGAAGAGTCCGTCCTTGCCCGATTCTCGCTTGATGCGTGCGCCGACGACGAGCTCTTCTTTTCCCTCAAGCACCGCCGTCACATCAACATCCGAAAAACTGACTGGAAGGAGCGAGCTGGTAACCGACGCCAGATCGACAACTGACGCCGCCACCGGCCCATCGCGGTTCTGCCAGACAGCTCTGACCTCGCGTTGATCAGAGTACTCCTCTGGCTTCAGGAGCACGGGGGGGATCGCGGCACCCGCTACTTCCATCAACGACTGGTTCTGGGGAATCTCGATGTTTCTAGGTCCGTATCTGCATTGGTCTACGAGTAAGAGTTGCCCGAGGCTCGACTGCTCTGACAGCGCAGCAAAGAAACTGCGAGTGTCGAGGATTGCAACACAGGCCTTCTTCCCATCTGCGAGCGACTGACGCAACGTTGATGTGAAAAACGCTCCAGAGAGGCAGTAGATGTTGCAGTCGGGCCAGTCCAAAGAGACAGCCATCGAACCATCGACTTCTAGGCGGCCAGGGCACATCAGTTGGATGCCGAGAACTTGTGATTCGCTTCCGTCAATCGAACGAGGTCCCTGAACGAGGATTTGTCGAGAGCCTTCGTTCGCATCCGAAGTCTTTCCTTCGAATCGTTCTTCGTCTCGGTATTCGTGCAGCGTGCCAACCCTGACCGAGCCACGCTCTAGCATGGAGCGCGCATGTTCTGGTTTTAGGAACTTGAAGAGTGGGTACGAGACCTGCGGAGGGGTCGGCACATACGCCGCTTCTTGTGATTCGGTCATGGCGCGCATTGTGAGGTGTCAGCGGTGGCGTTCGAGCTTGCACGGCCTAGAGTCGCTCCGCCGCCTCGAAGTGCCTAGCCTCAAGCTCACGCACGCTGTCAGGCAGCTTGGGCCGTCAGCTCGGGATCCTGCGGGAGGGCCTTGTCAAAGTCGCGCCACAATCGAGGCGATCGGAGGGAGCCGGAACGCACACAATCCGCCACGCTGCTTTCCGGGCTCGGCAGGCGTCGGCTCCGAATCGGCGTGCTCGGCACTGCGGCGACCGGCTTTGCCGGGATCTGGCGTGGTGGAGGATAGGGGAGTTGAACCCCTGACCTCTACAATGCCATTGTAGCGCTCTACCAACTGAGCTAATCCCCCGCCAGAGGGCCGAGCAGGATGCACGCGCCCCGAGCGGGAGTCAAGGGGGCAAACCCGGCCGAGCCGGCCGATCGCTGGCCCCCCGCGGCGTTCCCACCTATCCTCTCCGGCTCGTTTCAGCCCGGAGAACGCCGTGAGTACCCGTTACGACCCCAAGGAGATCGAGCCCCGCTGGCAGGCTTACTGGGAGGAGCACCAGACCTTCCGCGCCCTGAATCCCGGCGACGAGGGCTTCGATCCGAAGCAGCCCAAGTACTACGTCCTCGACATGTTCCCGTATCCCTCCGGGTCGGGCCTCCACGTCGGGCACGCGGTGGGATACGTCGGCACCGACGCCGTCGCGCGGCGGAAGCGCATGGAGGGTTACAACGTCCTCCACCCGATGGGGTGGGACGCCTTCGGGCTGCCGGCGGAGCAGTACGCGATCCAGACCGGGAAGCACCCGCGCGACACGACGGCCGAGAACACGGCGAACTTCCGGGCGCAGCTCAAGAAGATCGGGCTCTCCTACGACTGGAGCCGCGAGGTCAACACGAGCGACCCGAAGTACTTCCGCTGGACGCAGTGGATCTTCAACCGGCTCTTCGAGCGCGGGCTCGCGTACCAGGCGGAGATGCCGGTGTGGTGGTGCGAGGAGCTGAAGACCGTCCTCTCCAACGAGGAGGTGATCGGCGGGCGGTCCGAGCGGGGGAACCACCCGTGCGAGCGGCGGCCGCTGAAGCAGTGGATGCTGAAGATCACCGCCTTCGCCGAGCGGCTGCTCGCCGACCTGGAGGAGCTCGACTGGCCGGAGTCGGTCAAGACGATGCAGCGCGAGTGGATCGGCCGCTCCGAGGGCGCCGAGGTCGAGTTCGCGCTCGAGGGGATCGACGAGACGCTCACCATCTTCACCACGCGGCCGGACACGCTGTGGGGGGCGACCTTCATGGTGCTGTCGCCGGAGCATCCGCTCGTGGCGGAGCTCACCGCGCCGGAGAAGAAGGCCGAGGTCGACGCCTACGTGCAGGCGGCGGCGCTGAAGACCGACCTCGAGCGCACGGACCTCGCCAAGGAGAAGACCGGGGTCTTCCTCGGCTCGTACGCGCTCAACCCCGTCTTCGAGCCCGGCGACCCGCGCGGGCGCATCCCGATCTGGGTCGCCGACTACGTGCTGATCAGCTACGGCACCGGCTCGATCATGGCCGTGCCGGGGCACGACGAGCGCGACTGGGAGTTCGCCGAGAAGTTCGACATCGAGATCCGCGAGGTGCTCAGCCCGCCGAAGGGGACGCCCGGCTTCCAGGACGGCGTGTGCTTCGCGGGCGACGGCACCGCGATCAACTCGGGGCCGATCGACGGGCTCCTGACGCCGGACGCCAAGAGGAAGACGATCGAGCTGCTCGAGGCCGGCGGCAGGGGCCGCGGCAAGGTGAACTACAAGCTGCGCGACTGGCTCTTCTCGCGGCAGCGTTACTGGGGCGAGCCGTTCCCGCTGCTCGAGCGGGCCGACGGCACGTTTGCGGCCGTCCGCGACGAGGACCTTCCGGTCGAGCTGCCGGACATGACCGACTTCACGCCGTCGGCCGACGGCTCCGCGCCGCTGGCGCGCGCGAAGGAGTGGGTCGAGACCACCGACCCGGCGACCGGGGAGCCGGCGCGGCGCGACACGGACACGATGCCGGGCTGGGCGGGGTCGTGCTGGTACTGGCTGCGCTTCATGGACCCGCACAACGACGCGGAGGCCTTCTCGTCCGAGGCGGAGGAGTACTGGGGTCCGGTGGACCTCTACGTCGGCGGCGCGGCGCACGCTGTGCTGCACCTCCTGTACGGCCGGTTCTGGCACAAGGTGCTCTACGACGAGGGCGTCGTCTCGACGAAGGAGCCGTTTCGGAAGCTCTTCAACCAGGGGATGATCACCGCCTTCGGCTACCGCGACGCGACCGGCCGCCTGGTCGAGACCGACAAGGTCGAGCAGCGCGGCGAGAAGTTCTTCTGCGGCGACGAGGAGATCGAGCAGGTCATCACCAAGATGGCCAAGTCGCTCGGCAACGTGGTCAACCCCGACGACATCATCGCGGAGTACGGGGCGGACACGCTGCGGCTCTACGAGATGTTCATGGGTCCGCTGGCGGACTCCAAGCCCTGGAACCCGCGCGACATCGCGGGCTGCCGGCGGTTCCTCGACCGGGCGTGGCGGATGATCGTCGGCGACGACGGGAAGGCTCGACCGGAGCTTCTGGAGAAGGACGAGAGCGAGCCGGAGGGCGACGCGCTCGAGCTCGAGAAGGCCCTGAACCAGGCGCTCGCCAAGGTCGACGCGTCCTTCGAGCACTTCAACTTCAACACCGCGGTCGCGGCGCTGATGAGCTTCGTCAACGAGGCGACGAAGCGTCCCGGCGCGATGACGCGCAGCCAGGCCGAGCGCTTCACGCTCGCGCTGTCGGTCTTCGCGCCGCACTTCGGCGAGGAGATCGGACGGCTGCTCGGCCACGCGGGCTCGGTCTGCACCGCGCCGTGGCCCAAGCCCGATCCGGCGTACCTGTCCGACGACACCTTCACCCTGGTCGTCCAGGTCAACGGGAAGCTGCGCGGCCGCGTCGACGTCGCGGTGGACGCGGACAAGGAGGCGCTGCTGGCGGCCGGCCGCGAGGCCGCGGGAAGCCACCTGACCGGGAAAGAAGTGCTCAAGGAGGTCGTCGTCCCCGGCCGTCTCGTGAACTTCGTTGTAAGATAGGTACACATGGGGGTCCTCGACCGTGCCCAGGCCCTTGCCCTGGCGGAGCGCGTCCTCGACGCCAGCAGCGCCGACGAGACCGAAGTCACGGTCGAGTCGGAAGTGGACCGCTTCGTCCGCTACGCGGACGTGGGACCGACCCAGAACGGCGACCGCGAGCGCGTCGACGTTTCCGTCCGCGTTCGGTTCGGCGGTGACGAAGGGTACCGCGAAGCGCGCGCGCGCGGCGGCGGCGACGAGGCGAGCGCGCTGGCCGCGCTCGAGCGCGCCTCCGCGCTCGCGCAGCTCAGCCCGGTGAACGCCGACGCTCCGCCGCTCGGCGGCGCGGTCGAGGTGGCGGCCACCGAGCCGGCGCTCGCGACGATCGAGCACGGCTTCGAGGACAAGGCGCAGTGGGTGCGCCGCGCGGTCGGCGCCTGCGCGGAGCGGGACCTGAAGCCCTCCGGGATTCTCCGCACGACCGGCATCTCCTGCGCGGTGGCGAACTCCGCCGGCCGCGCGGTGCACGGGTACACGAACCGCGCGTCCTTCTCGCTCACCGCCACCGGCGGCGACGGCTCCGGCTTCGGCGAGCGCATCGCGGCGAACGTCGGCGAACTCGACGCCGAAGCGGTGGTCGACCGCGCCGTCGGCAAGGCGGTCCGCGCCCAGGACCCCGTCCTCCTCGAACCGGGTGAGTACACCGTCGTGCTCGAGCCGAGCGCCGTGAGCTCGATCCTGCTCTTCGCCGCCTACCAGGGCTTCGGGGCGCGCGAGGTCGAGGAGCAGGCGTCCTTCCTCTGCGGCCGCGTCGGCGAGCGCGTCTTCCCCGAGACGCTCACGATCGCCGACGACGCGAACAACGCCGTGTACCCGGGCCTGCCCTTCGACGGCGAGGGCTCGCCGAAGACCGCGGTGACGCTGGTGGACCAGGGCCTGCTCACCGGCCCGGTGACCGACGCAGCCTACGCGAGGAAGCTCGGCGTCCCCTGCACCGGCCACGCGCAGCCGCAGCCGAGCGAGGCCGGCCCGGCCCCGGAGAACCTCGTCGTCGGCGCGGGCGGGGCGAGCCTCGAAGAGCTCGTCGCGGGCGTGGACCGCGGCCTCCTGGTGACGCAGTTCCACTACACGAACATGATCGAGCCGCGCGAGCTGACCCTGACGGGCATGACGCGGAACGGCACGTACCTCATCGAGAACGGCGAGATCGCCGGCGCGGTCAAGAACCTCCGCTTCACCGAGACGCTGGTCAACGCCCTCTCGCGCGTCAGCGGCGTCTCGCGCGAGCGCGAGGTGGCCGGGGCGCTCTTCGACGGCGAGGTCGTGGCGCCCGCGCTCCGGATCGATGGCTTCCGCTTCACCTCCACGACGGACTTCTAGTCATGCTCCTCGCCCTCGCCCTCGCCACGGTCCTCGCGCAAGAAGAAGGCGAGCTCGGCCCCCCGCCGCAGAACGTCCTGGTGCTGGTGGCCGATGACCTGGGCACGGAGATCCTGCCCGCCTACGGCATCCAGCCCGACCAGGCGAACACGCCGGTGATCGACGGGCTCGCGCAGAACGGGATCCTCTTCCGCAACGCCTGGGGGTCGCCGAACTGCACGCCCGCGCGGGCGACGATCCAGACGGGGCGCTACCCGTTCCGCACCGGCGTCGGGTCGCTCCTGAGCGGCCTCATCGACGGGGACTTCGGGCCGTACGGGCTCCAGGCATCCGAAGTGACCCTGCCCAAGATGCTCGACCTCGGGACGGGCGGGCTCTACGCGCACGCGTGCTTCGGCAAGTGGCACCTCGCGTCGACCGCGGACGGCTACCTCGGGCCGAACCTCGCGGGCTACGACCACTTCGCCGGCGCCATGGGGAACCTCCAGCCGCCGGTCGAGGACTACTTCAACTGGGAGCGCGTCGTCGACGGCGTGCCGGGCGTCGAGACCGGCTACGCCACCACCGTCGTGGTGGACGACGCGCTCGCGTGGATCGGCCAGCAGAGCGAGCCCTGGTTCGCGATGATCAACTTCAACGCGCCCCACCTGCCGTACCACGCGCCGCCGCCGGGCCTGCACACGAAGGACCTCTCCGGCGCGGGCGACCCGCTCGCGAACCCGCGGCCGTACTACCTCGCCATGGTCGAGGCGATGGACACCGAGATCGGCAGGCTCCTGTTCGGCCTCGGCTCGCAGCTCGAGAACACGATCGTGATGTTCCTCTCCGACGGCGGGACGCCGGAGCCGGTTGTCATCCCGCCGCTGAGCCCCGGCCACGCCAAGGGGTCCCTCTTCGAGGGCGGGCTGAACATCCCGCTGATCGTCACGAGCTCCCTGGTGCCCACGCCCGGGGCCGAGTCGGACGCGCTCGTGGACTTGACCGACCTGTACTCGACCGTCGCGCAGATCGCGGGCGTCGACGTCGCGAGCGTCCTTCCCCCGGGGACGAAGCTCGACTCGATCAGCCTGTTCCCGTACTTCGCGAACCCCGCGCTGCCGTCGATCCGGCCGGCGATCTTCTCCGAGGTCTTCCGGCCCAACGGGCCGACCGACGGCCTGCCGCTTCCGCTGCCGGACATCTTTCCCGTCTGCCAGATCGACCTCGGCTTCGGCGGTCCGGGGACGGCGGTCCTCACCATGTGCGGGGAGTACCTGGTCGAGGACCAGACCACGGATCTCCTTCTGACCGGCGCGAAGCCGAGCTCGCCCGGGTTCCTCGTGGCGGGCTACGCCGCCACGCCGATCCCGCTCTTCGGCGGGACGCTCGTCCCGTGGCCGAAGCCGAACATCTTCCCGATCACGACGGATTCGAACGGCGAGCTCTTCGTTCCGGGCATCGGCTTCTCGCTGGGGCCGCTGGACTACTTCTTCCAGGTGGCGGTGACCGACTTCTCGCTCCCGTTCGGGTTCGCCATCTCGAACGCGGTCCAGGCGGAGTTCCTTCCGCGCAACAGCAAGGCGACGCGCAACGACCGCTACAAGCTCATCCGCGAGGTCAACGGCGGCGACGACAGCTTCTACGACCTCGCGCTCGATCCGTACGAGGCGAACGACCTCCTGCTCGGCGGGCCGCTCACGCCCACCCAGCAGGCGAACTACACGATCTTGGGCGCGGTGATCAACGGGCTCATCGCGAGCTTCTGACCGCGCGCGCCGGAGGAGAACGCAAGCGATGATGGACCGCGCCAAGGCCGCCGTGGAGGCGGCGCTCTCGCAGGGGGCGACCTACGCCGACGCGCGGGTCAACCGGCTCCGTCGCGAGGAGCTCGTGCTGCGCAACGGGAAGCTCGACAGCGCCTCGGCGCCCGAGGAGGCCGGCGTGGGCGTGCGCGTGCTCGTCGACGGCTGCTGGGGCTTCGCCGCGGCGCCCGGGACCGACGACGCGTCGGCGCGCGCCCTGGCCGCCCGCGCGGTCGCGGTGGCGAAGGAGCTCGGCCCGGCGCGCGTCGAGCCGGTCAAGCTCGCGGCGCTGAACGGCGGCGGTGGCGTCGCGGAGTACCGCACCCCGGTCGAGATCGACCCGTTCGGGGTCTCGCTCGCCGACAAGCTCGACCTCCTGAAGGCCTGCGACGAGGAGCTCCAGGGCGCCGACGAGACGGTCGTGCGCGAGGCGAGCCTCTCCTTCCGCCGCGAGGAGCAGTGGATGGCGTCCAGCGAGGGCGCGGCGATCTTCCAGGAGCTCGTCCGCAGCGGCGCCGGGATCGCGAGCACCGCCGCGGCCAACGGCACCGTCGAGCGGCGGAGCTGGCCGGCGTCCTTCGGCGGCAACTACAAGAGCGAGGGCTGGGAGCTCGTGCAGCGGCTCGACCTGCCGTCCCACGCGCCGCGCATGCGCGACGAGGCGGTCGCGCTCTGCTCGGCGGACGAGTGTCCCGCCGGCGAGCGCGACCTGATCCTGATGGGCAACCAGCTCATGCTCCAGATCCACGAGTCGGTGGGGCACCCGAACGAGCTCGACCGCGTCTTCGGGCACGAGGTAGACCTGGCCGGCTCTTCCTTCGCGACGACGGACAAGCTGGGCACGTTCCGCTACGGCTCGGAGCACGTGAACCTGGTCGCCGACTCGACCGTGGCCGGCGGGCTGGACACGCGTGGCTTCGACGACGACGGCGTTCCCTCGGACCGCTGGCACGTGGTGAAGGACGGCGTCTTCCAGGGCTACCACACGAACCGCGAGTGGGCGGCGGTGGCCGGCGAGACCGCGAGCCGCGCCACCAACCGCGCCGAGGGTTGGTACAACCCGCCGATCATCCGCATCACGAACCTGTCGCTGATGCCGGGGACGTGGACGCTCGACGGGCTGATCGCCGACACCGAGGACGGCGTCCTCTGCGACACGGTCAAGATGTGGTCGATCGACCAGCGCCGCCTGAACTTCCAGTTCACGACCGAGATCGGCTGGGAGATCAAGAACGGCGAGAAGGGCCGGATGCTGCGCAAGCCGACGTATCAGGGCCAGACGCCGGAGTTCTGGGCCTCCTGCGACGCGATCTGCAACGCGGACCACTGGGAGCTCTGGGGCGTCCCCAACTGCGGCAAGGGGAACCCCCTCCAGGTCGCGGAGATGAGCCACGGCGCCGCGCCGGCGCGGTTCCGCGGCGTGACCTTCGTCGTTTGACGTACGGCACCGTACGTCAAACGACCGCGCTACATGCCGGGGACCGTCTTGGCCTTCGCGTAGAGCGCGTAGCAGGCCACCCAGGAGATGACGAGCACGACGCCCGCCGTCGCGACGGGGTTGTATGCGACCAAGGCCGACTGGCTGACCCCGACCATGAAGAGCAGCAGCGAGATCGACATGTAGGTGTTGTGCTTCGAGCGCATCCCCGCGAGCGCCGGGTCGGCCGGGTCGGGCGCCTCGCCGTTCTTCGTCGCGGTGATGATGCGCTTCTGCGCCGGCCAGATCCGCATCCAGACGTTGGCCGCCATCGCCGTGCCGAAGAGCGCGGCGACGTGGATCAGGGTGCCGCGCGCCGAGAAGCCGGCGAACTCGGAGAGGTAGTAGGCGAACGCGACCGCGATCAGGCCCCACACGACGGTACCCACGGCCTGCTGCTTGGCGAGGGTCTTGAACAGAAAGTCGTAGATCGCGAAGCCGACGAAGAGGCCGACGAACGCGGGCAGCCACGCCATGAGGTCCGGCTTGGTGCCGTCCTCGAGCAGGTAGCTGTACGACCCGCTGTAGTAGACGATGAACATCAGGAGCACGCCGGTCACCCAGGTGAAGGCGGCGCCCCAGCGGAACCACCACAGCGCCCGCGGCATGAGCTCGGGGACGACCTTCTTCTTCGTCTCGCCGTCCATCGTGGGGGCGAAGGCGGAGTTGACCCAGTTGAAGAAGTAGAGGAGCCCAATCCAGACGACGCCGGCCACGAAGTGGATCCAGCGGTCTCCCAGCTCCACGAGGTCCATGGCCGTGCCTGCGAGGATCATCATCTTTGAGTCACCGTGTGGGGGTTCGTGGGGAATCCAGGCGGGCCGACTATCGGATTCGGCCCAGGGCAAGTCAACGGCAAGTCAACGCGCCCCTCGGGGCGGGGAAACCGGCCTCACTCGCTGTAGGTGAAGGTCGTCTCCGCCACGCCGCCGGCGGTGACGGTGACCTTCGCCTTCTGGGAGCGATAGTGGGAGTGGAGCGCTTCGAGCTCGTACTCGCCCGGCGGCAGCCCGGCGATCTCGAAGGCGCCGTCCTCCCCCGTCAGCGCGTAGAACGGGTGCTCCTGCACGAAGACGTGGGCGCTCATCCACGGGTGGATGTCGCACTTGAAGTCGATGCGCTCCCGGCGCTTCGGCTCCATCACGTGGTCGTCGCCGCCCCGGCCCTGCGTGACGTTCTTCGAGAGGTTGTTGCGCTTCGCCGAGATGTTGACGTTGTGCGTCAGCGGATCGCTGTTCCGCACCTTCAGCGTCTGGCCGGCGCGCATCGCGCTGACGTGCGGCGTGTAGACGCAGCCGACCTGGTCGAGCACGTGCTCGCCCGGCGCAGCGGGCGGGATCTCCCAGCCCGCGAGGCCCTTCTTCACCGAGACGAGCACGTCCTTGAGCCGCCCGTCCTTGACGAGCACGTGCTCCTGGCGGACCGGCTCCGCGTGCTCCGGGCACTCGGGCGCCAGCCCGAACTCCTTGAGCTCGGGCGGCTCGCCCTCGAAGACGCACGTGCCGCGGACCGTCCCGGTTGCGGCGGGGTCGATCGACTGCTTGGCGACCGGCTGGCCGCCCGCGTCGACGACCGGAGCGTTCAGATCTTCGTATTCGCCGTCCTCTTCCGCGGCAGCCTCGCCGCCGCCGCAGCCAACGAGGAGACCGCCCAGGAGCAAGACCGTGTGGAGCGCTTTCATCGTCCGGGGATCCTAGTCCGCGCGCTCGCCCGGTCCAACCGCTACCATGCCCGGCCTCTCCCGCGGCAGCGCGGGGCCTCCCCATGTCCAGACGAGTGCTGATCACCGGCGCGAGCCGAGGTATCGGCCGTGCCCCCGCCGTCGCGCTGGCGACGGCGGGCTTCGAGGTCGCCCTGAACTACCGCGCCAACCACGCGGCCGCGGAGGAGGTGCTCGACGCGATCCGGGGGACCGACGGACGGGCGTCGCTGCTCGCCTTCGACGTCGCCGACCGCGCCGCGGCGCGCGAGGCGCTCCAGCGCGACGTCGAGGAGCGCGGCCCGTTCTGGGGCATCGTCCTCTCCGCGGGCGTGACCGCCGACGCGCCGCTGGCCTCGATGTCGGAGGACGAGTGGGACCGGGTGCGCGCGACGAACCTGGACGGTTTCTACAACGTGGTCCGGCCGCTCCTCATGCCGATGGTGCGCCTGCGCGACGGCGGCCGCGTCGTGGCGCTGACGTCCGTGGCCGGCGTGACCGGCAACCGCGGCCAGACGAACTACGCGGCGACGAAGGCGGGCCTCGCGGGCGCGGCGAAGTCGCTCGCGCTCGAGGTCGCGAAGCGCGGCATCACCGTGAACGCCGTGGCGCCCGGCTTCATTGAGACCGACATGGTGGCGGAGCTCTCCACCGACGAGATGAAGGCGCGGGTTCCGATGCGCCGCCTCGGCCGCCCCGAGGAGGTGGCGGGCCTCGTGGCCTTCCTCTTCTCCGAAGGCGCCGGCTACATCACCGGCCAGGTGCTGTCGATCAACGGCGGCATGGCGTGAAGGCGCGACGGGCGGAGCCCGACCCGCTCGACGTCGTCCGCGCCTACCACTCGCGGACCAAGCACCACCTCCACCGCTACGCCCACGGCCCGGGCGGACTCGACTGGGCCAATCAGCCGGACCCGTTCCGGCGCTTCGCCGGGGCCGAGCTGTTGCGGCTCGCGATCGAGGAGCCGGACGCGGGCGGTCCGACCTACGGCGACGCGCTGCGGGAGGGTGGCGTGCCGGCCGCGCCGCTCGACGCCCGCTTTCTGTCCAGGCTTTTCGCCGACGGCATGGGGCTTTCCGCGTGGAAGCAGTACGGCGGCGCGCGCTGGGCGCTGCGGATCAACCCTTCGAGCGGCAACCTCCACCCGACCGAGGCCTACCTCGTCGCCGGAGCGGTGCCCGGGTTCGCGGAGCGGCCGGCCGTCTACCACTACGCGCCGCGCGAGCACGCGCTCGAGCGGCGCGCGCGCGTCTCCGACGAAGCCTGGCGCGCGCTCGGGCTGGAGCCCGGCTCGCTCCTCGTCGGCCTGACGTCGATCCACTGGCGCGAGGCGTGGAAGTACGGCGAGCGCGCGTACCGCTACTGCCAGCACGACGCCGGGCACGCGATCGCGGCGATCGCCATCGCCGCGGCCGGGCTCGGCTGGCAGACCCGGCTCCTGGAGACGCTCGGGGACGATGCGGTCGCCGCCGTGCTCGGGGTCGACCGCATGGAGGGCCCGGAGGCCGAGCACCCGGACGTCCTGCTCCAGCTCGCCCCCGGCGACGTCCGGGCTTCGACGATCGACCCGGCCGGGTTTCCGGCGCTCGCTTGGGTCGGCCTGCCGAACGACCTCTCGCCGGAGCACGTCGACTGGGACGTCATCGACGCCGTCGCGACCGCGGCGAAGAAGCCGCGGACGCCGCCGCGGGCGCCGTGGGGCGCTCGCGTCGAGCAGCGTCCGCTCGACGACGCGACGCCGCTGCGCGCGCTCGTCCGCCAGCGCCGCTCGGCCGTGGCGATGGACGGGAAGACGCGCCTGTCGCGCGACGCCTTCTTCCGCGCGCTCGAGCGCACGCTGCCGCGCGCCGGGCGCGTGCCGACGCAGACGCTCCCGTGGAGCCCGCGCGTGCACCTCGCGGTCTTCGCGCACCGCGTCGACGGCGTCGAGCCGGGGCTCTACTGGCTCGCGCGCGACCCGGACCGCCTCGAGGCCGCGCGCGCCGTTTGCCGCACCGAGTTTCTCTGGGAGCGGCCGGACGGGTGTCCCGACGACCTGCCGCTCTTCCTGCTGCTCCCGCGCGAGCTGCGCGGCGTCGCCGCGCAGATCTCCTGCCAGCAGGCGATCGCCGGCGACGGCGCGTTCAGCCTCGGCATGCTCGCGGACTTCGAGCGCTCGCTCGGGGAAGAGGGCGCCTGGTTCTACCCGCGCCTCTTTTGGGAGACCGGCGTGATCGGCCAGGTGCTCTACCTCGAAGCCGAGGCGCTCGGCGTGCGCTCGACCGGGATCGGCTGCTTCTTCGACGACGAGATGCACGCGCTCCTCGGGCTTCGCGACCGGGCGTGGCAGAGCCTCTACCACTTCACCGTGGGGGGCGCGGTGGACGACGATCGCCTGACGACGCACCCGCCCTATCCACCCCTGGACACCGGCCGCTAGGGCTGGTATGGAAGGCACCCCGAATCCCCTCGAAACCTGAAAAAGGAGCCCCCCCGTGGCAGAGCTCAAGGGATCCAAGACCGAGCAGAACTTGAAGGACGCGTTCGCCGGCGAGTCGATGGCGAACCGCCGTTACCTCTACTTCGCGAAGGTGGCCGACGTGGAAGGGTATCCGGAGATCGCCGGCAACTTCCGCGAGACCGCCGAGGGCGAGACCGGCCACGCGCACGGCCACATGGACTACCTGAAGTCGTGCGGCGACCCGGCCACCGGCGAGCCGTTCGGCGACACCGAGGCGAACCTGAAGTCCGCCGTCGCGGGCGAGACGCACGAGTACACCGACATGTACCCGGGCATGGCCAAGGCCGCGCGCGAGGAGGGCTTCGGCGAGATCGCCGACTGGTTCGAGACGCTGGCCAAGGCCGAGAAGTCGCACGCGGGCCGCTTCGCGGACCTTTTGAGCTCGATCAGCTAAGCTCCGATGTCCAAGGTCTCGTACCAGCCCACCGACGGGCTGTCGTACGACCCGAGCGAGCCGGTCTACTGGGACCCGGACGCGCTCGCGAAGGAGACCGAGCGCGTCTTCGAGGTGTGCCACGGGTGTCGCATGTGCTTCAAGTACTGCGACTCCTTCCCGACGCTCTTCGAGCTGATCGACGAGAAGTACGACGGCGACGCGCGCGCGCTCGACGCCGGCGAGACGGCGCGGGTGATGGACGCGTGCTTCCAGTGCAAGCTGTGCGAGGTCCAGTGTCCGTACACGCCGCGCGACCAGCACGAGTTCCAGCTCGACTTCCCCAAGCTCGTCCACCGGCACAAGGCGCAGGCGGTCCGCCGCGGCGGGCGGAAGCTGCGCGACCGCGTGCTCGCGAACCCCGACGGGTCGGCGAAGGCCGCGCGGGCGAGCTTCGGCATGGCCAACGCGATGAACCGCGTGAAGCTCCACCGCTGGTTCCTCGAGAAGGTCCTCGGCATCCACCGCGAGAAGCTCCTGCCGGAGTTCGCCGGCACCACCTTCGAGCGCTGGGCGGACGGGGCGGGCCTGATCCGCGAGGGGAAGGTCGAGGCGGTGCTCTTCCCGACCTGCTACGTGCAGAACAACGAGCCGCAGGTGGGCCGCGACACCGTGGAGGTGATGCGGAAGAACGGCGTCGACCTCGCCTGCGCGAAGGGGCTCGGCTGCTGCGGGATGCCCGCCTGGGAGTCCGGCGACCTCGACACCCTGCGCGCGAGCGCGAGGCGGATCCTCGACGTGCTCATGCCCTACGTGGAAGAGGGCGCCGTCGTCGTCGCGATCAACCCCACCTGCTCGATGATGCTGCGGCGCGAGTGGCCCGAGCTGCTCGAGGGCGCGGACCGCGAGCGCGCCGCGAAGCTCGCGGGGGCCGTGCGCGACCCGAGCGAGCTCCTGTGGTCGCTGCGCGACGAGGAGCGCTTCTGCACCGACTTCAAGAGCTCACCCGGCGAGACGGTCGCCTACCACGCGCCCTGTCATCTCCGCGCGCAGGCGATCGGCTTCCGCGGCCGCGACCTGCTGCGCAAGATCCCCGGCGTGAAGCCGAAGCCGGTGATGGAGTGCTGCGGCCACGACGGCACCTACGCGATGAAGGTCGAGGGGTTCGAGGCCTCGGCGCGCGTGGGCAAGAAGTCGTTCGATGGAATGAAGGAACACGACGCCGAGACCTGGGTGACCGACTGCCCGCTCGCCGCGCTGCAGTTCGAGCAGCACGCGGGCAAGCGCCCGCTGCACCCGATGACCGTGCTGGCCCGCGCGTACCGCGAGGACGGCTTCCCGCGGAAGGTCGAAGCGTGAGGAAGGTGCGCCGCGACGAGATCCTCGACCTCGAGACCTACGAGGAGGAGCGCGACGAGCTCCGCCGCGCCGTGATGGCCCTCAAGGAGCCGCGCCGCGTCCACCTCGGCGCGCACCTGACCTTCCTCTTCGAGAACGCCGACACCGTCCGCTACCAGGTGCAGGAGATGCTCCGCATCGAGCGCCGCACCTCCGAGGAGGACGTGCTGCACGAGCTCGCCACGTACAACGAGCTCCTCGGCGACGACGGCGAGCTCGGCTGCACGCTCCTGATCGAGATCGAGGACCCGATCCAGCGCGACCTCAGCCTGCGCAAATGGCTCGACCTGCCGCGCCACGTCTACCTGAAGCGCCCCGACGGCACGCTCGCCCGCGCGATCTTCGACGAGCGCCAGGTGGGGGAGGACCGGCTGTCGTCGGTGCAGTACCTGCGCTTCCCGGTGGGGACTTCCGCCCCGGTGGCGGCGGGAGTGGACCTGCCGGAGCTCGCGTTCGAGGTCGAGCTCTCCGACGCCACGCGGGGGGCGCTCGCGGCGGACTTGCGCTAGGGCCGGCTGATACGCCGTTCGCGCGCCGCCTCCTGCGCCCTTTGCCCCGTCGAGAACCTGGTCCGGGTCGGATCCAATGGTCGGCAAGCCGATGAACGGTGACCCGAAGACCCCGGAGGTGCCGCCGAATCCTCCCGAGCCGCCGGAGCCCAAGGTCCCGGAGCTGCCGGCGGAGCCCGAGCCGCCCATGGCGCCTGGAGGGCCCGGACCGGCGGAGGTGCCGCAACCGCCGGGCGTGCCGGAGGCGCCGCCGCCGATGGAAGGCGGGGGATGAGTCCGAGGGACAAGTCGACAGCGAAGGAGCAGACCATGCAGGCCACCCACGTCGAAGCCATCGATCAGACGATCCAGAAGACCAACGAGTGGTTGCGGGACCTCGAGACGAAGATGGGCTCAAAGGACCGCCGCCACGCGTACCAGGTGCTGCGCGCGACGCTGCACGCTCTGCGCGACCGACTCATCCCGGACGAGGCTGCGCACCTCGGCGCGCAGCTTCCCACGCTGATCCGAGGTGTTTACTACGACGGCTGGAAGCCGGCGGGCAAGCCCGTCCGGATCAAGTCCGTGGACGAGTTCCTCGGCGCCGTCGTGGCCGAGCTCGGCAGCCCCAAGCTCGCGTCCGAAGCGTCCGTCCGCGCGGTGTTCGAGGTTCTCGCCGAGCGGGTGAGCGAGGGCGAGATCAACGACGTGCGGAGCGGATTGCCCGAGCCGCTCCGCGCGCTCTTCCCGGCCGCAAAGGCGTAGGGACTACGCCGTCTCGGACGACCTGCCGCTCCGGTGCTGCTTGGCGCGCCCGTCGATGCGGCGCGCGTGGTCCTGGAGCTGCCGGCGCACCCGATCGAAGGTCTCCCGCAGGGCGAGCTCGACCTTCTCGTCGGCCTTGTGCGCGGGCGGTTCGCGCCGGACGACGATCTCGCGGCCGGGCACCGTGAGCCGGACGTGGAAGTCCCAGTGCGCTCCCTTCTTGTGACGGGAGCCGTCCTGCCGGACCGTGATGCGGCAGCCCGTGATGCGGTCGAAGTAGCGCTCCAGCTTGCTCGCCTCGCGCAGGCATGCCGCCTCGAGCTCGTCGGAGACCGGTACGCCGTCGAAGGAAACTTGAACGGGGATCTGCATGCCTTCCAGGCTGCGGCAACGCTCTGCGCCCGCGCCATGCGCACTTGGACGCCGCCGCGGTGGGCCAACGTGCGTAGGCGGCCGCCGGACTGCTAATCGAGCGTGCGCCACGCGCCGCCGGGCTCCCGGACGCGCACGCGCGCGAGGTCGGCGTCCCCGGCGCCCAGGAAGACCGCGCTCTCGCCCAGGCCGAAGTAGGACACCGCCGCGCCGAGCTGGCGGACGAGCACGCGACCGTCCGACGTCCGCGCCTCGACGCGCGTGCCGGGCGCGAGGCCGCGGACCACGCGCGCGCCGCCGCGCGCGACCGCGTTCTCCAGCACGACCGCCGGGCCGCCGCACTGCGTCAGCAGGAGGTCGGGGTCGCCGTCGCCGTCCAGGTCGCCGGAGTAGAGGCCGCGGCCGACGCGCGGCTCCGCGCCCAGCGCGCCGGCGAGCTCCGCCGCGTCCCGGAAGCGCCCGCCGTCGTTGACGAAGAGCTGCGCGGGCTGCTTCCACGTCTTGCCGTCGTGGTAGAGGTGGATGTTGTCGATGATGTGGCCGTTGGCGACGGCTAGGTCCTGGTCCCCGTCCAGGTCGAAGTCCTCGAAGACCGTCCCGAAGCCGACGGGCAGGCGGCTCGGCGCCTCGAGACCGAAGGCGATCGTCGCGTCCGTGAAGAGACCGTCGCCGTCGTTGCGGTAGAGCGTGTTGGACTCGTCGTCGAAGTTCGTGACGAAGAGGTCGAAGTCGCCGTCGCCGTCGGGGTCGCCGACGGCGAGACCCATGCCGGCTTCCGTGGCGCCGTTGCGGTTGACACCGGTGCCGGTGAACAGCGTGTCGTCGGCGAAGCTGCCCGTGCCGTCGTTGCGCCAGAACTTGTTCTCGACGCTGTCGTTGGCGACGTAGAGGTCGAGGTCGCCGTCGCCGTCGGGGTCGCACGGAATCGCACCGAGCCCCTTGCCGGCGTTGTCGGCGAGCCCGGCGGCCTCGGTCGCGTCCGCGAACGTTCCGTCGCCGTCGTTGCGCCAGTAGCGGTCCGGCAGCCCCGAGTAGCGGTCCGGGTGGCAGTACGAGCGCCAGCCCGGCGCGCGGTCGCCGCACCACTCCGGGTTCGCGACGTCGATCTCCACGTAGGCCGTGACGTAGAGATCGAGGTCGCCGTCGAGGTCGGCGTCGAAGAAGACCGGACCGGCGGTCCAGCGCTCGTCCCCGAGCCCGGCCGCGGACGTGGCGTCGCGGAAGCGCCCGCCGCGCTCTCCGAGGAGGAGCACGTCCGGCCCGAAGTTCGTCACGTAGAGGTCGGTCGCGCCGTCGCCGTCCACGTCGCCAGCGGCGACGCCCATGCCGTAGCCCGCGTGCGCGGCGTCCCCGCTCGCGGCGGTCGCGTCGCGGAAGCGCCCCGCGCCGTCGCCCAGGAAGAGCCGGTTGCCGTCGGCGCCCTCCGCCGGGGGAAACGCCCCGCCCTGCACGAAGTAGACGTCGAGCCTCCCGTCCCCGTCGGCGTCGATGAGCGCCGCACCGGCGCCCATCGTCTCGGGCAGGTGCTTCTCCGCGCTGAACCCCGCGTCGTGCTCGAAAAGGAGTCCCGACGTCGCCGTTGCGTCGCGAAACCACGGCGCCGCGCGTCCGATCTCCGTGCTCTCCGTGTCCTCCGTGTTGAGTTCTTCCCGCTCCACTCCGCCGCACGCGGCGAGTGCCAGGAACGTCGCACCTCCCGCAACCGTCCTCAGCCTCCCGCCTCCACCGCCGCGCGCGCCTCCTCGAGGCGCCGCTGGATCTCCGCGTCGTTCGGCCGGACGCGCTTCGCCTCCTCGAGCCACTCGACCGCCCCGCGCGCGTCCTTCGCCGCGAGCAGGACCGCGGCGGCGCGCACCGCCAGCCGCGCGTCCCGAACGCGGTGGTAGGCGAGCTCGAGGACGCTCACGGCCGCCTTCGGATCGCCGCGGTCCTCGTCGAGGAGCCGCGCGTGCCGCAGCGCGATCGGGGCGGCCTCCTCCGGTTTCGCGAGCTGCGCGGCGCGCGCGTAGGACGCCTCGGCGCGGTCGAGGAGCCCGAGCCGCCGCTCGGCGTCGCCGACGCGCGCGTGGTTCGGCCCGTGCAGCGGGTTCAGGTCGAGCCCGTCGCGCGCGAAGTCGAGCTCGTCCACCAGGGGCACGAGCGCGCGGTGGCGCGCGAGCACGCGGAGCCCCTCTTCGCGCTCGCCGGTGCGGAGCAGCGCGCGGCCGAGGCCGAACAGGGCCTCCATCAGGAGCGGGTCGGCGTCGAGGGCCGCGCGAAAGGCCTTGACCGCCGCCGCGTGGTCGCCCTCGCGCGCGCGCGTCTTGCCGACGCGGGCGAGCACGCGCGGCTCGTCCGCGCCGAGGATCTCCGCCGCGCGCGCGAGGGCGTCCGCGGCCTCCGCGTGGCGTCCGAGCGCCTCCAGCGTGTCGAAGATCAAGAGCGCGTGGTTCCGGCGCGTCGGGTCCAGGTAGCGCACCGCCTCCTCGAACCGCCCCAGGCGGTAGAGGCAGTAGCCGCGCTCCGCGTCGAGCTCGTCGCCGAGGGGCTCCAGGTGCTCCAGCGCCGCCGCGTAGCGGTGGACCGCGAGCTCGCGCTCGACGAGCGTGCGCCGGAAGCCCGCGTCGTCGCCGCGCGCGGAGAGCTCGGCCAGCATCGCCTCGATCGCGGCGGCGCGCTCGCCCCGGTCCCACAGCTCGTCCGCGCTCTGGGCGGCGTGGGGAAGCAGACCGAGGAGGAGGCCGGCGGCGATCATGGCGCGCCGAGGCTAACCGCGGCGCAGCGCGCCCTAAAGGCCTTCGCCGTCGGCGGGCGCCGTGTCCTGCGGCACCCAGCGCGCGAGGTGGGCGAGGGCGAGCGTCAGGTCCCTCTGCACCGGGTCCCGCACCACGGGCAGCACCTCGGCGAGCACCTGGCCGGCGACCGGGCCGTCCTCGGGATTCGAGCGGTGCAAGAGGCTCGCGCCGTAGCGGAACCCGACCAGGGGAGCGTCGACCTGGCCGTGCAGCGCCGCGCGTTGCATCCACAGGACGCGGAGCTGGCCGACGCCCTGGTCGAGCGCCTCCGGGTCGCCGCTGTTCGCGAGCGACCGGCCGCGCAGGAAGATCAGCGAGGGCTCGTTCGGGGGAGCCCCCTCGATCGCCTGCACCTTCGCGATCGTGGCCTCGACCAGCGGATGGTCGGAGCCGCGGTCCGCCAGGATCTCGCCCGCTCGGCGCAGCGCCTCCGTGTCCGGGAGGATGTTGATCAGCGCGAAGTAGCGGTCGAAGGCGTCCTTCTTCTTCCCCTGCTGCTCGATCGCGCGCGCGAGCATGCGCCAGAGCGCGGCCGAGCCGGGGCGCCCGAGGAGCTCGCCGCGCACGAAGTCCTCGGCCTCGCTCGCGTTGTGCTCGAGGTAGAAGTCGAACCAGTCCTCGGCCGAACCGGAGCGCAGGCCGTCGACGGGGACCCAGCCGGTCTTCTCGCGGAACACGTCGAGCTCGGCGAGGCCCTGGGCGAGGCCGGCGGCGGAGTCCCTCAGGCTCAGGACGTGCATCTGCGCGGTCGCCAGGGCGATCGCCGGGTCGTTCGGGTGCTCCACCGCGAGCGCCTCGAGCTCGACCTTCCACATCGGGCGCGTGATCATCCCCTCGGTGTAGGCCGCCTCGCACAGCGCGAGGAACTCGGGCACGAGCGACGCAACCTCCTCGGGAGGAAGCGCGTCGAACACCCGCGCCCAGAGCCCGATCGCCTCGCGGCGCGCGCCGAGGGCGGCGCGGATCCGCGCCAGCGTGAGCAGGACGAGCGGGTCCTCTCCGTCGGTGTCGAGGCTGTCGGTCAGGAGGTTGACCGCCTCGTCGACCCGCTCGAGCCGCAGCATGCGCTGGGCCCGCACCGCCGCGTTGAGCGACGGCGTGTCCGGCGCGGGACCGAGGGCGGTCAGGCGCTCCTCGACCAGCTTCTGGTAGGAGGGCGCGAACTCGGTGCCGACGCGCGCGAGCTCGAGCTCCTCGAGCAGTTGCCAGGCCCACGCGAACTGCGGGCGCGCCTGGACGAACGAGCTCAGGAGCGAGCGCCGCTTATCGACCTCGTCGTGGTGGCGGAGGGCGCCGATGCGGAGCCACACGGGCCAGAGGACGCCGACCCGCCGGGGATCGAGCTCGTCCAGGTGCGCGATGGCCCAGGTGGACCAGGTCAAGCTGTCCGTGGCCAGGAGCGCGACGAGGGCCTGGCGCGGGTCGTAGCCCTCGGGCACGGCGCCCGCGAAGAGCAGGGTCTGCGGTCCGAAGGGATCCTCCACGGCCGCCTCGCGCCGCTCGGCCTCCGGCAGGAGCGCGTTGGCGGCGGCGTGAACCACGAACCAGCGGGGATCGTCCGGAGCCTCCTCCAGGGCCTCGACGGCGGCGGAGAGGGCCTCCTCGACGCGCTCCTCGAGGGCCAGGAGGATCGCGTCGGCGAGGTCGCTCGGGACGAATTCGCTCTTGCGGAGGTCGTCGACGGCGCCGGGGATCTCGCTCCAGCGCTCGAGCGTCGCGTACAGCGCGATCCGCCCGACGTCCGGGCTGCCGTCGGCGAGGAAGGCCTCGGCGCGGTCGAGCGCCTCCTCGGCCTCCGCGCCGTGGCCGCCGACCAGATTGGCGGCGGCGAGCGCGTCGAGCACCGCGCCGGTGCGCGCGCGCCCGTCCTCGTCGATGCGCTGGAGGAGGCGCAGGGCGAGCTCGGGCTGACCGTGGTAGATCAGCATCAGCGAGGCCTCGCGCATCGCTTCGGGGTCCTCGATGGTGGCCGTCTCGAGCTGCTGGATCACCGGCTCCAACGTCCACGCCGGGACGTTCCCCTTGCCGACCTCGAGCGCGGCCCGGACCCGCAGGGCGAAGGCGCGCGAGAAGTTGGGGCTCTCGATCGCGATCGGCTTCAGCGTCGTCAGGACGTCGCGCCAGGCGGAGACCGCGGTCTGAAGCTCGGCGACGAGGATCAGCGCCTCCTCCTGCAGGTCGTCGATGCCGGTCGCGGTCAGCCCGGCGAGGGCGAGGTCCGCCTGGCCGTCCTCGAGCAGCGCGCGGGCCATCGTCATGATCCCGGTGTTGCGCGGGTCCTGCTCCATCAGGATCAGGAGCTGGTCGGGCCGGATGATTTCGGGCGGGACCGCGGCGAGGATGCGCAGCGAATCCGGGTGCGCGCCGACGACCGTGTTGCGCGTCACCAGCGCCTCGACCGCCCGGGCGTGGTCGCCGCGCGCGAGGTAGCCCTCGATGACGAGGTCCCAGCCGAGGAAGAGGTCGGGGTAGCGCTTGAGGAGAGCCTGGCCGGCGACCACGGCGCCCCAGGGCTGCCCGTTCTCGAGGTGCAGGTGGCCGAGGCTCCAGACCTCCCAGGACATCGTGAACCGCTCCTCGGGGACGAAGAGCCCGTCCTGCCGAAGCTGCCGCCGCACCTGGGTGAGCCGCTTGCCCTGTTCGTCATAGGCCTGCGTCCCGAACCGGTCCCAGAGGGGGAAGAGCTGCCCGGCGCGGTCCGGGTCGAGACGGAGGGCGTGCGTGAGGCTGTGGACGACCGTGTTCAGCGGAAGGCGCTGGGAGAGCTGGAGCTCGGAGAGGCGCGCCCAGGCGGCGCCCGGCGCGCCCAGGCGGCTGGTCGCGCGCTCCAGGGCCCGGAACTCGTCCTGGGCGCGGCCCTGGGCGCGGTAGGCCTGGGAGAGCGCGTAGTTGGCGTACTGCAACGCGCCCGGAAACGGAGAACGCGGACCCGGGGAGCTCGTGTACTCCTTGAGCCGCGCGATCGCCTCTTCGTAGCGGCCGAGCTTGAGCTTGGCGATCCCCTCGTACAGGCGGGCGGCCGGACGGTGCAAGGCGGGCTGCGCCGCCGTCCCGCCGACCTTGGCCAGGATGCGCGCCACCTTCTCGAGGCGGCGCCAGTCCTCAAGCTCGTAGAGGAGCTCGCACCAGGGCAGCAGGAACTCCGTCGGCACCTTGCGCGCGACGTTGTCCTTGTCCTCTTCCTCCTCCTCGGCGCTCGCCTCGGCCAGCACGGTCTCCTGCGCGCCGGCGTTGCGCGCCTGCTCGATCACCGCAGCGGCCACGCGCGGCCGGTCGAGCTCTTCGAGCGCGTCGACGACGATGGCGATCCCGGCCGGGCTCTCCTGGAAGCGCGGGTGGACGAGCGCGGCGAGCCCCAGGTCGACCGCCTCCTCCGGCCGTTCGGCCCGCTGCAGGAGCTCGAGGAAGCCGACGATGGAGTCGGCGGTGGGGAAGCTCTGGAGCGATTCCGCGAAGCTCCGGCGCGCCTCGACGATGGCGACCGTCGCCGCCTCTAGTTGCGCCTGAAGGGCCAGCGCGAGCTCCTCGTCGTCGACCAGGGCGATCAGCTCGCTCAGCGCCGCGGCCCGGCGCGGCGTGCCCGGGTCGAGGGCGGCCACCTTCCAGGCCAGCGCGGTGCCGACCGCCGCCGGCTCGTCCGCGAGACGCTCGTCGAGCTTCTCCTTGCACTCCCCGACGGTGGTCTCCGCCAGCCTGAAGAGCGCCCGACCGCGAAGGTGGAGCGCGCCGGAGTGGGTGGGGAGCTCGTTCAGGATGGCCGTCGCCGTGGCGAGGGCGTCGGCGTAGTTCTCCGAGCTGTAGTCGATCCAGCCGATCTGGAGGGCGACGGTGACGCTGCCCGGCATGTACTCGCCGAGCACGTGGGCGAAGTCCTCGCGCGCCTTCGACAGGGCGCGGCGGCGTTGGTAGGTCCTGCCGCGCGTCAGGAAGATCTCGCCGGCGAGCTCCTTCTGATCCTGCGCCAGGGCCAGGTCGAGGGCGAGGTCGAGCTCGCGGAGGGCGGCGTCATAGTCGGGCTCCTCCGACGAGAGCCGGTCGGTGGCGCGCGCGAAGAGGGCGTCGGCGGTGGCCGACTTGTGACGGTTCCAGACGAACCCCACCGCTCCCACCATGCTCAGGGCAAGGAGGACCAGTAGAAAACGGGGTTTCAGCATGGTGCGTCGCCAGGGAGCTCGTCCGGGTCCTGCCGCGGGCCCGCGGGATACTCTAGGAGATCGTACTTCCGCATCTTGTTGAAGAGCGTCGTCCGATTGATCCCTAATGTAACTGCCGTCTTTTGGCGGCTGCCCCCGTGGAGTTCCAGGGCGCGGAGGATCAGAGCCCGCTCGGGGATCTCCAGCGCCCGCTTGAGGGGGCCCAGCGGGAGCGCGTCCCAGTCCCCGGCGGGGGCCGCGGCGCCGTTGGGGCGGTTCTCCCCGCGGAGGCCGAGGTCGCGGGCCGTCAGGATCGGGCCGTGGGAGAGGAGGACGGCCCGCTCGATCGTGTTCTCGAGCTCGCGCACGTTGCCCGGCCAGGGCTGGGCGCACAGGGCCTCGAGGGCGGCCGGATCGACGGCCTCCACCGGCCGCTGGTGCTCCGCGGCGTAGCGGGCGAGGAAGTGCTCCGCCAGGAGCGGGACGTCGGCCGTCCGGTCCCGCAGCGGGGGGATCTCCACCGCGACGACGTGGATGCGGTAGTAGAGGTCGGCGCGGAAGCGGCCGGCCTCGACCTCCGCCTCGAGGTCCTGGTTCGCCGCGGCGATCAGGCGGACGTCGACGCTGCGGGTCTCCTCGTCGCCGACGCGCTGGAAGGTCCGCTCCTCGATCGCCTGGAGCAGCTTGACCTGGAGGTCGGGCGAGGCGGTGGCGATCTCGTCGAGGAACAGGGTCCCGCCGTCGGCCGCCTCGAACTTGCCCACGCGGTCGCGGACCGCGCCGGTGAAGGAGCCCTTCTTGTGGCCGAAGAGCTCGCTCTCGAGCAGGGACTCGGGCAGCGCCCCGCAGTGAACCGCGACGAAGGGACCGTCGGCCCGCGAGGAGCGCAGGTGGACCGCGCGCGCCAGCATCGTCTTGCCGGTGCCGCTCTCCCCCTGGAGGAGGAGGTTGGCGCGCGAGTCCGCCACGGCGGCCAGCGTCTCGAAGACCCGGAGCATGCGCGGGTCGCGGCTCTTCAGGTTGCCGAACTCGAACCGCCGCGCGAGGTCGCGCTTCAGGTCGCGGTTCTCGCGTGTGAGCGAGTGCTGCTCCAGGGCGCGCCGCACGCAGAGGAGGATCTGCTCGTCGCTGACCGGCCGCGCGAGCACGTCGAAGGCGCCGCGCCGGATCGCCTCCACCGCCTCGCACGCGCTGCCGAAGTCGTCCAGCAGGATGACCGGCGGTCCGTCGGGGAGGGACAGGGCCTCGCGCAGGAGGTCCTCGCCGCCGAGCGCGGAGTCGCCGAGGGCGACGTCGCAGCCCTCCGAGCGCAGGAGCTCCAGGGCGACCCGCGGCTCGTCCGTCGCCTCCACCTCGAAGCCGTCGGTGCGAAGCGCGTCGGCGAGATGGGAGGACAACCGGGTCGGGTGGTCCAGGAGGAGGATGCGCCGGGCGGACATGACGGAGGGCTCCGTCCTCTTTTCTCGACGCTTCCGGCGGCGGACTGAAATCGGTTCCGGCCTCGGCGGTCGTAGCCGTCCCCGTTGGACCCGCCGGGCGCTAGCGCGCGGCCGGCTGGCGGACCGGCAGGGTCGCCTCCAGGCTGAGCCGGCCGGGACGGCCGGTCGTCAGGCGGGCGGAGCCGCCCAGCTCGCTCAGGGCCTCGCCGGCCTCTTTGGCGGCCGCGATGCCGCGCTCCAGCTCCGGTTCCCCGGAGAAGCTGCCGTCGAAGAGCCCCGGCAGGTCCCCGTCGGTCAGCGGTCCCGGCGGGAAGTCGATCACGACCTGAGCGTCCTCGTCGGCCGCTTGGGCGCGGACGCCGATGACCTGGCCCGCACCGGCGCAGGACTCGGCCATCGCGAAGAGGCCTTCGAAGACCCGGTTGAGCGCGGCGGCGTCGAGGGCGACCTCGAGCTCCGCTTCCGCCCGGTAGAGGTAGCGGGGCGCGTCCTCACCGCCGACCGAGCGGCCGGCGAGGATTTCTTCCAAGAGGACCCCCAGGTCGCAGCCGGTCGCGGCGGCGGCGGCCGGCTCGGGCTCCCGTTCGGCCGGCCGGGCGCCCGCGTCGGCCGGCCCGGGTCGTGGAACGAGCTCGTCGGCGAGCTCGTCCTCGGGGGCCGCGGCCCGCGCGGGGGAGTCGAGCTCACGCCCCCCGGCGAGGAGCCCCTTGACCTGGTCGAGGTCCGGCGGCCAGTGGAGCCAGCCCGCGCCGGCGAAGGAGAGCAGCCTCTGCGCCTTTCGCGTGTCGCGGTCGGTGCCGACGAGGACGAGCTGCCAGTCGGGGTTGCGCTCCAGGAATCGCCGCACGAAGCCGATGTCCTCCACCGGGACGTGCTCGGACTCCAGGAGCAGCCGCCCCGATCCGACGCGCGGCTCCATCAGGTCGGCGAGGTCATCGACGGCGCGCGGCTCGGCGTGGACGGTGCTCCCCGGGAGGGAGGCCAGCGCCCCTAGAACGGCGCGCAACTCCACGAGCCGCGTTCCCGGTCCAACGAGCAGCGTCACGGTCTCCGATGTGTTCTCCATCTCTCCTCCTTGATCCGGGTCGACGTCATCCTAGCGACGGCGCGGGGCGTCTCAAGTTGCGAGTTCTTCGAAGCGCCCGGAATCGTGCTCTTTTCCCGACGCCATGGGGGTCTTCCCGGCAGGCGGCGGACCGTTTCCGGATCCGGAGCGGCGTTGCACAATGAACGGCTCGCCGCTTGGAAGTCCCCGCTGAGCGGTCCAGGATCCTTCGATGCCCCCTCGCCTCGAGATCTCGGTCGTCGTCCCCGTCTTCAACGAAGAGGAAAGCCTGGCCGTCCTGCACGGCGAGATCGCGGCGGCCCTGGAGTCGATGGGCAACCCGCCGGCGGAGATGATCTTCGTCGACGACTGTTCGACCGACGCGAGCCTCGTCGCCATGCTCGAGCTCCGGCGCCGCGACCCGAGGGTGAAGGTCGTCAAGTTCCGCAAGAACTTCGGGCAGACCGCCGCGCTCGCCGCCGGCTTCGAGGAGGCGCGCGGCGAGGTCGTGGTGACCCTGGACGGGGACCTCCAGAACGACCCGGCGGACATCCCCACGCTCGTGGAGAAGCTCCACGAGGGCCACGACATCGTCGCGGGCTGGCGCAAGAAGCGCCACGACAAGCTCATCCTGCGGCGCTTCCCGTCGATCCTGGCCAACCGACTGATCGCCTTCGTCACCGGCGTCCACATCCACGACACGGGCTGCACGCTGAAGGCCTTCCGGCGCGAGCTCGTGAAGAGCATGGCGATCTACGCCGAGCAGCACCGCTTCCTGCCGGTGCTCTCCGCCGGCAGCGGCGCGCGCATCACCGAGCTGGTCGTCAACCACCGTCCGCGGCGGTTCGGCAAGAGCAAGTACGGCATCGGCCGCGCCCTGCGCGTGTTCCTCGACCTGCTCTCGATCAAGCTGGTGACCCAGTTCTCCCAGCGGCCGCTGCAATACTTCGGCTTGATGGCGCTCGTCGTGCTCGGCGTGGGGATGATCTTCGGGTTCACGGGGCTGCTCGATCTCGGCGGCGCGGAAACCGAGCGGGGGGATTCCGCCTTCACGGACGAGTGGAACTTCATGATCTTCAGCATCGAGGTGGTTCTGTTCATGCTCTTCGCCTACTTCGTGCTCCTGGGCCTCCTCGGGGAGCTCGCGGTGAAGGCGAGCGGGATGCACCGCCGAAGCACCTTGGACCGCATCCTGAGCGAGCTGCACTGACCCGATGACCACCACGACGACCAGGGAGACGGCCGGATCTGCCGATAGGGAAGCGGATCCCGCCACGATGACCGGGGGAAGCGCGATCGAGGAGCCGCGGGCCGAGCCGGCCGCCGACCCGTCGACCGACACGCTCGACGTGACCGTGGTGGTTCCGGTGCAGAGCGAAGAGGCCGAGGTGCGCGAGGTGGTCGAGGCCCTCGGCGCCGAGCTCGACCGCGAGGGGCGCTCCTGGGAGCTGATCTTCGTCTTCGACGGCGTGACCGGGCCGGCCTACGGCGCGGCGCGCGAGCTGCGCCGGGAGCGGCCGGGCCAGGTCAAGTCGATCACGTTCAAGAACCCCTTCGGCGAGTCGGTCTGTCTCTCCGCCGCCTTCGAGCGCGCGCGCGGCCGCATGATCGTCACGTCGCCCCAGTACGTGCAGGTCGACCCGGTCGAGCTGCGGCGCATGCTGCAGGCGATCGAGGACGGCGCGGACTTCGTGACGCCGTGGCGCTCGCCGCGCGTCGACCCGTGGCTGAACCGCCTGCAGTCCGCCAGCTTCAACCTGATCATCCGCCAGGTCGTGCGGATGCACTTCCACGACCTGAACTGCTACTTCCGGGTGATCCGCCGCGAGGTGCTCGAGGACGTGGCGATCTACGGCGACATGTACCGCTTCCTGCCGGTGATCGCGTACCGCCAGGGCTACCGCGTCGTCGAGGTCAAGGTGCGCCACTTGAAGGAGTGGGGCAAGGCCGGCTTCTTCGGCCTCGGCGTCTACGTGCGCCGCTTCCTCGACGTGCTCGCGGTGATGTTCCTCAGCAAGTTCACGCTGAAGCCGCTACGGTTCTTCGGGACGGTCGGGGGGATCTTCTCGCTCGTCGGGTTCGGGCTCTGCTTCTACGTCGCGTTCGAAAAGTTCGCCTTCGACGTGGGGGCGGCCGCCCGGCCGGCGCTCCTCTTCGGCGTCATGCTCTTCGTCCTCGGCGTGCAGATCATCGGGTTCGGCCTGGTCGGCGAGATCATCATCTTCACGCAGGCGCGCCACCTGAAGGAGTACAGGATCGAGCGCGTCTACGACCGCGACCCGGAGGGCGGGTGATCGCCGCCCGCGCCAGCCACGCCTCGGAGGTCCTCCGCCGCGGCGCCGCCGGTATCGAGATCCGTCCGGGATCCCCGGACCACGACGAGGCGCGAGACGCCCTCGTGCGCGCGCATCCCGACGGCTCCTTCTTCCACCGCGCGGGCTGGCGGCGCGTCGTCGAGCGCGTCTTCGGCCACCAGCCGTACGACCTCCTAGCGTGGGACGGGGGCGAGCTCGTCGGCTGCCTGCCGATGATGTTCTGCCGCGGCCTTCTCGGGCGCCGCAACCTCGTGTCGATGCCCTACGCGGTGTACGGCGGGCCGGTCGCGGCGGACCCGGCGACCGAGCAGGCCCTGCTGGAGGAGGCGGTGCGCATCGCGGACCTCTCGCGCGTCGGGCACCTCGAGCTGCGCTACCTGCGCGACCCGGGCCCGGACCTCGTCGGGACCGACCTCTACTTCACGTTCCGCCGCGAGCTGCCCGAGAACGAGGAGGACGTGCTCGCGAGGATGCCGAAGAAGGCGCGGGCCGAGGCGCGCAAGGCCCGCAAGAAGCACGACCTCGAGCTCTCCGAAGGCGTCTGGTACGTGGACGATCTCTACCGGATGTTCCTGAAGAACAAGCACCTGCTCGGCTCGCCCGCGCTGCCGGCGCGTTACTTCTACGAGCTCGTCGACGAGTTCGGCGGGGACCTCCGGGTCCACCTCGTCCGCAGGAACCGGGAGCCGCTCGCGGCGGTGATGTCGTTCCTCGACGGCGACACGCTGATCGCCTATTACTCCGGCACGGAGCCCGGCGCCGACCGCAACTACAGCGCGAGCAACTTCATGTATCTCGCCCTCCAGGAGTGGGCGGTGCGCCACGGCATGAAGCGCTTCGACTTCGGCCGCAGCCGCCGCGACGCGGGCGCGTTCGCGTTCAAGCGCCACCAGGGCTTCGAGCCGACGCCGCTCAACTACCGCTACCATCTCGTCCACGACCGGCGCGTGCCGTCGTTCACACCGTCGAACCCGAAGACGCGGGTCCTGCGCGAGACCTGGTCGCGGCTTCCGTCCTGGTGCGTGCGGAGGCTCTCGAACCGGTTGGCGGCCTACTTGCCCTAGCCCGACGATCCCGCGAGGACGCGCTCGGCGGCTGCGGCGAGGTCGGCGACCAGCTCGTAATCGTCGACGCCCCGCTCCCGCAGGCGCGCGTCGGCGGCGATTCCCTTGCCCGTCGCCACGAGGAGCAACCGCCGGACGCCCGCGCGGCGACCGGCTTCGAGGTCGCGCTCCGCGTCGCCGACCAGCCAGCTCGCTCCGAGGTCGATCCCGAGTCGCTCCGCCGCTTCGAGGAGCATCCCGGGCTCGGGCTTGCGGCAGGAGCACGCGCGGCGGAAGGGCGGCTCGCCCTCGGTCGGGTGGTGCGGGCAATGGAGGATCAGATCGAGCCGCGCGCCGGAACGACCCAGGAGCCCCGCGAGCCGCGCGTGGACGCGCGCGAGCGAGGCCTCGTCGAGGAGGCCGCGCGCGACGCCGCTCTGGTTCGTGACGAGGACGACCGGGAGGCCGGCGCGGTTCCAGGCGGCGACGGCGTCGGCGGCTCCCGGGAAGAGGCGGAGCGCGTCCGGGTCGGCGAGGTAGCCGAGCTCGTCGATGAGGGTGCCGTCGCGGTCGAGGAAGACGGCCGCGCTCACTCTTCCGCCGAGAGCTGCAGCTTGACGTGGATGCGCTTGGGGCTCGGGCTGTCGTCGACCTGGATGGGGAGCAGAAAGTCCGGCGCCGGCAGGAAGAGCGGGAAGAAGAACGTGTCCTGCGCCGCCTCGCCCTTCTCCCACGGCACGATGTAGATGCGCCGGTTCTCGTCCAGGTAGAGGTCGGTCGTCGCGTAGCCCTTGAGCGAGAGCTGGACCCAGTGGTCCTCGTCGCCCTCGATCGCGATGTTCGTCGGCGTCACGAAGCCCGAGTCCACGCCGTCGACGGCGATCCGCGCGCCCGGGGGCGTCGAGGCGATGAGGATTCCCGGCGGCGTGACGAGGTTGATGCAACCGGAGAGGAGGCCGAAGGCCGCCGCGGCGGTGAGCACGGATCGGGCTGCGTTCATCGGAGGCGATTCTCGGAGAGGCCGGGGGCGACCGCAAGCACGCCCGTGTCACGCGCAGGTGACGGGCGGAAGCGGGTTGCCAACGCGCCCGGGCTTTGGAACCCTCGAACGGGGTCATGGCCACAGGGCACGGCGACACCTCGTATCGGCCGGGAGGCGCGGGAACTCAACTCGGCACCGCTCCCCCCGGGCGCTGGATCCTCTTCCTCGCCCTCGCGCTGGCGCTCGTCCGGTTCTTCAAGCTCGGCGAGTGGAGCCTGTGGCACGACGAGGCGCTGGCGCTCTCCGACGCGCTGGACGGCGAGCGGATGAAGAACCCGCTCGGGTACGCGCTCTTCGCGCCCTTCTACGGGAGCTTCGACGGGCGGCCGAGCGAGTTCTGGCTGCGCTTTCCGCCGGCGCTGCTCGGGTGCCTGGTCGTGCCGCTCACCTGGTGGGCCTTCCGCCCGTTCGCGGGCGGCCGCGCAGCGGCGGCCGCGGCGCTCCTGCTCGCGGTCAGCTCGTGGCACGTGTATTGGTCGCAGAACGCGCGCTTCTACACGCTGGCGCAGGCGCTCGCGCTCGTGGGCGGCGCGCTGGTCCTGCGGGGGCTCTGGCGCGGATCGGGGGCGCGCTGCATCGCGGGCGTCGTGGTGTCCCTCGCCGCCGCGGCCGCGCACCCGAGCGCGGCGTTTCTTCTGATCGGGCTCCTGGCGGCGCCGTGGGTGGTGCGGGGGTTCGGGCTCGGCCCGCCGGCGGCGACCGGCGGAGCGTGGCGGGTCCTCGCGGCGGTGGGGATCGCCGTCGTCCTGGGCGGTTCCGGCTGGGCGCTCTCGGTGTGGGGCTCGTGGGTCGAGAAGAAGTCGGCCGACCCCGCGCACTTCCTGCTGACGACCGGCTTCTACGTCACGCCGGTTCTCGCGATCGGCGTGCTCGCCGGCGCGTTCGTGGCCCTGCGCCGGCGCACGGCCTTCGTGGTGACGGTCTTCGCCGTGTGCGTCGTCGCGCTCGCCGCGGCCCTCGTCGCGTGCTTCTTCGCGCGGATGACGGCCCAGTACGTCTTCGTCCTCTTGCCGTGGCTCGCGCTCGTCGCCGCCGCGCCGCTCGGAGCGACCCAACGCCGCGGAAGCGTGACGGTGCCGGCGGCGGTGGGGCTCGCCTACCTCGCGCTGCTCACGCTCCCGGCCCTCGCCGAGACCGGGCTCTACTTCTCGGTCCGCGAAGGCGAACGGCCGCGCTGGCGCGAGGCCTACCGCTACGTCTTCAACCGAGCGGAGCCGGGCGACCTGATCCTCGGGATGGAGGCCCCGGTGGGGGAGTACTACCTCGAGCCCGACCCCGGGCGTACGGACGTGCGGCGGTGGCGGCGCGTCACCTATCTGGACAGCTTCCGCGCCGACCTGCCGGACGACTGGGCGCGCTACGGGCGGCGCACCTGGTTCGTGGTGAACCTCGAGCAGCTCGAGGACTGGGCCGGCGACGACCGGCGCAACCTCCTGTCCACGCTGGCGCGCGAGTGCCGCCAGGTCGAGTCGTTCCCGGTACACGTGGCCGCGCGCGACCTGGACGTGCTGGTCTACCTCCGCGAGTGAGGCTATCCTCGTCGCCATCATGGGCGTCAAGGCAACCGAAGTTCGCAAGGGCCAGGTGATCGAGCAGGACGGCGATCTGCTCCTGATCACCGAATACGAGCACCGCACGCCGGGCAACCTGCGCTCGATCATCCAGATCAAGGCGCGTTCGCTCACCTCCGGCCAGACCACCTCGCACCGCTTCTCCGGCTCCGACACCCTCGAGGTCGCCTACCTGGACCGCCGCAAGTGCGAGTACCTCTACCGCGAGGGCAACGGCGACTTCGTCTTCATGGACAACGAGTCCTACGAGCAGTTCCCGCTCACGCAGGACATGGTCGGCGACAAGATGGGTTTCGTGAAGGAGAACACCACGGTCGAGGTGACGTTCCACGATCAGACGCCGCTCGATCTGTCGCTGCCGGGGTCGGTGGTGCTCGAGGTGACCGAGGCCGAGGCGGCGGTCAAGGGGAATACGGCGACGAACGTGAAGAAGGATGCGGTCTTGGAGACGGGGTTGAAGATCAAGGTCCCGATGCACGTGGCGGTGGGGGATCAGGTCAAGGTGTCGACGGAGACGGGGGAGTTTCAGGGGAGGGCGAATTAGGGGGGGAGTGGGGCTTGCCGGGGCTGAGAGCAACGGCGCGTTGAAGACGAGCACGAAGAAGAAGAGAAGAGGCTTTGACGACGCGGGTCTGCCGGGAGGGGAGTGAGGAGGTCTCGGCCGCGTCGGACGGTTCTGAAGCGCGGGACGCAACGGCCGGGCTTTAAATCGTTTGCCGGGCTCGAGGGCGTTTTCCCTGTACTGACTGAAGTAGGCCGCTTCGCTTCTGGACTGGGAGCGTAAGGCACTCCGAGCCCCTCTGTGTGCAACCGGAAACATGGTTGACAGATCAGACCG
>JANQEJ010000130.1 GCA_028278425.1 Planctomycetota bacterium | reverse complement strand
AGCAAGTCGAGCTCGAGCCCCGCCTCCTCCGCGGCGCGCTCGAGCGTCCACGGCTCGGCCCGCTCGCGCAGCACGTCGGCACCCGTCGCGTGCTCGGCGAGGAACGCCTCGTCGGCCGCGCCGCTCTCGAAGAGATGCCGGTGCAGCGCGAGCGCCACCGGCAGGTCGGTCCCCGGCCGGAGCTGCACGTGCAGGTCCGCGCGCCGCGCCAGCGGCGTCTGGACCGGGTCGACGACCACCAGTTTCGCCCCCGCCTCCTGCGCGCGCTGCACGTTCGGCACCAGGTGGATCCCGGTCGCGTGCGGGTTCGTCCCCCACACGACGATGAGCTTCGCGTGGACGTAGTCCTCGAAGCCGACGCCCTGCATGCTCCCGTAGAGGTGCACCTGCGCGAGCTTCGTCGGCACGGCGCAGACCGTGCGCAAGAGGAACGACGCGCCGAGGCGTCCGAACAGGAGCTCGTCCGTGCTCCCGTCGGTCAGCATCCCGTTCGATCCGCCGTATGCGAGCGGCAGGATCGTCTCGCCGCCGTGCTTCTCGCGCGCGGCACGCATGCGCTCGGCGACCAAGTCCAACGCCTCATCCCAGGAGGCGCGGCGGAACGAAGCCTCGCCCTTCTTCCCCGCGCGCACCAGCGGGTGTTGCAGGCGAGCCTCGTGATAGACGTGCTTGTCGAACCCGCGCACCTTGCTGCAGAGGTAGCCTTCGGTCAGCGGGTTCGCGTCCGTCGCACCCATCTTCGTCACGCGGCCGTCCTCGACGGTGACCTCGAGGCTGCACGCGTCGGGACAGTCGAGCGGGCACATGCTGCGAAGCGTTTTCGTACCCGCGGAGCTCGTGATGGTGTCGTGGATGGTCATCGCACGTCCATCGTATCCAACTTCGCCGCCCGTTCCCGTGTAACAAGGGAGGCGACCGAACCGGATTGTCGGGGCACACCTGTCCCTCTACTGTGGTGAGCGGATGCCCCACACCATCGAACCCGCGGCCTCCGGCCGCTCGAAGTGCCGCGGTTGCGGCCTGGCGATCGCGAAGGACGAGCTGCGCCTCGGCGAGCGCCTGCCCAACCCGTTCGTCGACGACGAGAAGGGCGAGATGACGCTCTGGTTCCATCTCGTGTGCAGCGCCTATAAGCGGCCGCAGGCGATGCTCGAGGCGCTCGAGGCGAGCACCGAGAACATCGAGAGACGCGACTGGCTCGCCGGCGTGTGCAAACAGGGCATCGAGCACCGCCGCCTCCCGCGCGCCGCCGGCGTGGAACGAGCCTCGACCGGCCGCGCCGCCTGCCGCGGCTGCCGCGAGAAGATCGAGAAGGGAAGCTGGCGGATCAAGCTCCTCTACTTCGACGAGGGCCGCTTCGCGCCGTCGGGTTACGTGCACGTCGGTTGCGCGCGCGAGTACCTCGGCACGACGTCGATCCTGGAACGGATCGCGCACTTCACCCCCGAGCTGACCGCGGAGGACCGGGCCGAGCTCGAAGGCGCGCATCCGGAACTCGGGCCCTGAGGCGGGGGTCGCGGCCGCACGACCGCACCCCCCGCGAAGCCCGGGCTTTCGCCGGACTACAGCGTGTGTGTGATGACGTCGCCGACGTCGCAGACCGTCCCGCCGATGAGGTCGACGTTCAGGCCCACCGTGAGGATGATCGTGCCGGGCGGCAGATTGACGCCGATCGGGCTCGTCGTTCCGCTCCCGGTGGGGTCGAGACCGCCGGTGCCTGAGGTGTCGAGGATGCCCTCCGCCATCGCCACGCTGGCGACGGACGCGGCCAGCAGGGCGTCGTTCAGGAGCCCCGTGTCACGCCCGTCGGGTAGCACGAAGGTCGGCAAGCCACCGGGTCCGCCGCTCATCAGCGCGGGCAACCGCGCGGACGCCACGATCGGGCTCTAGGGCACGGCGAATACTCGGACAGGCTCCTAGCCTCCGCGCTGCCGGCTACTGAACCGTCGCGCGGATGCCGACGGTGAACGCGGGCTGACCTCCGCCGAAGGCGAGGGCCTGCAACGTGAAGGCCGTGCCGACCGGCGTCGTCGGCGGCACCTGGGCGACGACGTTCTCGACCGCCTCCGGACACGAGAGGCACGGCGAAACGTCGGTCAGGATGCCCGTCGATAGCGGAAAGACGGGGGGCGAGAGCAGCAGCCCGCCGCCGACGCCCGCGATCGAGATGCACGGGCCTTCGTTCAGCGAAGCGAAGAGGAGGTAAGGAGCCTGCGCGTCTCCCCACACCTGGATCGTGACCGTCTCACCGGGAAACGTCCCGACGGGGTCCGAGACGCACTCGGGGAGGAAGCTCCCCCCGGAGCTTCCCGAGTCTCCCTGCCAGAGCAACCCCGGGCCGGGGAACTGGGCGAAGGCGGTCGAGGCGAAGAGCGGGAGGGCGAACGCCACGAGGGCGGCACGGATGAGCTTGCAAAGCATGGCTGGCCTCCTGGGCACGAAGCGCTGGAACACCGAGTCTAGGTCGAGCGCCGCTCCCCGCTCGAGAAATTAGGAGAAGCGCATGCGCAACCTGAAGATCTTCGCGAACGTCGCGCGGCTGGCCGAGGAAGGCAACGAGCGGATCCTCGTCCTCATCGGGGCCGGACACGGCACCTTGCTCCAGCGCTTCGCCGACGAGGCGCCGAACCTGGAGCCGGCAAGCACGACGGAGCTTCTTACGCCTTGGACCGCGGGTCCGGGGCCATCGTCGTCGGAAGCGACCGCGCGAGTCGGAGCTAGTCGACCGCTTTCACCTCGACACGCATCGCCAACTGCGACTCGGGCCGGACCTCGGGCAGCAAATCGCGCACTCCCTCCGCGATCTCCTCGCGCACGTAGAGCTGCCGAACGCCTCCCGCGCCGAGGCCCTCGACCGCGGCCTCCAGGCCGAGGCCCACCGCGTGGTCGCCGAGGCGGAAGCTGAGCGTCGCGGTGCCGGCTGGGCTCTCCCAGCGGCGGTCCTCGTACAGCGTGAAGTCCGCGACGATCGTGGAGCCCTGCTCCGCGAAGGGCTCCGTCCCTTGCTCAAAGCCGCGGACGTACGACACGAAGTTGGTGTCGTAGACCTGCCGCTGGCGATAGGAGCTCTCGGTGAGCTCGTCGAGCTTCTCCCAAACGCTCCCGGACTCGATGCACTCGCAATCCTCCAGCGGAAACGAGGTGACGATGCTCGCGCGAGTGCCGTAGTCGCCGACGTCCGAGCGCCTCGCCTCGCGGATCACCACGTGCGGCTCCGAGAGGGGAACGCGGCAGCGGAGAACCGAGTAGCCGCCCTCGACCTCGTGCATGTAGTCGAAGACGCACTCGTCCCCTTCGTGCCCCACCACCCGGAGCGACACGGAGCCCAGGCCCCAGTAGAAGAAGCCCGAACCTTCCCAGCAGGTCGCGGGCACGAAGCGGATCTGGGTGCCGCTGACGATCACCGGGCTCGACGCGAGCTCTTCGGGTGCGGGAGGCGGCGCCTCCTCGGGAGCCGCTTCCGGGACCGGAACGGCGACGGGCACACCGGGGCGCTCGTTCTTCTCCGCCGGCCTGGACTGCACCGGTGCTTCGCCCCCACAGCTCGCCAGCAACAGAGAAGCAAAGGAGAACGCGGCTCCGAGTCGGCTTCCGGTCATCTGCTCCGCATCGGACGCTCGAGTCGGGCGTCTTGAGCAGCAGCGCCGAACGGGAACCGCGTTCCTCCGCCAGGTCCTTCGAGGTCAGGTCCCGAAGGCGAGCTCGAGCGCGCGCGTCCTCCCGACGAACGGCTCGACGCCGGTGGTGTGGTACGCCGTCACACACTCGCGAACGTCCTGCTGATCTCAAGCGCCGTCGAGTGACACCGCCGCGCCGTGCGATTGGACCCGCGAAATTCTCGGCGGATTCCGGCAGGAAGTCGGCCGTCGAGTACGGTAAGGACCGAATCACGAGTCATCGGCCTGCTGGAGACATGCCATGTCGCACCGCGTCCTTTCCCTCGCCTGCCTGACCTTCCTGTCCCTGTCCGCCAGCGCCGACGTCCTCGTCGTCGACGAGCAGGGCGGTCCCGGGACCTTCCCGGGAATCCAGGGCGCCGTGTACGCGGCCAACGAGGGCGACACGATCCTGGTGCGCAGCGGCACCTACCTGGACTTCACCGTCGACGGCAAGTCGCTCACGATCGTGGCCGAGGACGAGGCCGAGGTCCTGATCGGCCCCCTGCTGCAGACCGCCGAGCACGCGCTCGTCGTCCGCAACCTCCTGCCCTGGCAGGCGGTCGTCGTCCGCGGCATGACGCTCTACCCCGACGTGCTCTCGTTCCCCGAGCCGACGATCCTGCTCGAGAACAACTTCGGAACCGTCGTGCTCGAGGACGTGCACGCGGAAACCTACGGCGGCTGGTCCTCCGTGCCCCTCTACGTCGAGGACAGCCACGCGGTGATCTTCTCGCGCTGCACCTTCGACACCTACGAGTGCGGCTTCCCGTGCGCGGCGGGCGAGCTCGTGAATTCGAACGTGACGATCTACGACTCGATCTTCTACGGCGCCGACGGCACGGCGCCCCTGCCCTTCGTCAGCGCCGGCGACGGCGGCGCGGCGCTCCTCGTGTCCGGTGGAACGGTCTTCGCCGCGGGCAGCGTGTTCGAGGGCGGCGACGGAGGAGACACGGCCGACCCTGAGAAGTGCAACACCAAGGCGGGCGACGGGATCCACCTGGTCGACGGAGACCCGAGCCTGACGCTGCGCGGCTGCACGGTGACCCCGGGTCAACCGGGCGGCGGCGGTACGACCGATCCCCCCTGCGAGGATCCGACGGGCCAGCCGATCGTCGTCGACTCGGGTTCCGTCGACGCGCTCGCGGGCGAGGCGCGCTCGATCGTCGTCGACGCGACCGTGCGCGAGGGTGAGTCGCTGATGCAGACCTACGAGGGCGAGCCCGGCGACCTCGTCTTCGTCGGGTTCGCGCACCAGGTCATGGCGCCGGTCTTCCTGCCGATCCTGGCGGGGAACCTAGCGCTGGGGCCGCCGTTCTCGGTGGTCTCCGTCGGCGTGATCGACGGAACGGGGACGCTCGTGAACTCGACGCCGATCACCGAGCTTGGACCGGGCGTGCTGTCGGTGGAGCTCCACCTCCAGTCGGTGCACCTGGCCACAACGGGCGGGATCTTCGTGAGCGGGATGTCGTCGTCGGTGCCGCTCGACGCATCGCTCTGACGGCCGAGCGACCGGCGGCGTCTAGTCTGTTTGCGGCTGGGCCGGCGTCAAATCGTCCAGAGCGAAGCTGAAGGGGCCCGAGCCGCCGGCACTCTCACCCGTTCCCGCGGGAGGCTGGAAGAGCACCCGTACGACGTCGATCTGGTCCGACTTCTTCGTTCTTCCGACGGCAAAGGTGGCGATCTCAAGGGCGTGAGCTGCCGCCTGCTGTTCTTCGGGCGACCGGTAGTCGCTGAATGCAATGCTCAAGATGCGACCATCGGCCCCCGTGTCATAGGTCACCTCGGGCTCGGTGCCGTAGCGGTCCTTCAGGTCGTCACCGATCGACATCAGCTCGCCCCAACGGAAGAGCGTGACCCTGGCCTTCTCGGACTGCGCGCCGAGGGCCTGGCGAAGATCCTCCCAGTTCAAGGCCACCAGAGTGCTTAGCACGACAATCAGGGCGGCCATTCCCAGCCAACCGAATACCCCTTTGTTCCTCGGGCTCATTAGGGAACCTCATGAAGCCGGTCGTGAGCAGTACGTCCGGTCGCGAGCGCGTGATGTGGCGATGCGCAGGCGCCCCCGGCTCATTTCGGGTCGGGAAATCCCGACACCCCGCGCTTGGTGACGGCGACCGGTTTCGGGACAGGAGGCCACTGTGGGTATGGCCAAGTCTCGTCGGTCACGCGAGGATTCCCCGAATGCAATACTTCATCCAACTCCCCGCCCTTTTCGTCCTGTCCGCATCCGCAACCGCCCTGGCCGCGTCGGCGCAGGGGATCATCCCCCTCGACGACGAATACGCGTTCGGCGTCCTCGAAGGGGAATGGGATGACGAGTGCGCCGCCGGCGTCGACACGACCACGGCCGGCTCGGCCACCGGGAGCGTTCAGTTTCAGCCCGACGGTACGCTCGCGTTCACGAGCGACGCCTACGTCGTCTGCGCCGGCGGGACCGTGTTGACCACGAACGAGTCCGGGCCCGGCACCTACGTGCTCGACGGCGACGGGAAGCTGACGCTCGATCTCGATCCGACCATGCCGGGGACGGACCTCACCGAGCTACGCGTCCGCTTCGACCAGGACCTCGCGATCTGGGGCGACAACACGATCGCCGCGCCGCAGACCGGCATCGCCTTGCGCAAGCCGACGGACGCGACCGACGCGACGCTGTCGGGGCAGTACGCCATCGCGGGGCTGCGCATGGAGGAGGTCGCCGGCGGCTTCCGCGGGTTCGGCACGGGAGGCTCGATCGACTTCGACGGAGCCGGCGGGTTCAGCGGGTCGGTCAGCGAACACGTGGTCGACCCCTTCTCGAGCTCCGACGTCTCGGGACCCGTCGCCGGAACCTACTCCGTCGCGGCCGACGGCACCGTGCTCCTGACCGAGAGCGGGGACACGGTGACCGGCGCCGTCCTCGGCAGCGGCGAGATCTTCTTCCTCGTCGACCGGACGGCAACCGAGGTCGGCCTCACGATCGGCGTGCGCAAGGGCGGCGGCCACTCCCCCTCCGTCGTCCTGGGCGACTGGCGCAGCTCGAGCTTCGGGATCACCCCGGGCTTCTCGGGAATCCTGCCGGAGCTCTTCTCGACGCACCTCGACGTCGCCATCGGCGCGCCCGATACGTTCGCCAGCAGCGGCGTCATCGTCTTCTCCCAACCGGTCGTCGGACAGTCGTCCGCTCCGTTCGCGGACAGCGGCACGTTCACGCTCCAGCCCAACGGCCGCATCGACGCCGTCAGCACCGTCACCGGCGAGTCCGAGCTCGGCTGGCTCTCCGAAACCGAGACCTTCGCGATGCTCGCCAACGTCACGAGCAGCCAGTTCATCGAGCTCGAGCTACTGCTGTCCCGCTGCAGCCTGGCGGTTCCCTACGGTTCCGGCACCCCCGGCAGCGGAGACGTCGTCCCGGTCCTCTCCTCGTCCTCGGGGTTCCCGCGCATCGGCTCCACGGCCGTGCTGGACGTCGACTCCGGGCTCGGCGGCGCCCCCGCCCTGCTCGCCCTTTCGACCATGCCGGTGGCCGGCTTGCCGCTCCTCGGCGGCACGATCTGGGCGGACCCGCTCAGCGCGATCACGACGGCGGGCACCACCCTCGGCGGAACGCCCGGCGCCCCCGGCGCGGGCTCGGCGTCGATCGCGATCCCGATCTCGCCCGATCCCGGTCTGAAGGGCCTCGACGTCTACAGCCAGGCCTTCGTGATCGACGCCGGCTCGCCCGGCGGGCTGGTGTCGATGACGCAGGGGCTCGCGCTCGAGATCTGCGAGTAGGACTCCCGCTACGGCAGGTAAGGCGTCTCCGGCTTCCGCTTCAGCGCCGGATCCAGGCTAAGGTCGGTCAGCGCCTCCAGGAAAGCGTGCAGGTCGCGCTTCTCCCCCTCCGTCAAGTTGACCGGCACCAGCGTCCGCTCCGCCTGGTGGTGGTTCACCACCGCGCCCTCCAACGTGCTGTAGTACTCGAGCACCTCGTCGAGCGTCGCGAACTGTCCCTGGTGCATGTACGGAGCCGTCACGATCGAGTTGCGCAGGCTCGGCGTCTTGAACTCGCTCCAGTTGTGGCCGTTGCGGATCAGGTAGTCGACCTTGACCTCGGCGGCCTCGCCGGGGTCGTCGGAGTAGGCGCCGGTGCCGTTGAACGGGTCGGCGATCACCTTCTCGACGCCGTCGTAGCGGCCGGGGTCGAGGCGCTTGCCGCCCTTCAGCGGCGGAACGCGCGTGTCGTGGAACTCGCGGTCGGTGAAGTTGGGGCCGCTGTGGCAGAGGAAGCAGCGGGCCTTGCCGAGGAAGAGCTTGAGGCCGCGGCGCGCGTCCTCGTGGAGCTCCATCTGCTTGTACAGGTCGCCCTCGCGGATCCCCGCGACGAAGTCGTCGAAGGAGGAGCGGCGGCTGACGAGCTTGCGCTCGAAGGCGGCGATGCTCTTGCCGATGTTCGCGAAGACGCGGTTCACGGCGACCCGATCCTCCTCGCGCATCCCCTCCCACGCCTTGGCGTGCGGGTGCTCGGGGTCGCCCGGCACCGGACGGCCCTCGGGCGGGAAGCGCGACGCGTCGTCGAGGTCGGGCAGCGCGCCGAAGACTTGGGTGTACGCGCGGCGAAGGTCCGCGTCGTCGTGCATCAGGTGCGCGAACCGAAGTCGGCTGCCCGCGTGCTCGCGGGGCTCCTCGAGCGGGCCGAGCGCCTGCGCCCACAGCGAGTCCGCGCGGCCGTCCCAGAAGAACCAGCGGTTGTAGGCGACGTTCCACAGCGTCATCGTGTGGCGCGTCATCTGCCCCTCGGCCTCGCCGAGCTTCTTGCCGTCGCCCCAGTCCTTGTTCGGCAGGTGGCACGTGGCGCAGGACACCTCGCCCGAGCCGGAGAGACGCGTCTCGTAGAAGAGGAACTGCCCGAGGTGCGCGGCGCGCTCGTCCTCGTAGAAGCGGTTCGTCGGATCCGGCGGAGGGTCGGGCAGCGGGGAGAGGTCGAGGATGCGCTCGATCTCCTCGGCGGTGAAGCCGCGCGGGAGGTTGTCCGACGCCGGGGCCTTCACCTCGGGCTCCGGGATGGGCGGCGCGCTGCAGCCGAGCAGCGCGAGGAACACGATCGCGATAGATCTCATTCCACGATGACGTCGAACTCCGCGCGCTCGGAGATGCCGTCGCGCACGACGTCGATGAAGAGCTGCCAGAAACCGTCCATGTGCAGGAGCATGCCCTTCACCCGGTACGTGCCGTCGCCGCGCGCCTCGGAGCGCGGCTCGCGGAGCATCCCGTGGCCGTGGTCGGGCATCCAGGCGTTGATGAACACCTCGGCGTCCTCTATCGGCACTTTCGTCTCCGCGCCTTCGTAGAGCCTGACCTCGAGCTCGAAGGGCTCGTTCACGGGGATCGGCGCGGGCACGGGGCGCCACTCGGCGGTGAACATGCCGGCGCGGCTGGTGGCGACGCGCCACGCGGGCTCGGCGGCCTCCTCCGGCTCGGAGGACGGCGCCGCGCAGGCCGAGGCGAGGAGGAGGCACAGGAGGAGCCGCTTCATCCGTCCCCCGTGATGCGCTTCTGCCGCACGAAGTTTGTGATCAGCCGGAACACGGAGAGGTCCTTCACCTTCTTCGCGATCTCGCCGGACTGCTTCCAGGCGCGGTCGTCGAGCAACTCGCGCAGCTCTTCATAGGAAAGCCCCATGTGGTCGACGGCAAAGGCCTGGCGCTCCGCGGGTTTCTTGAGCCAGGTCGCGCGCGTCAGCCCCTGCTCCTCGAAGTGGTTCACCGAGTCGAGCACGACGCCGTGTCCCGCGGTGAACCAGGCCGCCAGGTTCCCGCCGCCGTGGCGGTCGGCGCACTCCGGGCTGTCGACCAGCACCTCGCAGCGCTCGGGGTCGACGACGTCGATCAGGTAGGCGCCCTCGAGCGCGTACATCGGCGTGACGTCGGGGCCGAACACGCCCTCGAGGTACGGGCTGTCGTCGACGCACGGCGTCGCGAACACGTTGTCGAGCACCTCGCCGCGCGTCGGGAGACGCCGCACGACGCCGGGATAGGCGCGCTCGATCGTCTCCTGCACGGCCCAGCACGAGCCGAAGAGATACCCGCCGACGCGCAGGAACCACGCCAGTTGATCCACGTCCTCGTCCGTCATCTCGCCGGTGCAGTTGGATACGAAGACGGCGCGCGCGTGAAGCTCGGCCTCGGCCACCTGGCCCTGCTGCGTCATGCGGTGCTCGATCTTCAGGTCTTCGAGCACGTTCTGGATGTGGTCGCCGCGGCTCTCGAACACGACGACGTCGAGGCCGGCGTAGATCTCGGCCGGCGTGCGCTCGTAGCCGTACTTCTCGCGCCGCGCCGCCTCCTCGTCGGGGTCGAAGAGCTGGAGGCGCGGTCCGCTCTCCGCCCACCAGGCCTCCCAGGGTTCCACCTCCGGCTCCATCCTCCGGTTCGCCAGAGACACGAGGTACTCGAGCGCCGAACGCCGCACGATCACCTCTTCGTCCGCGAGCGCGGCGATCACGTGCGGGACCGCCTCCTTCTCGTACATGTGCCCCATGCCGATGACCGCGGCGCCGCGCGTGCGCCAGTCCTCGCTGCGGGCGTAGAGATCGACCAGCGGCTGCAAGCCGGTCGACTGGCGCGTCTTGCCGAGCGAGACGGCGGCGCAGGCGACGACGCCCCATTCCTGGTCGTCGAGCGCGCCGGCGAGCGGCTTCACGGCACGCTCCTGCTGCTTCACGCCGAGCGCGACCGCCGCCTCCTCGCGCACGCGCGCGTCGGGGTCCTTTTCGATCCGTTCCGCGAGCAGGTCGAGCGTCGCGTCCTCGGTCGCCGGACGACGGCGCACGACCGACTGCATCGCGATGAGCCGCACGTTGGCGTCGGCGTCGTCGACCGCCAGCTTTGCGGCGCGATCCACCGCTTCGTCGGTCCCGATGCGACCGAGTGCACCCGCGGCGGCGGCGCGCGTCTTCGCCTCGCTGCTCCCGAGAGCGGACTCGAGCGATTCGACCGCGCGCGCGGCGTCGACGAGACCGAGCTCCTTCGAGGCCAGCCGACCCGTGAGCCGCGCCGTGCGCGCCTGCATCGCGTGATCGGTGGGCATCGTGAGCGACAAGAGGATCTGATCGCCGAGCGCGCCGCGCTCGCCCTCGTCCGCGTCCGCCAGGATGGACCGGCAGGCGGTGACGACGCGCCGCTCGAGCACGTCGTTGAGCTTGTTGCGCGCCAGGAGCCCGAGGAGCAGCGGAAAGCAAGCCGGGTCGCGCGATTGGCTCACGCCGTCGAGCGCCGCCGCCTGCACGCGGATCTCCTCGTGGCCGAGGAGCTCCTCGAGCGCTTCCGCGCGCGTGTCGCCGGCGACGACGATCCAGGCGTGGGCGGCGGCCCCGCGCGCGGCGCCGTCCTTCGACTTCAGCGCCTTGGCGATGCCCTTCGTCGACACCTGGCCGTCGACCTTCGCGGCGAGGCTCCACATCCCCTCGCAGGCGTGGCGCGCGTGCTTGCCGCTCACCTTCTTCGCGAGGCCGTCGAAGCCCTCGACGGCGTCGAGCGCGGCGAGCGCCTCCGCGGCCGTGCGCCGCACGCGCCGCGCCGGCCCCTCCAAGGTCAGCTTGACGAGCGAATCGATCGCCGCGCCGGAGCCCACCTCGCCTAGGGCGACCGCCGCGGTCTCGACGATCTCCCAGTCGTCGTCCTTGAGCGTGCCGATCAGGAGCTTCTCGCGCTTCGGGTGCTCCTCTTTTGCAAGCCGCTGCACCGCCGCGAGACGGACGGCGAAGTCCTTGGACTTCAGGTCCTTGGCCGGATCGTCCTGGAGCAGCGGTGCGAGGGTGAGTAGCAGCAGCGGAAGCATGGCCGGCGGATTGTAGCGCTCAAACCTCCTTCCACACCTTGGCCAGACTCTCCCCGTACACGGAGAGGTCCCACTCGCAGAACCAGCCGAACGGCGTCGTCGCGACCGAGTAGCCGGTCCCCGCGAGGCGCTCGGCCAGCTCCTCGATGAACCCGCGCGCGAACTCGGGGCTGGAGTTGTCGGCCCCGAGATGCGTGAAGGAGTGCAGCACGACGTTCCTCAGGTCGCGCTTGTTCGCCAGCCACTTCACGTGCTTCAGCGTGTGCTTGAAGGCGCGTTTCCTGGCGTCGTCCTCCTCGTCCTTGCCCTCCGCGTGGAGGAACACGACGACGGCGTCACGGACCTCCTCGTCGACCTCCTCCCCCGCTTCCAGGGGCGCGTCGTCGAGCGTGCGCGAGAAGCTCTTCCAATGGAACCGCTTGGCCTGGAACGTGAGGAGCTTCACGCGGGAACGGTATCATCTCGGCCATGCACCGCGTCCTGGCGCTCGCGCTGCTCCTGCTCGCCGCCTGCCGCTCCGCCGGCGCCGGAGAAAGCCCGTACCAGGCCGCCCGTCCCGAGCCCGGCCCCAACGGCGAGGCGCCGGTGCAGGTCGGGTTCCTGCTCCTGGACGGCGTGTACAACACCGAGCTGACGGCGCCGTGGGACGTGTTCCACCACTCGATCTTCCGGACCAAACCCGGGATGCGCGTCTTCACGGTCGCGCCCTACGACCGGCCGGTGGTCAGCTTCGAGGGGCTGCGGATCCTGCCCGACTACACCTTCGAGAACGCGCCCGAGATCGACGTCCTGGTCGTGGCGAGCGCGCACCACAACATGGACACCGACCTCGAGGACGAGCGCACGATCGGCTGGGTGCGGCGCGCGGGCGAGCGGGCGGACTACGTGTTGTCCCTCTGCGACGGCGCCTTCGTGCTCGCCCAGGCCGGCCTCCTCGACGGGCTCAACGCCACGACGTTCCCGTCGGACATCGATCGCTTCGAGGAGATGTTCCCCGCGGTGCAGGTCCACCGCGACGTGAGCTTCGTCCACGACGGCCGGATCATCACCTCGGCGGGCGGCGCGAAGTCGTTCGACGCCGCGCTCTACCTGAACGAGGTGTACTACGGCACCGACGCGTCGCGCGCCACGGCCGGCGGGTTGTGCCTGCCGTGGGAACTCGACGCGATCGAGCACCTGATCGTCGAACGCGACGCGGACTAGGTGTCTAGCGTTCGCCGGGCCGACCGTCGCCGGGCGACGATCCTCCGCCGGGGTCGCCGGTGGGCGGCGGCGGCGGAGACGGGGGCAGCGGTTGCGAGCTCGGGTTCATCGGTTCGTCCTCGTCGGCTTGCCGTCACCCGGGTTCCCTCCTCCTCCCGGATCGCCCGTCGGCGGAGGCGGGGGAGAGGGGGGCAGCGGCTGTTCGTTCAGGGTCATCGATTCCTCCATCTGGGACGCGATTCCTCCATTTGGGACGCGAGGGGGAGTCGGGAGCCTACCTCGAGCCCGGGATTTCCCGCAAATCGTAGTACTCCGCGGCCGCTCGAAGCCGTTCGCAGACCACGGCATCGATCCCCGCGGAGGCCGCCGCGCGCCAGACGCGCGCTTCCGCGTCGTCTTCGGTCATGTAGCGGCGCTTCTCGAACTCGTCGTCGCCGTAGCAATAGTGGATGAACGCCGCGTCGCCGACCTGGGCGCCCTTGAAGTTGGCGACGCCGAGGTCGGTCACGACCGGCTTCCAACCGCGGCGGAGGACGGCGAAGACCAGCGCCCACATCGTCGAGAGCCAGTTGAGCTGCGGGCCCGGCTCCGCGGGCGGTTCGTCGGGCGCGAAGAGCTCCTCGCAGCGCAGCCACTCGTCCGCGAGCTCCGCGCGCAACCCGGAGGG
>JANQEJ010000109.1 GCA_028278425.1 Planctomycetota bacterium | reverse complement strand
CCTAGCTTTACTTACGAGTAAGGCGTCGTCGGCGCGCCTTGCCCTGCGCACCGAGAGTCGCACCTTGTGCGCCCGAACTTCTGACTCAGAACACTAGATGGAGACCAACCGCTGGGATTCGCTTCAGAGCCACTTCCTTAGGGCCCGCGAGCTGGACCCCGACGAACGCGAGGCCTTCCTCAAGGAGCGCTGCGGCGACGACGCGGAGATGCTCGAAGAGGTGCTCGGGCTCCTCAGGCTGGAGGAGGCCCTGCCTCCGCTGGCGACCCTTCCGAACGTGGCGCCGGCGTCCGCGACGCCGACGCAGGGTTCGCAGGTCGGCGTGGTCCTCCAGGACAAGATCCGCCTCGACGGAATCCTCGGCCGCGGGGGCATGGGGGTCGTTTTCGAGGCGACGCACCTCGGGCTGGATCGTCCCGTGGCGGTGAAACTGCTCTCGGAGTCCGCCCTGGGCAGCCCGCGCGCCCACGACCGCTTCGCCCGCGAGTACCGCGCGCTCGGGATGCTGCGCCACGACAACATCGTCGGCATCCTCGACCACGGTCAGTTCCACGGCCAGCCCTACATGGTCATGGAGCGGATCACAGGCGTGGACCTGCAGCGCTGGGTTGAGCACGCGCGCGACCTCGACGAGCCGCCGCGCCGCGGCCGGGATCTGCAGGCCTTCCTCCGCGAGCAACCGGGGCAGACGGGCGAGGCGTCGAGCTGGGGCCGGCCGTACTGGGAGATCGTCGCAGCGATGCTCGCAAAGGTCGCGCGAGCGCTCGCCGCCGCGCACGAGCAACAGATCGTGCATCGCGACGTCAAGCCCTCGAACATCCTGGTCACGGGCGACGGCAAGCCGATGCTCACCGACTTCGGCCTGGTCGCGATCCTCGGCGAGGAGTCGCTCGCCAGCCGAAGCGGTCCGCTCGGCACCCTCGCGTACATGGCGCCAGAGCAGCTCCGCCGCGGTGCGGAACGGCTCGATCCGCGGATCGACGTGTACGGCCTCGGCGCGACGCTCTACCACCTGCTGACGTTCGAGACACCCTTCCGCGGAAGCGCCGCGGAGGTCGCGGCGCAACTGAGCGCGGCCGTGCCGACGGCGCCGCGGGTTCACGCCCCGGATCTCCCGCGCGACCTCGAGGCGATCTGCCTGAGAGCCATGGAGAAGCGCCCGGCGGATCGCTACGCAAGCGCGGAAGCCATGGCCGAGGACCTCGATGCGTTCGTCGAGCGGCGGCCGGTCTCGGCGCGACACCCGACCGTGTTCGGGCGAGTCGCGCGCTGGTGCCACCGGCGCCCGGCCTGGGCGGCGGCGGCCGCGCTGGCCGCGTTGCTGGTCCCGACGGCGACGGCGGCGGGCGTGCTCGCGCACGGGAACCGCGTCGAAGCGCGCGAGCGGAGCGAGCGCGAGGAGTTCGCCGACCTGAACGCTCGGCTGCCCGCGGTGTTCACGCTCCAGCATCACCCGGGCAGGAGCGCCGAGCCGTACCGGGAGCCGGCGTACGTGGGAGCACAGCTCGATCGGCTGCTCGAGATCCGTCCGGACGATGCCGCGCTTCGCTTCTATCGCGCGTCGTACCGGAGCCAGCGCGACGACCCCGAAGGGGCGACCGCGGACTTCGATGCGATCGCGAGGCGCTTCCCCGCCTACGACACGCCGCTCCTGGGCGCGCTGGCCGACGTGCTCACCCAGCCCGAAGCCGAAGCGCGGTGGGCCCTTCCCCGCGCGGGCGATCTCCCCGAGAGCGCGACGGACTTCGACGACTTCCTGCTGGGCTACGTCTCGCTGCGGTGGAAGGACTACGCGGCCGCTTATGACCACCTCACCCACGCGGTGGAAGCCGCGCCGGAGCGCTGGCGGTATCGCGATCTGCGCGTGATCGCTGCGTTCGGCAGCAACCGGCTCGACGAGGCTGAGGAGGAGGCCGACGGGGTCGAGCAGCTCCTTGGCGCCGAGACCGCGCGCACGTGCCACATCGTCTCCTGCATCGAGGCCAAGAGCGGCAAGTTCGAATCGGCGGCGCGCCGAGCCGAGCGAGCGCTCGAGCTGTGTCCGGACCAGCAGGTGGTCTGCAACACCCTGGGCTGGGTCTATTCGCAGCAGGAGCGCTTCGCCGAGGCGATGGAGATCCTGTACGAGGGCCTCGCGATGCGCCCCGAGGGCGCCAAGACCAGGTTGCAGCTCGCGGGCCTCCTTCGGGATCGCCGGGAGTTTCAGGAGGCGGACGACCTGCTCCTGGAGGGGATCCCGCTCGCGAACGAACCCGAGCTGCGACAGCTCGGGAAGCAACGGGCGAGCATCCATCTCTGGTGGGGTTGGCAACGCCGGCAAGAGCGCCTGCACGACGAAGCGCTCGTTCACTTCGACAAGGCCCAGGAGCTGCTGACGGAGCACCGCCTGACCGGCTCGATGGAGCATGCGTTCCTGCGCGCCTTCACGGGCGAGCTGACCATGGACGAAGTGGCCGACAGTCTCTACGGCGTGGTCGCCTCGATCCAGAAGCGCGGCAAGCACGACCAGGCCGGAGCCTACTTCGCCTACCTCGGTTGGGCGTTGCGCGAGGCCGAGCGCGACCGCGAGGCCGAGGTGTGCCTGCGCACTGCGCTCGCGAGCCGCCGTTGCCCCTCCTTCGTCCTCGACGAGCTCCGCGTCCTGGAAGCGGAGCAGAAGCTCGCCGCCGGGGAGCCGGGCGCGGCGCTCGAATACATGACCGAACATCCCGCTGTCTTCCAGGGCAAGGCGGCGCCGCGCGCGCAGGAGCTCGCCGAGCTCGCATGTGCCGAGCTTCCGATTGCGGACCGCGAAAGCTGGGAGCAACGAATCGAATCCCTGAACCTCTAGATCGAGAGAATCCCGAATGAGCTACTGGCAGTTTCTCATCGCGGCGACGCTTGCCGCCTCACCTCTTTGCTCGCAGGACGTGGAGGGCCGCGGGCAGGGCGCTTACGACGGCCTTCCGATCGTCCTTTCCACCAGTGACGCCACCCCGCCCGCCGGCAGCGGCGCGAACGGCGCCGATCTGATGCGAAAGGGCGCGGGCGTGCACGGCCCGGGCGCGCTCCCCAGCTTCGGGCGCATGGGCGCGATCCACGACTCGATCGGCCTGGACTCCGCCTCGCTCTTCCCGGGCGTGGCGTCGCCGCCGGACATCGACGCGATGTCCTTCGGGATCGACTGGATCGCGTCGGACGCGTTCGGAGAGCTCCTGTATCCGCCCGGGACCGAGGTGGAATGGTCCGCGCTCGTCTTCTCCGTGACCACCGGAAGCAACGGTTTGGCGGGAGGCGCGATCGCCGGGGAGGCGGACGACCCGCACAGCGCCGGGGCGGACATCTTCACCTACACCGTGCTGGACGCCGCGATCGCCACGGACGAGATGCACCGCGCCGTCCTGTCGCAGGACTCGACCGAGATCTCCCTGCACTCGACCGCGACGCCCGGCGCGGGCGAGACCGTCGAGGTGGACGCGCTCGACGTCTTCGCGACGCTCTTCGCCCTCGATGACGACATTCCGTTCTTCGTCGACTCGCCCATGACGTGCCCCAACGAGCTCGGCCCCGTCCTCTACTTCTCCATCTCCAACGCGACGGTCGGCCAGATCCCCGCTTCGTGGAACATCCCGGGACCCGACCAGAACGGCGCGACGATCTTCCGGATGGAGCCGGTCGACCTGGGCAGCGGGTTCGAATGGTCGCTTCCGTCGGTCCACCTGAGCGCGGCGGATCTCGGAGTCACCGCGAACGAGGACGTCGACGCCCTGGCCTTCGACTGCTGGCAGAACTTCGTCCTGTTCTCGACCGTGCATGCGAAGGGGTCGTCGCTCGACCAGCTCCTCTTCAAGGACCTCAACGATACGTCGACTCCCACGCCGCCTCCGACCCCGCTCGGGGCGCCCCTCGGCGGCGGCACGGCCCTCTCGGAGATCATCATCGACGCGTTCCCCGACGACATCGACGCGATCTGCGCCATCGACCCCCGCAACATCACCTCGCTGTGCACGGGCACCATCACCGACGACGACGTCTGCACGACGGGTCCGACGTACGACCGCACGTACCTGATCGAGCGGATGATGGGACTGCCCGACGTCAAGCCGACGGCGGCCGTCACCAGCTACGCCTCAACGCCCGCGTCCGTGAAGATGTTCGTCGAGGAGGGGCCCTTCCTCCGCGTGATCTTGCGCGATGCCGTGGGGAGTGAGATTCCCATCCTGTTCGCCTCCACCGAGGAGTTCCCCTCCTTCTTCCAATGGGAGCCGGAAGGGCTGTTGCTCCTCAGTCCGTTCGTGGCCGGCGCCTTCGACTTCCCGTTCTCCCCGGGCCAGGCGCTTCAGCAGGTTCAGTATCCCTACCCCGCGACCGTCCTGTTGACACCGCTTCGCGTGCAGGTTGCGGGGGTCAACCTCGACGGCCCGTACGCGACGTTCAACTACACGAGCGAGACCTTGACCATGGCGGTCGGCATCCCGGCGCCGTAGCCGGACGAACCTCATGGAGGTAAGTCTGCGCCGGCGTGACGCGGACTCGCCTCCCTTCCTTGTTTGGGACCCAGGCGGGGAGGCGCTCCGCCCGGGTTTGCCGCGCGTCGCGGCACGCTACAATCCCGCGCCCTCGCAGGGGAGAGCATGGGGTACGAGTACGACGTCTTCCTGAGCTACTTTCGCGGCGCAAGCGCCGGTCCCGATGGCGTCGAGCTCGAGAAGCCGGGACGCTGGGTGCAGGAGGTGTTCTATCCCCAGCTCAAGCAGGCCCTGCCCCTCGCTCGCCGCAAGCCTTCGCTCTTCTACGATGAGGAGATCGACACGGGAAGTCGATGGCGAGAAGACCTACGCGACGCACTCCATCGTTCTCGCTGCATGCTCGCCGTGTGGTCCATTCCCTATTTCTCCGAGTCCATCTGGTGCCGATCCGAATGGCAAACGGTTCTGAAGCGGGAGGAACACGTCGAGAAGCAAACAGGCAAACGCCCCAATCTCGTGTACCCCGTCGTTTTCTGGGACGGCAACTACTTTGACCCCGAGGCGCGCGAGCGAAAGGGCAAACACGACATGAAGGAGTACAGCTCGCTTCTCCCCGCGGACGTGGGCTTACAAGCACATCACGACTTCCGCAAGGAGGTTCAGCGCATGTGCGACGATCTCTCGAAGTTCATCGACCGCACGCCCGACTGGGACCCGAGTTGGCCGACGATGGAAATGCCCCCCCTCGGCCCGCCCGACATCCCCCTGGGGAGCAATGGATGACCGGCGAGGTCGTCACCTTCTATTCCTACAAGGGCGGCGTCGGGCGCAGCTTCGTGCTCGCCAACGCCGCCGCGCTGCTCGCGCGCTGGGGCCTGAGGGTGCTCTGCGTCGACTGGGACCTCGAGGCGCCGGGGCTCTCCCTGTACTTCCAGCCGCACCTGCCGCCCGGAACGCACGAGGGCGTCGTCGAGCTCATGCTTAGCGGCGCGGGGGGCCCGCCGCTCGACTGGCGCGAGCTGCGCCAGCCCGTCTCGCTCCCCGACGCGAAAGGCTCCGTCGATCTCATCCCCGCCGGCCGCGTGGACGGCGACGACTACGGCAGGACGCTCCGCAGCCTCGATTGGGGCCGCCTCTACGACGATCACGGCCTGGGGCGCCACATCGAGAACCTGCGCGAGCAATGGGTCGGCAACTACAACCTGGTGTTCATCGATAGCCGGACCGGGATCACCGACATCGGAGCCATCTGCACGGCGCAACTGCCCGACTCGCTCGTGTTCCTCTTCGCGCCGAACCGCCAGGGCTTCGAGGGCGCGCTGCGCTCGGTCGACCACGCGATCGAGGCCCGCGCCCGCCTGCCCCTCAACCGCTCGCGCTTGCTCACCCTTCCGTTGCCCGCGCGGCTGGACCTGCGGGAGGAGTACACGATCGGGCGCCGGTGGATGGAACGCTTCGCGGAGGAGCTGGCGCCGTTCTACGCGCCGTGGGCTCACGAAGACGCGACGCCCGACAAGCTCCTGGAGCACCTGCGCGTGCCCTATCAGGGAATCTGGAGCTACGGCGAGGAGCTCCCGGTCCTCACGGAATCGGACACCGACCGCGAGGCCGTCTCCTACTGGATCGCCACCGTCGCGGCGCTCCTGGCGCGGCGCTTCGGCCACAGCGAAGAGCTCGTCGCCAACCGGGACGGCTACGTCGAAAGCGCGCGCGCGGAGTGCGCGGAGGCCAACCGCCGCTACATGGAGAGGGTCCAAGAGTTCGACGCCGGGAAGGAAAGCCCGCGGCCGCGGGTGTACATCGCCTCGGCGCACCTCTACGACGAGGATCGCCGCAAGGTCGTCGTCGACGCCGTCCAGAGGGCGGGGATGACGCCGGTCGCCGTCGAGCGCTTCACCGCCAGCGCCCAGCCCTCGGTCAGCGAGAGTTTGCGGCTCGCGCGCGGAGCCGACCTCCTCGTTTGCATCGCCGGGTGGCGCTACGGGTGGATCCCACCGGACGAGGAGCGCTCGATCGTCGAGCTCGAGTACTACAGCGCGTCCGAGCGTATGGCCTTCATCCTCGACGACTCCGTGCCGATTCGCATGGACCTCGACCTGGATCCGGGGCCCGACGCGGCGGAGAAGCTCGGTCGGCAGAACCAGTTCCGCAAGCGGCTGGCCGAAGAACCGGCGGTCTACACGTTCACCGACGAACGCCTCGGGACGATGCTCCTCGCCGCGCTCACCGAGTGGAAGCGCACAAGCGGCACAATGGTCAAGCGGCGACCCACCGTCGCGAGCACGAACGGCTTCGACCTCTACGCGCGGCAGATCGCCGCCCTCCACGAGACCGTCTCGCTGGCGGGATTCGAGACGCGGGTCCGCGTCCCGATCCAGCTCGAGGACATGTACGTGCCACTCGACGCGGTCGTCGACACGGGCGCCTACGACGAAGCCGGGTTCGGGAGCGCGGAGGAGGCCGAGCAGAAGCTGCACGAGCACGCGCGGGACACCCAGCTCCCGCTGACCGAAGCGTTCCAGCGGGCCGACGAACTCGGAGGACGCCGGGGGCTCGTAATCCTCGGCGATCCGGGATCCGGGAAGACCACGCACCTGAAGCGCCTCCTGCTCTGGCTCGTGCGCGAGGGCCCCGCGTCGATCGGCCTTCCCGAGGGGATGCTCCCGGTGTTTCTCCCGCTGCGCAACCTGCGCGACCTGGACGCGGGCCTCGACGCCTTCATCGAGTCCGAGCTCGACGCCCCGTACCTCGGGCTCCCCGACGGGTTCGGGCGCCGCCTCCTGAAGAGGGGCAATCTGCTCCTGCTCCTCGACGGCCTGGACGAGGTCGGGTCAGACGACCGCGGGAAGGTCGCGCGCTGGATTGAGAACGCGATGGAGAAGCACCGGAGCTCGCGCTTCGTGGTGACCTGCCGGTACGCCGGCTACGTGGGCGGGGCGAAGCTCGATGCCCGGCTGCTGGAGCTCCACCTGCGGCCGCTGACGGCGGAGCAGGCCTCGGCGTTCGTGCACAACTGGTATCGGATCGTCGAGATCAGCCTCGCGTCGGACCGGGAACGGGCCCGGGTGGTCGCCGAAGGGAACGCGGACGCGCTCGTCGACCGGCTCTCGCAGTCGGACTTCCGGGCGCGGCGCGTGTTCGAGCTGACGCGCAACCCGCTGCTCCTCACGGCCATCTGCCTCGTCCACCGCGACCGCGGCCGGCTCCCGCAGAGGCGGGCGGAACTCTATGAGGAGTGCACCAACGTCCTGCTCGAGCGCTGGCGCGAATCGAAGCGGCTGCCGGTCAGCATCGACGCGAAGAGCGCCCTGCGCATCCTCCAGCCCGTAGCGCTCTGGCTGCACGGCATCGAGGGTCGGACCCGCGCGAGCGCAGACGAGCTCGCGCCGGTGATCGAGCCGAGGCTCAGCCGGGTACGGGGCGCGCTCCCCAACGCAGACGCCTTCCTGCGGTCCATTCGCGACGAGAGCGGCCTCCTGACGGGCTGGAGCGGGGACCAGTACGGCTTCATGCACCTCGGTTTCCAGGAGTACCTCGCCGCGCGCGAGCTCAAGGACCAGGCTTTCGACGAGCCCGAGGTGCTCGAGGCGCTGGCCGAGAACTTCGGAGAGAGCTGGTGGAGGGAGGTGAGCCTGCTCCTGCTCGCGCTGGAAGGCCCGCCGATCTTCGAGCGCTTCATGCGCCTGGTGGTCGAGCAGCCCGGCTTCGCCGAGCACGCCGACCTCGTGGAGGAGTGCCTGGACGACGCGCTCGAGATCGGGATGGCGCCGTTCCTGGATCTCTTGCGAAGGAAGCCTGGCAAGAGCGAGGGGTTGTGGCAGCGACAGCTCCAGGCGCTGCGCGTGCTGGAGCGGCGCGCTCCTGAAGACGTCGCGGGGCTCGCCTCGAAGCTCCGCAGGCACCCTTACCCGGCGATCGCGGGATCTTTCGCGAAGCCGAGCCGACGGCTGGAAGTCGTCCGGGCAGATCCCGGCGGTTACGAGCTCCTGCGCATCCCCGGCGGCAAGTTCCTGATGGGTTCGCCCGAGGACGAAGAAGGCCGCGACCCCGACGAGGGCCCGCAGCACGAAGTGGAGCTGGACGACTTCTACCTCGGGCGTGCCCCGGTGACGAACGAGGAGTATGGCCGCTTCCTGCAAGCGAACCCCGATGCTCGCGAGCCCGCCGAGTGGGGCAACCGGAAGTACAACCAGCCGAAGCAGCCGGTGGTGGGAGTCTCGTGGAACGACGCGACAGCCTACTGCGATTGGGCGGGTCTGGTCCTGCCGACGGAGGCCCAGTGGGAGTACGCGTGCCGCGCCGGCACGACGACGCGGTACTGGTCGGGAGACTCCGAAGAGGATCTGGCGCGGGTGGGGTGGTACGCGGGGAACTCGGGGGATCAGCTTCACCCGGTCGCCGAGAAGCCGGCGAACCCTCTTGGCCTGTACGACGTTCACGGCAACATTTGGGAGTGGTGCCGGGACGGTTGGGGTCAGTATGGCAGGGATCCGGTCGAGGGTCCCGAGGGTGAGCGCCAGGTGAGTGGCTCCGGGTACCGCGTGTCCCGTGGCGGCGGCTTCGTCAGCGGTGCGCGCATCGCGCGGTCGGCTTACCGCCTCAACGACCACCCGTCGTACCGCTGGCACTACCGCGGCTTTCGCCCCGCCAGGGGCACCACGGGCTGACTTCACGACTTCGCGCCCTGCGAGGCTAAGGGGGCGTCCCTCCGGCGCCGAGGGGCCCGAGCGAAGCCGGGCCCGACGAGGCGGGCGTTTGGGCCCTGTACATCGGGCCATGGGAGAGCACACTCTTTCCAAAAACAAGGGGGGCTGGGCGGGGGCGGGTACGAGGGCCCGTCGTGTGCGCGTCAAGCTCTTTACCTTCCGCTATTCGGCCACGCTGGGCGGTTTCGACGAGGAGCCGCTGCAAGACTTCCTGCGAGACAAGGAGGTGCTTGCGTTTCGGGAGCACTTCTACGCCGTGAACGAGGTGCCGCACTTCACATGCGTCGTCACCTGGCAGGACGCGATCGTGTCCGAGGCCGTCCTTACGACGGCCCGCGACGCCGCGAGCTCGGCGCGGGGTGCTCCCCGCTCCGAACCCGGCGTCGCTCGAGCCAGGCGAAGCTCCGATCCGGCTGCCGGCCTCGACGAGCGCGATCGCGCGCTGTTCAACACGCTCCGCGAGTGGCGACGGACGAAAGCCCACGCGGAAGGAGTGCCGCCGTTCGTCATCCTGACCAATCGCCAGCTCGTCGACGTCATCGTCAGGAAACCCGAAAACTCGACCGCGCTGGCCAACGTGTCGGGCATCGGCCGCGCCAAGCTCGAACGCTACGGGGCAGAGATCCTGACCGAGCTGGGCAAGGGAGACGAGGTGCCGGCGAAATCACCCGAAGCCGAAGCGCCAGCGGAGACCTCGGCATGAGCGCGTACATGGCGCATCGACCGCCCCCGCGGGAGGCTGGCCCCGAGCTCCTGGTCCTCGCCAGATGGGAAGAGTTCACCGGCTGGCTGCTGCAGCACACCGCACGATGGCCAAGGTCGGCGCGCTTCACGCTCTGTCAACGCGTGCAGAACCACGCCCTCGACGTCACCGAGATGCTCGTCGTCGCACGCTACGAACCCAGGGAGCGGGCGAAGCTCCTCCCCCGGGTCAACCTGCTCCTCGAACGGATGCGGTTTCTCTTTCGCCTGGCGGTCGCGTCGCGCGTCATGCCAGGACGTGGCTTCGAGACGGCGATGCGGAGGGTGGACGAGGCCGGCCGAATGCTCCACGGCTGGCGCGAAACGCTACGCAACCGCGAGCCGGCGGAGGCGGGTGCATGAGGAGAACGGCCGGACTCTGGCCGCGCGTCGTGGCGTTCGAGAACCTCTGCGGAGCCGCGCTGCGGGCGGCGCGAGGTAAACGCCGGGTCGCGGGAGCAGCCCGTTTCCTCGTCGACCTCGAGCCGAACGCGCTCGCGCTGCAGCGCAGCCTCTCGAGCGGCGAGTGGAGACCAGGGCGCGCCTTCACCTTCCAGATCCACGATCCGAAGCGCCGCACGATCACCGCCGCCCCTTTCGAGGACCGCGTCGTGCACCATGCGCTGATGGACGTGCTCGGGCCCGTCTTCGACCGCCGGATGATCCACGAGAGCTTCGCCTGCCGCAACGGCAAGGGTACCCACGCCGCCCTGCGCCACGCGCGCGCGCTCGTGCGCCGATACCGGTGGTTTCTCAAGCTCGACGTACGCCATTGCTTCGAGACGCTCGCGCACGACGTCGTCCTCGAGACCATCGCGCGGGTCGTGAAAGACCGCCGTGTCCTGGAGCTGAGCGAGCGAATCGTGCGCACGGGCGGCGCCGGTGGCCGCGGCGTTCCCATCGGCAACTTGTCGAGCCAGTGGTTCGCCAACCTCGTCCTGGACCGGCTCGACCACCACGTCAAGGAGGTGCTGGGCGTCCACGGTTACGTCCGGTACATGGACGATAGCGCCCTTTTCGCTGACGCGAAGGAGCCTCTGACGCACGCACACGCGGAGGTCGAGCAGTTCCTCGCGGACCGCCTCCGGCTGCAGCTCAAGGCGCGCGCGACGATCCTGGCGCCGACGAGCGAGGGGCTGCCGTTCCTCGGCTGGCGTGTGTATCGCGGCACGACCCGCCTCCGACCCGCGAACCTCCGGCGGACGCGCATGCGCCTGAGACACCGGCTCTGGCAGTACGAAATGGGGCTCATCGACGAGAGCCGGGTTGCCGCATCCGTGCGCTCGGTCTTCGAACACCTGCGGCACGGGAGCACCCTGTCCTTGCGCCGCGGGTGGCGGCAACACCTCCAGGGGGACGGGCCACCGGCTCCGAGAACCGCGTGAACCGTGGCGGCGGCTTCGACAACGGTGCGCGCAACGCGCGGTCGGCTTACCGCAACAACGACCACCCGTCGAACCGCTGGCACAACCGCGGCTTTCGCCCCGCCAAGGCCTCACACCGCCTGATCGTTCGGATCACGACCGGATCGATCCGGTCGGACCCGAGCGCCGCGCCCGTGATGCCCAGGCCCTTCTCCCGCGCCGGCGACGCCGGCCGAAACGAACCGCGCCGCCGGGGGTGGTAGGTGGAGACTCCACCGAAGCTCCCGGCGCCGTCTTCCCCGGCGGGCCTCGCCTTCGGCTCGGCCTTGAAGA
>JANQEJ010000100.1 GCA_028278425.1 Planctomycetota bacterium | reverse complement strand
GCCACCTGCAACCCGGTGCGGACAGGACGAACCGGGATGGAGGTGGCCGGCCAAGCACATGGACCGTTCCGCCACCATGAAGCTGTAAGCGATGAGCGGCTCCGGCGCGGCCCAAGCCCGAGACTCCTACCTCGGCGCCTTCGGCGCCGAAGTGTGCGTCATGCGAAGAAGGCAACGGGAACTTGCCGTCACCCAATACCACCTCACCCGCCGACCGATGGGAACGAACGGTTTGCCTCCACCTCGCGAGGTTCGCACACCGAGGAGGTCCCACTCCGCTCGCTTCGCTCGCTCCGCGGGACGTCACCCCGGAAAAACCAATGACCGCCGCCTGCGGCGGCTGACGGACATGCTCGCCTTCGGCTCGCGTCCTCACGCGTCAAAGCGGCCCGAGGACGGGCCACTTTTCCGCGGGCTCGCGCAGGCGCGCTCGCGGGGCGGCGCTGAGGGAAGCGACGACGCCGGCAAGATCCCCCGCACCTCCGTCCCGAACGGAGCCGAGCGCCGCCCCTTCCACCTGTACGACCGCGGCGAGAGCGTCACCGACCGCACCGCAGCGGTTCGGCGCGACGGTCACCGGAGAGCCCTCCACCGATTCGACCGCCGGGCGGCCGTTGCTCTTTCGAACCGCGGCGGACTTAGAAGTGAATCGCCTCCACGGCGATCACCTCGACCTCGACCTTCCCCCCCGGAAGATCCACGGTCAGCCGGTCGCCCGGGTGCTTTCCGAGCATTCCCTCCGCCAGCGGCGAGCGGTAGGAGATCACGTCCTCCTCCTCCGCGTCCCACGGCCCGAGGACGCGTGCCTCGTGCTCCTCGCCGCCGGTCCGATACCGAACGCGCGTGCCGGGACAAACCGTTTCCTCGGGAATCGCCGCGTTCTCGATGAGCTCGGCGCTGCGGACCTCGGCCTCGATGCCCGCGGCCCGGGACGTCAGGTTGCGCTGTTCTTCGATCGCGGCTTCCCACTCCGAGTTCTCGGAGAGGTCGCCGTAGGAGGCCGCCTTGCCGATCGCCTCGGAGTTCTCCGGGATCTTGACCTCGGTCAGGATGCGGAGCTCCTCCTCGCGCTTCGCCAGGCCGGCGCGGGTCGTCCAGATGCCGTCGCCTTCCCAGAACGGGCGCTCGCTGCCGCGGAAGATCTCGGGTGCAACCTCGACGATGTGGGCGGTGAAGACGCGGTCGATCTCGCGGTCGACGCCGCGGTCGACGAGCGGGTTCAGGCGGCGCAGCTCGTCGTGCGTCGCGCTCGCGAGCATGCGGCGCAGGAACGGCGGGTCGCCTTCGACGAGGAGCGCGGTGAGGCGCGTGCGCGCTCGCGCCGCGGCGGCGTCGCTGGCCGGTTGGCGCTTGAGGTGCGTCGCGAGCTGCAGCAGCGAGTTGACCCGCTGGACCGCTGGCGGCAGACCCTCGATCGGGCCGCCGTCGGTCTCGAGCCGCGCGGCGAGGGCGACGAGGACGTTCGGGTTGCGGTTCGGCCGCAGGAGCAGCGCGGCGTACGTGGCGACGAGCACGTCGCGCCGCCCGGCCTCGTCCAGCGCCTCCACGAGGCCGCGCACCATGCCGGGCGCGGCGTGCACAAGGTTGCTCGCCGCCTGGTCGAGCCACGCCTCGCCGGTCACCTCGCGCAGGAGCTCGATGCAGCGCTCCTGCTCGCGCAGGCCCGGCAGGAGAGCGAAGAGCTTCCAGAGCTCCGGAGCGACGTTGTGCTCCGCGGGCGGCGGCGCCGCGGCGGCGGCGCGCAGGAGCTCCGCGAAGGCGTCCGGCGTGCCGCCGCGCTCCTCGCGCAGGAACATCCACACGGCGAGCCGGCGCGGCAGCGCCTCGCCGTCGCGCGCGGCCAGCTCGTCGAGGGTGGAGAGCGCGGTGTCGCGCAGCGTCTGGTCCAGGTTGCCGCCGACGAAGAGCTCGCGCACGCGCGTCAGCGCGGCGCCGAGGCTCGTGGAGCGCTGGAGCTGGCGCTTCAGGCTCTCGGCCGGGTCCGCCTCGGTGTCGAGCAGGCGCACCTGCACCTTCGTTCCCGAGCCGGTGATCTCGAACCACGAGCTCGCGTCGGCGAGCTTGCGCGCGCGGCGCCAGAACGCGGTGAACCCCGGACCGTCCACGCCGAGGAGCCCCATGGTGATCTTGAGCTGGGCGTGGGTGACCTGGCCGCCGTGCCGGCGCACGACGGCGCGGAGCAGGTCGAGCGGCTCCTGCTTGATCATCCGCTTCAGCCCGTCGGGGTCGAGCACGACCATCGAGCGCGGGTCGTCCGGCTTGAGGACCGTGAAGATGTCGACCGCGGTCTGCATCGGGAAGGCGTCGGCGCGCCCGCTGGCGAACCGGACGCGAACCTCGAGCGCCGTCAGGTCGACGCCGTCGACCTTGCCGATGCCCCACCCCTTGGCGTGGTAGACCGCGAGGCCGTCCTTGAGCGCGACGAGCTTCTGGAACGCGCGCCAGGCCTGCCGCATGTCCGGGGCGTTCTCGACCAGGCCGGCGAGCTCGCAGAAGGACTCCCACCAGGGCTGCTCGCCCCAGGCGGCCTGCGCGCAGTCGAAGAGCTGCTTGCCGAGCTCCCCGGGCGAGCCGCCCTCGAGCATCGCCGTTCCGAGCAGCTCCGCGGCCTCGGTCGCGCGCTCGGCTCCCTGGAGGATGTCCGCGTGCTCCCGGACCATCGGGACCAGCCGCGGGAGCTCGCGCCGCTTCGCCGCGAAGGGGAGCGCGTCGAGCACCGGCTGGATCGACGCGTCGCCGAGCATCAGCTCGGTCCACTCGTCCTCGAGGTGGGTCCAGTCTCCTTTGCGAACGTGGGTCGTGAGCGACATGCCGGCCGCGCGTGCGCGCGCGGAAGGGCGAAACATGATGCCTTCGCCGCGCGGAGATGCGAGGGGGCGGACCGAAAAACTGGCCGCGCCCGGCCGCCGGGCTCCTAGGGCTCTTAGTCGTCGTCGTCGTCGTCTTCGGTGAACCCGAAGTCGAACGTCTTCTCGCGCTCGTCGTCGGTCGGCAGGAAGAGCGCCACCGGCGAGCAATCGCTGTCGATCGTGTCGTCCGTGCCCACGTCGCAGGGGCTGGGCTCCATGCCGCTGGGGACCGAGGCCGGGTCGAACTCCAGGATGTAGTTGCCGGAGCACAGGCCGTCGAACTCGTACCAGCCGTTCGAGTCCGAGGTCTCGGTGGCGATGATGCTCCCCGAGGCGTTGCGCAGGACGAGCACGATCCCCTGGATCCCCGCCTCGCCGGGGTCCTGGAGGCCGTCGCCGTCGCGGTCGTCCCAGACGAAGTTTCCGATCCGGCCGGCGCAGTCGACGATGTAGCCGAAGTCGATCGAGTGGTCGACGAGCATCGGGTCGTCCACGACCACGGTGGCGGGGCTGCAGTTGCTGTCCTTCTCGGGATCGAAGCCCGGCTGGTCGCAGGGCGAGGGAATGGCGCCCGGCGGCAGCGTCGTGACGTCGACCTCGATCGTGTAGGTGCCGACGCAGACGTCTTCGAACCGGTACTCGCCGTCCTCGTCGGTCCAGGCCTCGTCGATCTGCTGGAGCTGGTCGTCGCGCAGGACGAGGCGGACGAACTCGATGCCGGGCTCGCCGTAGTCCTGGATGCCGTCCTCGTCGACGTCGCGGAAGACGAAGTCGCCGAGCTCGGCGTCGCAGTCCATGGGCGGGCAGTAGCCGAAGTCGTACGTCAGGTTGATCTCGCCGTCCTGGACCGTGATCGAGTGCGGGCTGAGCTCGCTGTCGATCGTGTCGTCGGACCCGACGTCCGGCGGCGCGGGCGTGAAGCCGGCGGGGAGCGTGCTCCCGTCGACCTCGATCACGTAGTCGCCGGGGGCGATGCCGGTGAAGCGGTAGAGGCCGCCGCTGTCGGTCGTGTCCGTCTGGACGAGCAGGCCGGCGTTGTTCTTCAGCCGAACGACGACGCCGGAGATGCCCTTGTCGAAGGGACCCTGCTTGCCGTTGCAGCGCTTGTCGCGGAAGACGAAGTCGCCGATCTCGGCGGTTCCGACGCTGCAGAAGCCGAAGTCGATCGTGTCGTCCACGCTGTCGTCCGCCGGCAGCGTGACCATCACCCCGCTGCAGTCGTTGTCGAGGGCGTCGTTCGTCCCGACGTTGCACGGCCCCTCGACGAAGCCCATCGGCAGCGTGTCCTCATCGACCTCGACGAAGTAGGTACCCGCGCAGCGCTGGGGGAAGCGATAGGACCCGTCGGACGCGGACTCGACGATGTCGCACACGACCATGTTCTGGTCGAGCAGGTTGAGCCTCACGCCCTGGAGGCCGGGTTCCCCGGGATCCTGGATTCCGTCGCAGTCGCGGTCGTGCCAGACGAAGTTGCCGATCTCGCCTTCCCCGGGCTGGCCGTTGCACGGGTTGACGAAGCCGAAGTCGATCGTGAGGTCCTCGGGGACCGGCAGAGCTGTCAAGTCCACGAATGCGGGGATGCAGTTGCTGTCGGTCGCGGGATCGCCGACCTCGCAGAGCGGCGTTGGCACAAGCCCTTTCGGGACCGTATCGGGGTCCACCGAGACGAAGTACTTCCGAACCGGGAGATTCTCGAACAGATAGGACTTCGTAGTCGCCGGAAGGCTGGCCGCCTCGGTCGTGTCACGCCTGAGCTCGTTCTGGAACTCGTCGAACAGAAGGACGTCGACCTCGAGAATCCCGGCATCGCCGTTCTGCGTTCCCAGTGCAAGCTCGTCATAGAAGACCAAGTCCCCGATCTTGCCCGGGCCGGTATCGAGCGTGAGCGCGAAGTCCACCGTGTCGGTCGCCTTGCCCGTCGGCAGATCGACCTCGACGGGCGGACAGACGGCCGCGACCTTCTGGCCGCAAAACGTGGGGCGAAGGCCCGTGGGGACGACTAGATCCACCATGTAGGAGCCCGTGGCCAACCCGTCGAATTGGTAGAGCCCGTCCGGACCGGTCTGGTCGATCAGGAGAACGGTGCCGTCCAGCAGGCAGAGGCGGACGAAGACGCCATTCATGCCGACCTCAGAAGGCGGGTCGAACTCCCCGTTGTCGTCCTTGTCGTACCAGACGAACCCGCCGATCGAACCGTTCTGCGGCGCGAAACCAAAGTCGACGGCCGGCGGATTCTCGCCTTCAGGGATCGCTACATCGAAAGAGCTACAACACACTTGGACGAGTTTGTCGCACGGGGCGACGTCGCTGCAGGGGGGCGATTCCACGTAGCCAGGAGGCAGCGAGCCCGTGTTCACGATGAGCCTGTAGTCACCCGCTGGCAAGTCGTCGAACTCAAGCGCGTAGGCTCCGGTCGCATCCGATTTCCCCGGGTTCTTCCCTGGGTTGGCGACAAGCGGTCCGGTCCCGCCGGTGCTGTCGATAACGAAAAGGCCAATCCCGATGTCGGGCAAGCCGCCCTCGACGAACGGCGGATCGTTGTCCAGCACGCCGTCCCCGTCGCAGTCGTCGATGATGACGCCGCTGATCGTGATGGGATTCGGATCAAAGCCGGTCGTGCTGCTATCGAACCCGGAATCGCCTCCGCAGCCTGCGATTAGAAGGGAAGCCACCCCCGCGGCGAGAGCAAGCGCGGGGTGGGGGGCACGCCGGGGTCGTTGGAAACAAAGGGACATCGGGACACACGCCGGCATGAGAATTCTACCCCACTCCATCAGTCGAAGGCGTATTCCAGGCCGACCGACGCGAAGTCGAGCTCCGTGTCGTCGGTGAAGTAGCGCTCGTACTCGGCCCGCAGGCTGAAGCCGTGCCAGCCCTCGAAGCGCAGCCCGAGACCGAACAGGGGGTCGAGCCCCTGCCGGTCGATGTTCACGATCGCCGGGGTCCCGCCGGGCACCAGCACCTCGCCTTCGCCCTTCCAGAACCAGAGCCCGGCCTCGCCGGTGAGCGTCAGGCGGCTGAACCGGAACAGATTCGCGCGCACGGCGCCGGTCAAGCCCTCCGCCGCGGTCGGGTGGAGCTCAGCGGCGAGCGCCGCGAGTGCGTCGGGGTCCGACATGCCCGTGTTGTCGATGACTGAGCGAATGGTGTCGAGGTTGGTGTAGCCGAACTCGAGCGCGACCGGCGCGTCGAACTGGTACCCGACGAAGACCTTGTACGCGTCCTCGACGCGCGAGAAGTGCACGTCGGTCGGGAACCCGACCCCCAGCAGGTCGTTCTCGAAGTCCCGGTCGCGGATGCGCGCCTCGCGGCGCCCGATGCTCGCGCCCACGTACCAGCCTTCCTCGCCGTCGGGGAAGAAGCCGTACTCGATCAGGCCGAGGTAGTCGCGCAGGCCCTCGAGCTCTCTGTCGAAGCGCTCCTCCTCGAGCTCGGTGACGTCGACGGCGGCGCGATAGGCGTCGCGCGAGGCGCCGTCGTCGCCCGCGTCCTCGAAGAGGCGCGCGGCCTTGTTGTATTCGAAGAACGCCTCCTCGTACCGCTCGGCCTTGCGCAGCCCGTCGGCGAGGATCATGGTCAGGTACGGATCCGCCTCGCCGGACTTCTCCATCGCCGCGCGCAGGTGGAAGGCCGCGCTGCGCCAGCGATCGCCCTCGTCGATCCAGTCGTCGTTCTCGGCGAACACCAGGCCGAGCACCTGGTGCAGCCGCACGACGCCGACGGCGTCGGCTTCGACCTCCGCGAGCCGCTCCTGTCCGAGGTAGTTGGTCCACAGGTCGTTCTCGACGGTCTCGTCGGGGTCGAGGAACCGGTGGTTGCGCAGGAGGAGCAGGAGGTCGAGCGCGACGGCGAGCTTCACGATGCCGGCCGGCGCCAGCGCGGCGAGCGGCTGGGACTGGTACTCGGCGTAGGCGGGGGCCAGGTTGAGCGCCTGGAGGTACACCTCGAAGGCGTTCTCCAACCGCCGGCGGTTGACGAAATAGTCGACCTGCACGAGCGCGTTCGAGCGCGCCTGCTCCACCAGCGAGCCGGTGACGGGACGCCGGTAGGCGCGCGCGAGCTCGAGATCCTGGTAGTCGAGCCGCATCTCCTCCGCCATCGCCCGCACGACGCGCGCCGCGACGTGCCGTTCCTCCGGATCCCGCCAGCTCCGGAGCTCCGCGAAGGCGTTCAAGGGCCGCGCCACCGCGGCGCGGAGCTCGTTCAGCTCGATCCAGCTGGGGAAGTCCGGTACCTGATCCAGCGACGCCGGGGTGATCCCGCCCTCCGCGGACTGCACCGTGAGCCAGCCGTGGAGGGCCTCGATTTCGAGGGACCCGACCGCGCCCCCGGTGAGCGCCGGGCTCGCCGCCAGGATGCTCAAGTAGCCCGCGAGCGCAACGTGCGTCGCGCCGTCGGCCGCGAAGCGCTCGCAATCCGCCAGGAGCGCCTCGCGCCACCCCGCGCCGAACGACGGGTAGAGCTCGACGATCCTCTCCGCCGCGACGTCGGCGGTGGCGAGCTCCGCCGCGAGCGCGTCGGCGTAGGCGGCGTAGTAAACGTCGTGCGCTTCCTCGAGGCGGCCGAGTTTGCGCAGCAGGTCGCTGCGGTACAACTGGCGGTCGTAGCGCTCCTGATCGGTCGCGTCGGGGTCGTCCAGCGCCGCCATGCGGCTCAACGCTCGCTCGAGGGCGTCCACGGCGCTCGGTTCGTCGCCCTCGGCGCGGCGCAGCTCGGCCACGCGCTCGAGCAGGAGCGCCAGGTTCTCGCTCGCCTGCGGGTGCCCCGGCCGGATCTCGAGCGCGCGGCCGTAGGCGTCCTCGGCCGCGAGATGGAACCAATCCCGCTGCGCAACCTCCTCGTTCGCGCGCTGCTCCAGCAGCCAGGCGCGGGTGTAATGGAGGAAGAACGCGGCGTCGCCTTCCGCGTGCGCGAGGCACCCGTCCACGAGCGCGAGCGCACCCTCGACGTCTCCGCCGAGAGCCTGCGCCTGCGCGTCGCGCACGATCTGGCGCGCGCCTTCCGCGGTCAGCACGCCCTCCTGCCCTTCGTCGGCGTGCTGCGCCGGGGCGTCGTGAGCGGCCTCGCGCGCCGGCTCCGCGCTCGGCTCGTGGTCCTCCGCCGGGCTCACCTCCGGCTCCGTCTCTTGAGCCGGGTCCTTCGAATCCTGCGCGCCCACGAGGAGCGTCAGGCCGAAGGAAAGGAGGAAGATGGCTGCGAAGCGCATGAGCGGCTAGTCGAGGTTGCCCGGAAGGTTGGCCAGCGACGCCCTGTTTCTGAGGAGGTCCTTGTCGACCTCGTAGCTCTCGATGTAGAGGCCGGAGACGCGGACCAAACCGAGGAACTCGCGTTCCGTCTCCAGGGTGAGCGCGACGTCGGGGTGGTTGTCGATCGTCCGGTAGGGATCCTCCGCGTACTTCTTTTCCAGAGGGAAGGGCACCTCGGCGTAGATCCCCTGATTGTAGAGCTTCAGCCCGTTTGCCGTGAGATCGCCGGCCAGCACGGAAGCGGAGGCCAGCATGTCGTCGTCCTTGGCGTCGTTGGCGAACTCGGTGACCAGGCGGATGCGCCGCGGGAACTTCTTGGTGTTTCTTCCCCGGCCGACTTCCTCGATGTACTCGATCGCGAAGGCGCTCTTGCCGTGTCCCGCGCCGCCGATGGACTTCCAGTTGAGCGGAAGAACGGCCCCGCCCGTCATGTCCGGCTCGCTCGATGCTTCCTCCCGGACGTCCTCGGCGTAGAGGTAGACGTCCCCGCCGTCGTCGGGCAGGTAGGAGGCTTCCGGCAGGACCTTCCTGCGCAAGTCCCCCGTCTCGTCCTTCGCCCACTTGCGGAAGACCGACGGGATCTCGACCAGAAGCGCCGGCGCCCCCAGGTCCTTCGGGTAGTCCTCGGGCGCTCGAAAGCGCGTCTCGTAGGCGGGCGTCTCGCCGCGAGAACGAACCAGCTTGGCGCCCAGCGCCGTGGTCTTGATGAAAGGGCTCTCCTTCTGCCCTTCCGTCTTCTTGACGTAGAGCGTTACCCGAAGCGTGCTCGTGGCGCCGGCCTCGCCGGCGACGAACTCGGGGAAGCCGACCTCGTCGTTCAGTCCCTTGGCGATCGCGGCGGCGACGTCCTGCTGAAAGTCCGCGATCCGCACCTTCCGCTCCACGTTGTCGACGTAGTGGCCGATCTCCAGCACGAACTCGACCTGCACCGTGGGCGGGCCGGGCCACGGCCCCACGTCTTGCGCCGCGAGCGACGCGATCAGAACAGCCGTTGCAATCGCAGTTGTCATCGTCCCTGTTGCCTGCTCATTCCGGCTTGCGGATGGGAGCCAGTTGATGGTCGTAAATGGGTTCCGCGCCGATCACGAACTCCAGGCGCGCATCCACCTCCTTCACGCTCCTCGTGGGGACGCGGTGGAACACCACGAGCACCCTCATCCCCTGCTCCAGTTCCTTCAGCGTCGGCACCGCGACCGGCGTCATCCACCTGCCCAGGACGAGCTCGCGCTGCGCCGGGTCCGTCAGGCCCGCGGCGGTGAGCTGGCGTCCCCAGATCGTCGCGTTCTCCTGCGGAGTCGGGCGGAAGTGCCCGAACACGACGGCCGCGTTGGAGGGACCGAGCAGGCACGCACCCAGGAGGTCCGCATCCTCGGGGATCTCGGTTGCGGGCTCCCGCGTCTCGAGCTGTTCCCGGATGCGTCCCGCCCTCCCCTTCTTCCTCGCCTCGTCGCCTTCGGGAAGCTGGTACAGCGCGACCATGGCATCCTCCGGCGACAGTGCGTCGAGCGGTGGGATGCGCGCCAGGACCGAGGGGGAGTGGGAGAGGTCGCTCGCGATTCGGATCTCCGCGCCGCCGCCCGGATACAGCGTGAACGCGTGCGACTGGTACCCCTCGACCTTGAGGCGGAAGGGCCGCCCGAAGGGGGTCGTGAGTCGGGTGAACTTGATCGCGCGACGTTCTTGCGTGAACTTCAACCCGTCGTCCGCCGCGGGGGCTGCTTCGTCGACGTCCTCCGCTGGCTCGCCCGCGCCGGCCTCCTTCTTAGACATCGCCGCCTCGAACGCAGCGAAGTAGGTCTGCACCTCTTCCAGCATGGAAAGAGCCTGGTCTTGGATGTCGCCGGAAGCGTTGGCTTCCATCGTCGCGCTGTCTTCGACCGGGGCGGTGGCTTCGATCGGAACGCCCATCCCAGGGCGTGCCGGTGGCTCGGCGGGTGCGGCGGACGCGGCGCGCTCATTCGCGACCGCTTCCTCGGCCGCCGCCACCGCGTTCGCGTACTGCTCCCGCTGCCCTTGGTCGAAGGCGGAGTCCACGCTGTCGAACCAGGACGGCGTCTCCGAGACGATCTGCACCGCGGGACTGCCGTCGGTCGGGCCGGCGATCACCGTCACAGTCGACACGAAGGAGCTCAGCACCGCCGCGATGACGGAGAGCACGCCCAGGACCGGCGTCGTCAGCGACGTGGAGATGCACGTGCGCAGAGCGGCGACGAGATTCTCCTTGTTCTCCGGCTTCGCGATGAATGCCGTCCAGAGGCGACGCGCGATGGGGATCGCCACGGCGATGCCGGTCGAGGTCGCGGCGAAGGTCTCGATCCTGATCTCGAATTGGCGCTGGAGCCACGTGACCAGGAGCCCGATCGCGCCGAAGAGCACCGGCACCCGCACCGCGAGGTGGGGGGGGAGCTCGGCGGCGATCTTCTCCTCGACGCTCTTCCAGAGCTGGTTCGGCGACGAGTCCGCCTCAGACGAGCCGTTCGTCGCTTGGTCTTCGTGCTCGGTAGCCATGAGTGGATCCACGCCTGCCGCCCGCCGCGGCAACTCAAAGAGGAAGGCACGAAGGTGGGGGGGGCGGCCGGCAAGCTAGCCACTCTCAGGGTATCCCCGGGGAGCCGATCGCGGGAAAGCGATTTCGTGGGCCGCCTAGGTCCGGAACACCAGGGCGCCCTTCAAATAGCGTGATCTCGGCCAATCCGGCCGCTGGGGGTGGTCCGGCGCAGCGCCAAAAACCTCGAGCAACTTGAGCCCGCTGCCCGCCCGCCGCGCGGCCCCGAAGACCATCCCGAGAAAACCGGGAAGGTCCAGCGCGCCCGAACAGGAAAAAGTTGCCAGGAGGCCGCCGGGCGCCAGCGCCTCGAGCGCGAGCGCGTTCAGATCCGCGTACTTGCGCAGCCCCTTCTCGAGCTCGCGTTTGCCCACGACGAGCTTGTGCGGATCGAGGACGATCACGTCCGGCTTCGGCCCGCGCGCCGCGCGCACGTCGCGCAGCACGTCGAAGGCGTCGGCGTGGATCGTCTCCACCGCGAGCCCGTTCCGCTCCGCGCCGCGCGCCGCTCCGGCGAGCGCCTGCTCGTCGAGGTCGACGGCGCGCACCCGCCGCGCACCCTCGCGCGCGGCGGCCTGCCCGAAGCCGCCGAGGTTGCAGAAGAGGTCGAGCACGTCGCGCCCGCCGCAGAACGAGCCGACGCGCCGGCGGTTGTCGCGCTGGTCGCAGAAGAAACCCGTCTTGTGCCCGGCGCCGGGGCGGACGGGATAGGAGAGCCCGTGCTCGCGCACCCACACCTCGCCCCCCTCCGCGTCGGCGGGCAGATCCGCGTCCGCGATCCCCTCGGGCTTGCGCGCGGACTTCGGCACGCGGTGCACGACCTTGTACCGCGGGTAGATATCACCGAGCGCGGCCTCGACCTCCGCGGCGAGCCGCAGGAAGCCGAGGGCGTGGTGCTCGCAGACGAGATGGTCCGCGAGGCGGTCCACGACGAGGCCGGGCAGGTCGTCGCCCTCGGCGTGGGCGACGCGGTAGGCGTCGGTCACGCGCTCCAGCGAGAGGGTCCGGCGTCGGAGCTTGTCCGCCTCGCGCAGCTTCGCCGCGAGGAACGCCCGCGGCCGGTCGAGGTCGCTCTTCCGGCCGCGCGAGAGGAACCGCAGCCTTACGTCCGAGGCCCCGTTGTAGAGCGCGTGCCCGACGAAGCGTCCGGACGCGTCCTCGACGCGGACCAGCTCGCCGTCGGCCACCTCCTCGCCCGCGGCCGGCCCGGCGACGTGCCGCGCGAAGACCCAGGGACCGCGTTGGAGCTCGTCGTGGGCGAGGCGGACGACCGGACGCGTTTTGCTTCTGGAAGCCATGCGCCGCGCATCGTATCCACGGAAGTCGCCGCGGCTATCAAGTCGCCGCCCCGGCGCGTAGGATGCCGGGTCGGTCACCGCGGGCCGAACCCTCCGCCGCCGTCCCCACCACGCCATGCTGCTCACGACCGTCCTCGAGCTCGTCGCCCTGACCGGCGGAACCGTTCACACCATGACCCCGGACGAGGCGCCGCGCGCGGCCACCGTTCTCATCGAGGGCGACCGGATCCAGGCGATCCTCGCGCCCGGCGAGGAGATCCCCGCGACCGCGCGCCGGATCGACGTGACCGGCCTGCACCTCGTGCCGGGGCTGATCGACGGGATGAGCTACTTCGACCCGGACCACGACACCCTCCACGTCGCGCAGGGGATCACAACCATCCGCGACGTCGGCAGCGATCCGGTCATCGCGCTCCTGCACCGCATGCCGGAGTACCGCGACCGCGTTCCGGGCCCGGCGCTCCTGACCGGCGGCGCGGTGATCGACGGGAGACCCCCGTCGTCGGTCGAGGCGATGATCCTCGACAACCCGGCGATGGCGGACGAGCTCCTGCCGATCCTGCTCAACGAGGACGTCGACTTCCTCTCGATCCAGCTCGGGCTCGGAAGGGAGGCGTACGGGCGCGTGCTGGAGATCGCGAAGGAGAACGAGCTCGACGTGTGGGGACCGCTTCCGCGCGCGCTCAGCCTCGCGGAGGCGCTCGCGGCCGGGCAGGCCGGCGTGCTGTTCCTCGACGGGCTCCTGCCCGACGGCGTCGGTTGGCCGCTCGTCCAGCCGCCCGCGTGCAAGCCCGCGATCGAGCGCCTCGCCGCGAACGGCGCGGGCATCGTCCCGCTGCTCCACGCCACGAGCCTGCGCACCGTCGATCAAGCCGCGGAGGACTTTCCCTTCGCGCTGCTCGACCCGCTCTACGAGTACCAGTGGAACGGCGAGCTGGCGTACCGCAACAACCTGCGCGACGACCAGTACCAGCGCGTCGGCGAGCGGATCGCCAAGAAGCAGCGCGTGATCCTGAAGGACATGCACGCCGCGGGGGTGAAGCTGCTCCCCGGCTCCGCGGCGCCGCACCCGTGGCTCGTCCCCGGCCGCGGTCTGCACGACGAGCTCGCGCACTGGGAGAGCGCCGGCATTCCGCCCGCCGACATTCTCCGCTACGCGACGCTCGGCGCCGCGGAGCTCCTGGGGATCGCCGACGAGCGCGGCAGCCTCGCTCCCGGCAAGGTCGCCGACGTCGTGTGCGTGAAGGACGACCCGTCCGCGGGCATCGGCGCCCTGCGCGACCCCGAGACCGTCGTCGTGCGCGGGCACGTGCTCGAGCGCGAGCAGATCGACGACATGCTGACGGCGCTCGCGAACCGCATAACGGCGACGCGCGAGCGGCTGGCGAAGCCGATCGAGGTCGCCGAGCCCGAGGTTCCCGCCGGAGAGGTCGTGCTGGCGGGCATCGCCGACGTCTGGAGCTTCGGTTGGGTGATCCGCGCGGAGCGCTACGCCGTCGTGCGCGAGCCGGACGGCGCGCTGACCTACTGCAGCCGCACGCAATACCGCGAGATCGAGGGCCAGGAGCCGATGGAGATGGAGGTGCTCCAGCGCACCCGCGAGGGGAAGCTCGACGAGTACCGGGTCGTGCTGAAGACGAAGTCCGACGCGATCTCGTCGCAGGGGCTCTGGACGGCGCAGCAGTTCCGCATCGAGCGCCGGATGAACGGGAAGCTCGTGGACACGAAGCGCGTGCGCAACCGCGTGACGTGCCTCGACGCGAGCAGCGTGACGTCGCTCCTGCTCCTCGCGCAGGTGGACCGGCCGGAGCCGTTCCAGGTGATCTCGCTGCACGAGACCCTCGAGCCCGAGCTGCTCCAGTGGGCGATGCGCGTCGGCGGCACGGAGACGGTGGAGCACCAGATCCTCACGCACAAGGGTCTGATCCCGTTCAGGAACACGGACGCCGGCTCGGTCGAGCTTGCGCGCTACGTCGTCGGCGGCGGCATCATCGAGCTCACCCTGCGCGAGGAGGAGACCTTCGGCGGCCCCGGGCTGCCGCTCCCCGAGCGCAAGCTCGAGCTGATGCGCCAGGCGCGCGAGGCGGCCGCCGCGGCCGAAGCCGCCGCGGCGAAGGAGGCGGAGGAAGGCGCGCCGGCCGGCGCCGGCGAGGGCGGATGAGGTTCGCGACGGGGGACAACCTCGCGGTCCCGGTGGCGCGGCCCGGCGAGTTCGAACCGCTCGCGATCGGATCGCTCGCGGTCGATCCGCCGGTCGTCCTCGCCCCGATGGCCGGCGTGACCAACCACCCGTTCCGCAGCCTCTGCCGCGAGTTCGGCGCGGGGCTCTACGTCTCGGAGATGATCACCGCGCGCGGCTTTCTGATGGGGAACCGGCTGACGAAGCTCCTCGCGTCGTCGATGCCGGACGAGACGCCGCGCTCGGTGCAGATCTACGGCTCCGACCCGGTCGACGTCGGCGAGATGGCCCGCGCCCTCGCCGCCGAGGGCGTCGACCACCTCGACATGAACTTCGGCTGCCCCGTGCCCAAGGTCACGCGCGCCGGCGGCGGCAGCGCCATCCCGCTCAAGCCGCGTCTCCTCGCGCGGCTCGTGCGCGCGGCCGTGCGCGGCGCCGGGAACGTGCCGGTGACGATCAAGGTGCGCAAGGGCGTGAACGACGACCTCACCACCTACCTGGACGCCGGCCGCGTCGCGCAGGAGGAGGGCGCGCGCGCCATCGGGCTCCACGCGCGAACGTCGGCGCAGCTCTACGCGGGCGAGGCGGACTGGGACGCGATCGGAACGCTCGTCGAGCGCGTGACCATCCCCGTGCTCGGCAACGGCGACGTGTGGGAGGCCTGGGACGCGCTGCGCATGATGCGCGCCACCGGCTGCCACGGCGTCATCGTCGGCCGGGGCTGTCTCGGGCGGCCGTGGCTCTTCGGCGAGCTCGCCGCCGTGTTCGCTGGTCGCGAGCCGGACCCGCCGCCCAACTTCGGGCGCATCGCGGAGATCATGGTCGACCACGCCGAGCGCTTGATCGAGTTCTTCGGCGCCGAGTATGGCCTGCGCCAGATGCGCAAGTGGTGTACGTGGTACACGGTCGGCTTCCGCGGTTCGGCCAAGCTGCGCGCGAAGCTCGTCCGCATCGACAGCCTCGACGAGCTGCGCGCGCACCTCGCCGCGGTCGACTCCGACGAGCCGTTCCCGCTCAACGCGCTGCGCGCGCACCGCGGCAAGGGCGGGCGGACGCAAAGGGTCGTGCTCCCCGAGGGCTTCCTCGACGACCGCGACGACGACACGCCGCCGAAGGGGCCCCGGTCGGCCGAGGAGATCGCGGCCTGGGAGAAGGCGCTCGCGGGCGGTTGAGCCGCCGCACGGTCGTCGTCGGCGCCGGCGCCGCCGGCCTGTGGGCCGCCGCGCGCGCGGCGGAGCGCGGTCGCGACGTCCTGCTGCTCGAGAAGACGCCGCGCACCGGGACGAAGGTGCTCGCGAGCGGCGGCACGCGCTGCAACCTGACGACGACGCTGGGTCCGGACGACGCGGCGCGCCTCTTCGGAACACGCGGCGAGCGCTTCCTCCGCCGCGCGTTCCGCGCGCTCCCGCCGCTCGCCGTGCGCGAGCGCTTCCACGCGCTCGGCGTCCCGACGGTCGAGGCGCCGCTCGAGAAGGTCTTCCCGAAGAGCCAGAGCGCGCGCGACGTGCGCGACGCGCTGGAACGCTGGGCTTCCGAGGCGGGAGCGCGGATCCGCCGCAACGCGCCGGTGCGCGACGTCGAGCCCCGCGGCGAGGGGTGGCGCGTTCGCCTCGCGGACGGCGAGGAGGTCGGCGCCGACGAGCTGATGCTCTGCCCCGGCGGGAAGAGCTACCCGAGAACGGGCACGACCGGCGACGGCTACGCGTGGCTCGCCGCGCTCGATCTGCCGGTCGTGGAGCCGGTTCCCGCCCTCGTCCCGCTCGCGAGCTCGGAGCCCTGGGTGCACGCCCTGGCGGGCATCGCGCTGCAGGACGCGCGCGTTCGACTCGTTGACGCGAACGGCCGCGTGCTCGGTCGACGGGAGCGGCCGGTGGTCTTCACGCACCGCGGCATCTCCGGCCCCGGCGCGATGGACCTCGCCGAGCCGGTGGCGCGCGGCGGTGGAGCGCTCCACCTCGAGCTCGATCTCCTCCCCGGCGTCGAGCGCAAGGAGCTGCGCGCGCACCTGATCCAGGCGGCCGGTCTTCCGGGCGCGCCGCGCGTTGCCGGGGCGCTCGCGAAGCTCGTCGCGAAAGCGCCGCCGCGCCGCCTCGTCGCCGCCGCTTGCCGGCAGGCCGGCCTCGATGACGACAACCCGCGCGCGAACGCGCTGCCTAAGGCGGCGCGCCATGCGTTGGTCGAGAGCCTGAAACGCCTGCGCGTGCCCGTCGACGGCACGCTCGGCTGGGACAAGGCGGAGGTGACGGCGGGGGGGCTCGCGCTCCCGGCGGTCGATCCGGGAACGATGCGGGTGCGCGGTCGCCCAAACCTCTTCGTCTTCGGCGAGCTCCTCGACCTGGCCGGCCCGATCGGCGGACTCAACTTCCAGGCCGCCTTCGCGACGGCGGAGCTCGCCGCCCGGGCGGTGGAGGGGTAAGAGAGGACCGCGTGCTCTCCTCGCGGGGAGCACGCGGCCGTCCGTCGGGAAGGAGTGTCGGCGACTCGCCTAGTCGATCCGCCAGAACTCCATGCGCGCCCGGCGAATCTGGCAGGTGCCCGAGCTCTGCACGCGGTACTTGATGGTGAACGTGTGCACGCCGGAGAGGGTGACGTGCTTGAAGCCGCCCAACGAGTGGAAGTCGTTGTCGGCTTCAAAGGTGCAGAGGGCGATCGTCGAGCTGTCCTGCTGCACGCCCACTTCGCTGAGCACGCCGTTCGACGCGTTGCTGAGCTCCCAGGAGTAGCCGATGCGGTACGTCCCGCTGGGCAGGTTGCCCGTCGTCAGCGTCAGCTTCGTTTGAAGCGTGGTCGACGAGGTCGAGCTGAGCCCCTCGGATTCCTCGTACTCGTATTGCGTCCCGTACACCGTCGGACCGGTCGGGCCGGCGGGGCCTTGCGGCCCCGTGGCCCCCGTCGGACCGGCCGGGCCTTGCGCGCCCGTCGCTCCGGTGGGGCCGGCGGGACCCTGGGCACCGGTGGCACCCGTGGGACCTTGCGCGCCGTCGTCGCCGTCCGCACCCGCGGCACCCGTCGGACCGGCGGGGCCTTGGACTCCCGTCGGACCGGTCGGCCCCTGCGCGCCGGTGGCACCCGTCGGACCTTGCGGACCGTCGGCGCCGTCCGAACCGTCCGTACCCGCGGCTCCGGTCGGACCCGCCGGACCTTGGGCCCCCGTGGCACCCGTCGGACCGACGGGGCCTTGCGCTCCCGTGGCACCCGTCGGACCCGCGGGGCCTTGAGCACCCGTCGCTCCCGTCGGACCGGCGGGACCTTGGGCGCCGTCGGCGCCGTCGGCACCCGCGGCTCCTGTGGGACCGGCGGGACCTTGCGCTCCCGTGGCGCCGGTAGGACCGGCGGGACCCTGCGCTCCGGTGGCACCCGTCGGGCCAGCAGGCCCTTGGGCGCCGTCCGCTCCGTCCGCACCCGCGGCGCCGGTGGGACCGGCGGGGCCTTGCGCGCCCGTCGCGCCGGTCGGGCCGGCTGGCCCTTGCGCTCCCGTAGCGCCCGTCGGACCCGCGGGGCCCTGCGCGCCATCGGCGCCGTCTGCACCGGCGGCGCCGGTAGGACCGGCCGGACCCTGTGCGCCCGTCGCGCCCGTGGGACCAGCGGGACCCTGCGCTCCGTCGGCACCGGTCGGGCCAGCAGGCCCTTGGGCGCCGTCCGCTCCGTCCGCACCCGCGGCGCCGGTGGGACCGGCGGGGCCTTGCGCACCCGTCGCGCCGGTCGGACCTTGCGCACCGTCGGCGCCGTCAGCACCCGCAGCTCCGGTCGGACCTGCGGGTCCTTGCGCGCCCGTCGCTCCGGTCGGACCGGCTGGCCCTTGCGCTCCCGTAGCGCCCGTCGGACCCGCGGGCCCCTGCGCGCCATCGGCGCCGTCTGCACCGGCAGCGCCGGTAGGACCGGCCGGACCCTGTGCGCCCGCCGCGCCCGTCGGACCCGCGGGGCCCTGTGCGCCGTCGGCGCCGTCTGCACCGGCAGCGCCGGTAGAACCGGCCGGACCCTGTGCGCCCGTCGCGCCCGTCGGACCCGCGGGACCCTGCGCACCGTCGGCGCCGTCCGCTCCAGCAGGACCAGTCGGACCCGCGGGGCCTTGGGCGCCGTCGGCACCGTCCGCACCAGCG
>JANQEJ010000089.1 GCA_028278425.1 Planctomycetota bacterium | reverse complement strand
TTGGCTGCTCCCGCCCTCTGGCCCAGCGAAGCCCCATGCCTCAACGTCTCGGAACGCCGGCGCCCCGGCGCGCTCTCTTCCTGGCCCTGACGCTCGTCGCCGCCGGGACCCTTTCGTCGTGCTCCGACCTCTTCGGAGGTAGCAGCGGCGGGGGCGGCGCCGCGTTCCTCGTGCCGCGGGCCTCCCTGTACGCCACGCTCGACCAGGCGCCGCTGGTCCAAAGCGGCGACTTCGTGGTCTACCTCGCGAGCGAGGCGAACTCCGGCGCCGGCGGGACGGACCTCAACCTCGACGGTGACTTCGCCGACCTCGTGGCGTCGGTCATCTTCGTCCCGGGGGGTGCCGAGACGCTGCTCCGCGTGGCGGCCGTCGAGGCGTTCATCGCCGGCGATCAGATCTACGTCCTCGTCGACGAGGACGAGGACAACAAGGACTGGGACGGGGACGGCGCACAGAACGACGTCGTCCTCCTGCACTGGTCGCTCACGCTGCCGTTCCTCAAGTTCGTCGGGCTGCCCAACCTCGCCGTGGACGACCCGGTGTTCGTCGCCCAGGGCGGGCTCTATTACATCGATGCTCCGGCGGCGCTGACGCCGCCCGAGACGACGCTCAACTTCCTGCCGCCCCAGTCGCCGACCACGCCGATCCGGCTGAACGACTCCGACGGAGCCTTCACGCTGGATCCGCGCTTCCACTTCACCGACGAGGGGCTCGTGTTCCTCCGGCAGGACGAGACGATCGAGGGCCGCGAGCTCAACAACGACGGAGATCAGATCGACACCGCGATCCTGGCGTTGCACGACTCCTCCGATCCGGCCGCGCCGATCCGCAACGTCGGGCTCGCCCTGCCCGGCCCCGGATCCCCGGTGCAGGCGGCGAGCCGCGGCGTGGGGGACTGGCTGGTGGCGTTCTCGGTCAGCGAGGCGAACCAGGGCTTGAACCTGAACGACCTGTCCCTCTTCGACCCGGCGTGGAACCCGCCCCACTGTCCGGCGGGAGGGGACCTCGACCTGGGCGACAACATCCTCGTCTTCCTGAACTTCCTGCCCTGGAGCTTGAACCCCGTCGCGGACCCGCCGGTGAACACGGGCCTCGTGGCGAATCTGCGCATCGTGGCCATCCCCGACGTCGGCGGCTCGCCGGGCTTCGTCGGCACCCTCAGCCTCGAGGGCTCGCTCGGCGACCCCTGCAACCTGAACGGCGACGGCGACTTCAACGACTTCGTCTTCCGCTGGACCGAGGCCCAGGAGCCGATCCTCCCGTTCGGCGTCGTCGACGACATGGTGGCGGGCGCGCTCCCGTTGGGCGGCGCCCTGGGCGTGGCGGTCCTGGACGGGCGCTTCGTGATCGTCGCCTCCGAGTCCGCGGACGAGCGTGACCACGACGGCGACGGCCTGCAGACCCACGATCTCGTGGCGTGGATCGATCCGCTCGACGGCGTGACGGCGTCCTACACCTACGACCATTCCGCCGGCAGCGGCTTCTACGTGGGCACGGACTGGATGGCCGAGTCGGAGGACGGTCAACGCCTCCTGATCTCGCGTCAGGAGGACGTGGCCGGTTTCTCGCTCAACACCGGCGACCAGGATCTGGACGACACGGTGCCGACCTTCGCCGTCTTCAGCGACGACGACCCCGACGACCTGGACTTCCCCGGGCCGCCCGTGGCGATCACCGAGGGGACGGTGACGCCGGACATGGCGATCACGGACGGCAGGGTGCTGTTCCGCATCGAGGAGTCCGCCGACAGCGTCAACTGGGACATGCTGGGCGGCACCAACTCGACCGTGCTCCTGGCAACGCCGCTCGACCAGCTCGACCAGACGAAGTTCGTCGGCATCCTGTCGCCTGGAACGGAGCCCGGCGTCTTCTCCCAGGGGGACGGCGGCGCCGCCTACGTCGTGCGCGAGAACTCGGTCCAGAAGGACCTCAACTTCGACGGGGACCAGTCGGACCGCATCGTGATGTTCTTCGCGTTGTAGCCTCGGGCAGTCCCAGGGCGCCTCCTACGGTCAACCACTTGGAGGAGCACGAGAACGCGGCTCTCGTCGATCTAGGCTCGCTCCGCGATGGTCGCGGTCGCTGACCCTACAGCTTCGCGTTCAGGTCCAGCCGCACCCGCCATTGGTTCTTCTCGCTGTCCGCCGTCGCGACGCCGGGCGTCGTGTCGTCGCGGGCGGAGACGAGCGCCCAGAGGTGCACGCCGACCTTTGACGTGAACTGGTAGTTCACGCCGGCGACGTGGCTTCGGTGGTTGGTCTGGAACAGGAAGTCGTCCTGGGCGAAGGGGGAGAAGACCGCGTCCTGCTCGATGACCTGCCACTGGTAGTAGACCCACCAGTCGCCGGCTTCCTTCTTGCTCCCCGCGCCGGCGCCGAAGGCCCAGCCCTGGTCGCCGTCGATCTCGGCGCGCGTGTTCTTGACGTACTCGCCGGAGACCTTGACCGGCGTGTCCAGGCCGCCGACCTCGACGCTGACGAGCGAGTGCCAGATGCCGAAGTCCGAAACGAACCGGTCCGGGATCGTGTCGCCGTCGAGGTCGATCACGGCGTTGCCGGCGTTGTCGCCGACGAGCGAGGAGGACGAGCCGGGCGTCGGGTCGTTGTAGTTGTAGTAGGCCGTCGCGATCGTCGAGCCGAGCTCGTCGCCGACCTTTCCCTTCGCGCGGACCTCGGCGACCGCCAGGTAGCCGTCGCTCCCGCCGCCGTTCTCGAGCGTCGTGTAGAAGCCGGCGCGGCAGTCCAGGGCGTCGATCGGACCCACCTCGCCGAAGCCGTGGCCGATCGCGACGCCCTCCGGCTGCACGTCGCCGTCCCAGACGAGCTCGCCGTAGATCGGCGTCGACTGGAAGCCGTGCGAGAACTTGCCGCCGGTCACCCAGGTGCCCTCCGCCCAGTCCGGGCTGTACTTGAGGAAGGCCCGGTCGAGCGTGAACTCGAGGCCGTCGAAGCCGTCGCCGATCGTGATGTGGGACGAGTTCGGATCGTCGCGGTCGCCGGTCACGATCCGCGCGCCCAGGACCAGCTCGTCGGTCAGGTCGTGGTTGACGCCGAGCCGCGCGCGGATGCGCGCGCGCTCGCGGCCGTCCTTGTCGTCGAGGTTGAAGTTGGCTTCCCCGCGCAGCCGGAAGTCCGCGTGGATGCTCGTCCGCTCCCAGGCGCGCTCGAGCGCGGCCAGGAACTCGTCGCTCGGGCGTTGCGGCTCCTGCGGCGCCGCTTGAGCCGCGGCGTTCGTCGCCAGCGCCGTGGCGAAGAGGCAGACCGGCAGCGTGAACTTCATCGCGAAGCACTTCCTTTCGAGGGGCGAGCTAGACGACCGTCCGCGGCGCGAAGGTCATCTGCTCGAGGGACTTCTTGTAGGGCGATTCTCCCGTCTTTCGTGCGCGGCCCTTGCCGAGCTTGAAGCGGTAGCGGTTCGTCATGGGATCGGGGGCGCGGTGGACGAGGCTGTTGCTCGGCGACGCCGGGTCGAGGAGGTTGGCGAAGATCACGCCCTCGCGGATCCCTTCGGTCCCCATGGCGACGCCGCGGCAGCTCCCTTTGTCCACGCGGATCTTGCCGGCCTTCTCGAGCCCGGTGTGCGAGAGGTTGTCGCCGTCCACGCCGACGAAGCCGCCGGGGCCGAGGAGCAGAAACGCGAGGACGGCAAGGATCGTCGAGCGGCGCATGGTTAACCTCCAGTCGAGCAGTCTCTTTTCCGCCCCGTCGGGGCCGTATACGAACGAGTGCTGAGGCCGGTCCGGCGGCGTGCGTAGGGCGCAAAGCTCGCCTTGCGGCCGATCCGTTCTGCGCGCCACGGCGTATGGCCGTTGGAGGGGCACCCGAGAGATCCTTTGCTCGACTCTCTCCAGAGAGGCGTCGGCCGGCAAACCTGCAAGGAGGAACACCGATGCAGTCTTCCCAACCCCTTCTCGGACGCGTCACCGCCGCCGCGCTGGCGGTGCTCGCCTTCTCGCTCGCGAACCACGTCGCGGCCCAGACCCTCTTCGGATGGGACGGGATCGGAGTCGTCGACGAGTTCACGGGTCCGCCGGACCCCTTCGTGTGCGGTTACCCCAACGGCCCCCTCGTCTCCTCGTTCCCGAACATCGCGGTCGGCTGTCCCGCGGTCTTCCCGATCGGCCCGCCGATTCCGGGCCAGCCGGGCGGCGTGGCGTACGACTCGGTCGGCGACCTCGTCTACCTGAGCGACGGCGGGTTGGTCGAGGTCTACACCGCCGCGGGCGTGTTCGTCGATTCGTTCTTCATGCCGGCGCCGGTCTTCGGGCTCGGCTTCGACTCGGCGGCGGGGTTGCTTTGGAGCACCGACGGTGGAGCGCTCGTCTACGCCGTCGCGCCGCCGGCGATCCCGCTGTGCGGCGGGCTGATCCCCTTCGCCGTGCTCCCCTTCCCGGTGCCTTTCCCGGGCCCGCCGCTCTCGGGCATCGATTGGGATCCGCTGGGCGGCGTGCTCTGGGTGAGCGATCTCGGCGGCTTCATCCAGGACGTCCTGCCGGGCGGCGCTCCCGGCCCGTTCGGCCCCTATCCCGTGGCTCCCGGACCGTGCTTCGGCCCCTTCCCGCCGATCCTCCGCGTCGCGGTCGACGACGGCTCGCCCTTCGGGCCCGGACACCTCTATGTCTCCGACGGCTTCGTGATCGCGAGCGTGCTCCCGGGCGGCGCTCCCGCGCCGCCGACCTTCGCGTTCCCCGGCGCGCCTCCCGGTGCGCCGTGCTTCCCGAACCCGGTGCCCCAGGCCGGTATCGCCTACGCCGCGCACGGGATCACGTACGGCGCACCCTTCGACCCCGACGGACTCGTCCCGCCGACGATGGGTTCCACCGGAGCGTCGAACACGCCCGGGCCGGCCTTCACGCACACGATCACGGGCGCGGTGGCCTTCGCGCCGGCGCTGCTCTTCCTGAACGGGGCCTTCGCGTGCCCGCCCTTCATCGTGCTCGGCGTGCCGTCCTACCTGGCGCCGATTCCGACGCCGATCAACATCGCGACGATCGGGACGGACGCCGCGGGCAACGGCGCCGCGCCGACGCCCATCCCGCCCGGGCTGCCCCCCGGCACGACGCTCTTCACGCAGTGGTTCGTGGCCAAGCCCTTCGGTCCCAGTCCCGTGCAGGTGACCGAAGGCCTGTCCTTCCGCATCGCGCTCCCCTGAGAAGGGGCGGCGGTCCTCCTCGAGCGGGCGAAACCGCGACTCCGGCTGCATGATGGAGCGGCTTGGGTCCCCGACGACGCCTCTCGCGGCGCCGCGCGCTTCTGGTCGGCGGCGCGTCCGCGCTCGCGGCGTGCCTCCTCGCGGAGGGCGCGCTGCGGTTCCTTCTGTTCGGCGAGGGCGACCTCGCCGAGCGGTGGGGGGCTTCGCTCCGGGCCGACTGGAACTTCACCCACTGGCAGAGCGAGGAGGCGTACGTTCTGCAGGCGACTTTCGCGCCCAAGAAGAGCGGAGTCCGCCACCCCCTGTTCGACGCCGAGCTCGGCTGGACGCGGGATGGGATCGAGCCCGGCTCCCGCCGGCACGAGGCCGAAGCGCGCCTCGGCGACCGGCGACCGATCCTTTTCTACGGCGATTCGTTCGTGCGCTGCGCGACGGAGCCCGTGGACTGCTGGGAGGGGATCGTCGAGCGATCCGCCCTGGCCGGGGACCACGTCCTCGTCAACTTCGGTGTCGACGGGTACGGCGTCAGGCAGATCTACCTCCTGCTGAACGACACGATCGATCGCTTCGTCGAACGCGACCCGATCGTCGTCGTCGGGATCCTCGTCGACGACGACCTCGACCGGAGCGACCTGCCGCTGCGCCACTTTCCAAAGCCGAGGTTCATCCTCGCGGAGGGGGATCTCGTCCTGCGACCGCCGGAGCACGCGACCGCGGCCGAGTACGCCGCGGCGAACCCGGCCGGCATCCGCTCCTACGCGTGGCGCTACCTCCTCTTCGGATCGCGCGTCGTGCCCCGGAGGATCGCGCTACGTCTCACCGGCGACGCGGCGCGCGTGGAGCGGACGAAGGCGCTCAACCGGCGCCTCGTCGAGGAGATCCGGCGCGAGCTCGTCGCGCGCGGACTCGAGCACTTCTTCGTCCTCTTCCACGGAACGATGGCGATGCACGAAGTCGGGCCGTACGGCTGGCAGGAGCCGTTCCTCTACGAGGTGTTCGAGGAGCTCGGCGCGCCGTTCGTCTCGTCCAAGCGCGCGCTGTTGGAGGACGCCGATCGGCACGGGCGCGTCCCCTTCGACTACTTCCACCACGAGATGCCCGGCAAGGACCACTACCTGCCGATGGCGAACGAAGTCGTTTTTGAAGCTCTGCTCCGCGGGCTTCGGGGCGAGCTCGAGGCGTACGACTACCTCCCCGGCGCGCCGCCGCACCCCCGCGAGCGCCTGTAGGAGCGCGGAGCGGCGGGCGGCCGACGCGCGCCTTGCGCATCGGCTGGAAAGGCGGGAGGATCGGGACAGGGTGCTCGCTTCCCGCACACCGCGCTTGCGCAAGCTCCTTGCGCTGATGGCGGTCGGCCTGGCGCTCGTCGTGGCGCTTGAGCTAGGGCTGCGCGTCTACGCGCACGCAACGCTGCGCGAGCGCGGGATGACCTTCGATCCGGACTTCGGTTGGCGGATGCTCCCGAACGTGCAGAAGCGGAGCGCGTTCTGGGGGGCCACCGAACCGGCGACGACGAACTCGAAAGGCTGGCGGGACGCCGAGACGACCTACGCGAAGCCGCCGGGCACGACGCGGATCGTCGTCCTCGGCGACTCGTTCACCTTCGCGTCCTCGGTGGACTACGGCGAGCGGTTCACGGAGGTCCTCGAGGAGGCCCGCGAAGACCTCGAGGTCGTCAACCTGGGAGTCAACGCCTACGGGACCGATCAGGAGCTGCGCGTGCTCGAGCTGGAGGGGCTTCGCTACGACCCCGACGTCGTCGTGCTGGTCGCGTACCTCGGCAACGACCTCGACGACAACATGAACGACCGGTCCAACTACTGGCCGAAGCCCTACTACACCCTCGAGGAAGGCCGCCTGGAGTTCGTCCCGGCGGAGCCGAGCTGGGACGTGCGTCTGCGGACGGGGAGCTACGTGGGGGAGGCGCTCTTCCGGTTGGTCCGGCGCGGCGTCAACGACTTTCGCTTCGCCGAGGTCCAGGCCGCGACCTCCCCGATCGAGCTCTTCGCGTCGCTCGTTGGGCGCATGGCGGAGCGGAGCGAAGAGCGAGGAGCGCGCTTCCTCGTCGTGGCGGCCTACTCCCGGGAGGCCGAGGCGGCGCTGCCCGATCCGCGGGAAGCCGTCGCGACCCGCCGCTTGCAGAACGCCGGGATCGAGGTGCTGGACACGTGGACGCTGGTCGACGATGCCCTGGCCGCGGGCGTGGAGGTGTTCGGACCGGACCGGCACTGGAACATCGCCGGTCACGCCCTCATCGCCGAAGCCATCCGCTCGAAGCTGGTGGAGGCGGGCTGGCTTTGAGCCCGCGGCGGGACGGCCGTCGGCCGCCGGGTGAACCGCCGAGATACGAGAACGGGCCCTGGCGTCCAGGGCCCGTTCTCTTCTCCCCTCGTTTGGCCTTCAGGCTGGCCGCGATTCGTTTCCCCCTCGAGCCGTGTTGCCCGAAGCGTGCCGGGTTCTCTCTGGGAACGAACCGGCGTTTCCTGGACGGTAGGGGATCTCCCCGAGGCGATGCTATCCCGGTTATCGGGGATTTCGGCGAGCGAGATTGGGTAGGGCCGGGGCCCGGGAAGGCGCCGTTATTCCAGCGAGGTGAGCCCCTCGCGGATCGCGTACTTCGTGAGCTCGGCGACGCTGTGCAGGTCGAGCTTCTTCGAGATGTTGCGCCGGTGGGACTCGACGGTGTGGACGGTGATCCCGAGCTGGTTCGCGATCTGCTTCGACGTTCGACCCTCGGCGATGAGCTGGAGCACCTCGCGCTCGCGCGTGGCGAGCAGGGAGTACGCCGAAGGCTCCTCGGGGATCGACGGGCTCACGCAACCGTCGACGACGATGCCCGCGATCTCTGGGCTCAGGTACGTCAACCCCTGGGACACGGTCCGCACGGCGCGAAGAAGGTCGTCGCTGGCCGCTTCCTTGAGGACGTAGGCCGACGCACCCGCCTGTAGCATGTTGAGCACGTAGCGCTTGTCGGAATGCGTGGAGAGCGCCATCACCTTGACCTTGGGCCAGCGCTCTCGGATCCGCCGCGTGGCGTCGATGCCGTTCATCTGGCGCATCCCGACGTCCATGATGACGACGGCCGGCTCCAGCTTGCCCGCCATCTCGAGGGCGCCCCGCCCGTCGTCCGCTTCGCCGATCACCTCGATGTCGTCCTCGTCGGTGAGGATCTTGCGCAGCCCGTCGCGCATCATCTGGTGGTCGTCGACCAGAAGGACGCGGATGGTCGACCGGACGCTCATGCCTCTTGCCGCGCGAGCGGAGCCAGCAGTGTGACCGCGGTTCCCTTCCCGGGCTCCGACTCGATGCTCATGCTGCCGCCCAGGTGGCTCAGCCGCTCGCGGATGCCGAAGAGTCCGATGCCGCGCTTGCCGACGACCGCCGTGTCGAAGGCGACGCCGTCGTCCTCGACGGAGATGCGCGCCATCCGCTCCTCGCGGAAGACCTTCACGCTCGCCTTGTTCGCCTTGGCGTGCTTCGCGATGTTGATCAGGAGCTCGCGCACGGCGCGGAAGAGCAGCATGCTGACCTTCTCGTCGAGCGGCAGCGGGGCCGGAAGCTCTTCGAGACGGATGTCGAGGCCGTGGGACTCCTCGATGTCCTCCACGAGCCACTGGACCGCCGCCTCGAACCCCAGGTCGTGCAGGACCGGGGGGCTGAGCTGGAACGTCAGCGAGCGGGCCGCGCGGTTCGCCCGCCCGATGAGGTCGGCGACCTCGTCGAGCGCCTCGCGCTCTTCGCCCTTCGCCCGGTCCCGGATCCGCGCGAGCTTCATCTGCGCGAGCGACACCGTCTGGTTGAGCCCGTCGTGCAGGTCCTGGGACAGCCGCTGGCGCTCCCGCTCCTCGGCGAGCAAGAGCTCCGAGGTCAGCGACTCGAGCTGTGCCTTGCGCCGCTCGTCGAGCTCGTCGCGCGCCTCCCAGAGCTCGCGCTCGAAGAGCTTCTTCTCCGTGACGTCCTCGGAGATGCCCGCGACGCGGTAGACCGCTCCGTTCGCGTCGCGGATCGGGAAGGCGCGGTCGTGGATCCAGCGCACGGAGCCGTCGGGGCGCACGACGCGGTACTCCTCGTCGAAGCGGCCGCGCTCCGCCTCGTTCGCGAAGCTCGCGACGACCCGATCGCGGTCGTCGGGGTGGACGGCCTTGGACCAGCTCGTCGCGTCGTCGTAGAGGCTCTGGCAGCTCCTGCCGTAGATCGTCTCGTAGGTCGGGCTGATGTACAGCACCTCCCGGGCGTCCCAGTTCGTGAGCCACACGACGCCGCCCACGTTCTCCGCGAGCTGGCGGAAGAGCTCCTCGCTGGCGACGAGCCTCCGCTCCGCGCGCTTGCGCTCGATGGCGATGCCCGCGAGGTGCGCCGTCGCCTGCATGAAGTCGAGCTCGTCCTCGTCGGGTTCCCGCGGCGAGTCGTAGTACATGGCGAAGGTGCCGAGGACCTCGCCGCCGGATCCGAGCACCGGCTCCGACCAGCAGGCGCGGAAGCCCGCCGCCCGCGCCAGCTCGCGGAAGGACTCCCAGTTGGGGTGCGTCATGACGTCGCCGACGATCACCCGCTCCCCGGTGTAGGCGGCGGCCCCGCACGAGCCGACGTTCGGGCCGATCTCCACGCCGTCGATCGCCTCCGTGTAGAACTCCGGCATCCGCGGGGCCGTGCCGTGGTGGAGCTTCCCCTCCTCGTCGAGCAGGAGCAGCGAGCAGCGCACCTCGGGGAACGCATCCTCGACCGAACGCGTCAGAGCGACGAGCACCGTCTCGAGCGACGCGCCCGTGGCGAGCTCCTGCAACGCGAGGTTTCTCCCCCGAAGGACCTCGTCCTTTCTTGCGGCAGCGATCGATCCCATGGTTCTTCCCTCGTCTTGGAGGCGCGAAACGGGCTTCCATCATAGCAGCCGAAGCGGCGGCTCCGATTCGAGGGGGCCGCTGGGCGCCCGCGAGGGAAGGACGGTCCATCCGCCCGGGCGGAGCGGATGGACCCGGCCGCGGGGGTCAGCCGACCTTGATGCGCAGGTTGAAGCCGTCGACCATGAACCCGCCCGCGCTGACCGAGGTCGTGCAGTCGGGCGAGAACTGGAACAGGTCGATGTTGTTGAAGTACTGCGTTCTCAGGATGTAGGAGCCCGCCGGGGCGGCGAAGCTCGTCGACGGGGCGACGAACGTGCCGTTCGGGAACACGATGCCGGCGGCGCCGCCGAGCTGGATCTCGAACGGATCGAGGACGCAGTTGCCGTTGGCGTCGGCGAAGATCTCCCAGGCTCCGACCATCGATCCGGTCGTGATCGTCGAGTCCTGCCGGAAGAGGTCGAAGGCGACCTTGATCGTCGCGGGGGTGATGGTCGGCGTCGAGACGTTGAACGGAAGCGTCAGCGTCAGGTTGTTGAGCTGGGGGATCTGGTACTGGTTGGAAGCCGTCACCGGACCTCCGGGCCCGACGGCCGGCAACTGACGCGTGATCGACGCCGAGTGCACCGACACGGTGTTGATCTGGAGCCGGATCTGGGACGTGTCCGCCACGATCTCGTGGCTCGTCTGACCCGCGACCGACGAGGCGGCCGTGGTGATGCACCCCAGGTCGCTGAAGGTCTGGAAGAGCTCCGCGAAGCTGTCGGCCAGGAAGAAGTTGTAGATCGACGACGACGACGTGATCGGGAAGCTCGCGTTCAGGCTCGTCGTGTCGGAGTCGAACGCGACGAAAGCGGTCGCGCCGATGAAGGCGTTGGTGTTGATCTCGCCCGATGCCGTGATCTTGCAGTTGGTCGGATACTTGAAGTTCTGAGCCGAAGCCGTGGCGGAAAACGCGAAGAGAACGGCGGTCGCGGAGAGCGCAACCGCGGCGGGTTGGCGGAGCATTCGTTCCTCCAAGAAAAGTGAAACGTGGTTTGAGGGATAAACGGTCTAACCAGGGAGCCCGTCATCTTAGCCAAGCGTTCCGCGGCTTGGGGGGAGAAGCTCGCCAAGAGCGAGCTGCGGGATTTCCCGCGGGAGCCGACGGCCGCGGCGTGCGCTCCGGAACGTCGCGGTGGATCGTTCGCGAAGGCGGCGTCGGGCGCTCGTCGCCGCACGACGATGCGTTGAGGGTTCTCCCCCTTGACGGAATCCCTCGTTCCCGCGGATAGGACTCGCGCTTCCGTCGGGAGTCCTCCCGACGGGAATCGACGCAAGCGACGTTCTGGTCACGGTTTTGAGTCGGCGACCGAGCGTCGCGGAAAAAGAGAGCGGCCGAACCGTGGAAGCGTGCGTGTGAAGGGGTGAATCAGGACTTCGCCGGTCGATTGCCACCGGCGACGCTCGGCCGTCAGCTCTTGGAGGTTGGACTTGTTTGGTTACCGGTTCTCGCAGTGGTCGCTTCGACCACGATGACGATCACAAGGTTGGTCGCGATTCTGCTCCTGGCGGGAGGAGCGCTCGGCTGTCGGGGGGAGGCGGGCGTCGCGTTGGTGGCCGGGGATGCCGCCGGCGCCGCGATCGCCCTCGAGAGCGTGCCCGGCCCCGCCTGTCTGCGGGTCCCCCTGCGCGAAACGATCGAGGCCGTCGTCAGCGTGAGGAATCCGACCTCGGCCGCGTTGACCGTCAGCGGCTGGCGCGCCTCGTGCTCTTGCATCCGCATCGGAGCCATGCCGAAGCGCGTCAGGCTCGGATCGGGTGACGTCGCGCGGATCCCGCTCTTCGTCGAGGGTCTGAAGACGGGGATGAAGGAGGAGGAGATCCTTCTCCTCGCGGAGCACGGGTCCGGCGCGAAGGAGCTCGTTCGGGTGCCGGTGCTCGTCATCACCGGACCGCCCCTCTTCACCGAGCCGAAGGCGCTGCAACTCTCCGGGCGCGCGGGGGAGTGGGTCCCGGGTTTCTCCGTGCTCTCCCATTTGGAGCGGAGGGAGTCCGTCGAGCTCTTCTGGGAGGCTGACGACGGGATCGCGCTCGAGCTCGGGGAGACGACGGAGGAGACGGCGCTGGTCGGGTGGGTCACGCGCTTCCCCTTCCGCGCGCGCCTGCCGCAGCGTCCGCCCGGCACCTACACCACATCGATCACATTCCGGCGCGGAGAGGGCGCCCGCATTCAGCGCTCGATTGTGCTGCTTATCACACCGTGACGTACGCCCCGGCCCAGGTGGGCCGCGGGTTTGAACTTTCCCCGAAGGGCGGCCGAGCGGCCGGCGCCGCGACTCCGCCCAGCACCCTCCAGCACTCCCTCGTGGAGAAGGAGATCCAAAGATGAGAAGGAGTTTGTTCGCGAGCTTGGGCCTGGCGTTCCTGGCCCTGTTCGCGGTCTGCGGTGAGGCGAACGACCTCGCCGTCCTGACCGAAGCCGAGGCGGGGGCATTCCTCGCCGGACAGGATGAGATCGACCCGGTCCCGGCCGACAAGACCCTGGACTGCATCAAGGACTACGACAACTGCCTTGACTGCCTGGCCCAGGTCCGCTGCACCGTGGACGCCAAGACCGACAAGTGCAGGCCGACCGAACCGGAGACGACCTGCACGGTCCTGGCCACGTTCGTCGACTGCGGAGTGGTCATCCGGTATCCGAAGCCCAACTGCGCCGGGCTTCCGACGACGACCGCGCAACCCTGCATCGACTCCAACTGCCAGTAGGCACCCGGGCGGGGGGCCGCCGCGCACGCGGCGTCCCCCCGCCCTCCCTTCACTTCCTCCCGTCCGGTGAGTCATGCGAAACCACGGAATCTTCATCACGTTGTCGACCGGCCTCATCCTCCTGTCGTCGGGGACGCCCCTCTGGTCGCAGAGCGGGGACCGGTCTGCGGCCGAGGCCGCGCTCGACGTTCTCTTCGAGCTCTCCCAGCAGGACCTCGCCGTGCGCCAGCGCGTCGTCGGCGTGCGCCTGGAAGGGGAGGCGGAATCGTCGCTCTCCGACCGGCATCCCTACCGCCCGCTCTACGAGCTGGCGCGGAGCGGGAAGGCGGCCGGATATACCCAGGAGATCGGGGGCCGCTGGTCGGCCGGAGAGATCAGCGCCATCGCCTTCGCCGATTCCCTCTCGGCGGGCGGGGAGACCGAGCGGCCGTTCGTCGCCTTCTACTGGGCGGGGAGTCGCGGCGTGCGCGTGAACTTCCCGAACAACCACTCCAAGCTGTTTCCGCGATTCGAGGCTTTCGACGTCCAGGTCTGGCCCCAGGAGTTTCACGGCTACGTCGGAGTGACGCCGCTCGCCGCCATGGCGGCGTACGCCAGGTCCACCGAGATGCTCCACGCGAGGGAGCTGGGCGAGGGTTCCGTACGCCTGCGCTTCCCCTGCAACCCCGACTTCAGCGCCGAGTTCCTGAACGTCCGCGCGGCGGAGGAGGTGCCGTGGATCGAGCTCGACGTCCAACTCGCCCCGGGGCCGAGGATCGTGCGGCAGGCCTACCGAACGGAGCTGTACGGGATCCACGACGAGTTCGTTCCCACCGCCTGGGTCTCGTCCGCGGGAAGAGCGATCCCCGCCGCGTTCGACTATCGGATCAACCTCGGGGCCTATCCGGACCTGGAAGGCGACGGGTTCCTCACGCTCGAGATCGAGCACGAGCTCGACCCGGATCTCGACCTCGACGGCCGCGCGATCTTCGATCTCGTCCGGGCCGTCGGTTTCTTCGCGACTCCCGAAACCTATCTCGCTTCGAGGGTGGGCGGGGACCGGTTGGCCCAGGGCGCCGTGGACGTGCTCAGCGGAGCGGCGCAGTGGGGCGCCCCTTCGATGAACGTCGACCGCGTCTTGCGGGAGGAGGTTCGGTCCATCCTCGCCGCTTCGCGGGAACGGATACGCGCCGAAGGCGCCCGCTGGCCCGGTCTCTCCGACGACGCCCTCCTGGAGCACCTCGTCCTTCCCATGGCGCCGTTCGACATGGAGGAACGCTACTGCTCGCAGATGGGGCTCACCGTGCTTCGGCGGCTGGCCGGCGAGCAAGTCACCTTCGCGAGCATCCTCGACGCGTATCCGCGGGACCGGCTCCCGGTGTCCGACGTCGTCGATTGCCTTGAAGGGGGGGGCTTGGAGTACTGCGCGGTCCGGACGGAGAGCATCGAGGAGCGGTGCGACGACCGGCCCTTTCTCGTGTTCCTGGGCACGGACCCGGAGGCCGGCCACCTCGCGGTCGCGCGCAAGCACGAGGAAGGCGGGTTCCGCGTCTGGTCCGCTCCCAACGAGCTGCAGATCGTCGGTGCCGGCGGTCTGGCCGGTCTGAGTCCCCTCGGCGTGTACGTCGTTCCCATCGATTGGAGCGAGGGCGGATCCGCCGGGCGTTTCCTCGCGGCCGCGTGCGGCGCGGCGGCGCTCCTGCTCGTGGTCGGCGTGGGCCTGCGGCGCGCGCGGCGGATCGTACCCGCCGCCGGACTCCTTCTGGCCGTCTCGTTCGCGCTTCTGGCGGGCTGCGGGCGCGTGGAAGGGGGCGACGTCTTGCTCATCGAGAGCTCTCAGCCCGAGTACCGCTTCGACGTCCAGCTCAACGGCTCGCGCGGTTTGGACGTGTCCGTGAGGAACGCGACCTCCGGCGACGTCCGCATCGCGACGGTCGTGCCTTCCTGCACGTGCCTCGTCTACCGCGGGAAGAAGGAGCTGACGCTCGGGAAGGGCGAGTCGGTGCGGCTTCCCGTTTCCGCGAGCGGCATGCTCATCGGTCGGAACGAGGAGCATCTCGACGTCGTCGCCGAGGCCGGAGGGAGAACCCAGGCGCTCCGGATCCCGATCCTCATCACGACGGTGGGTCCGCTGTACACGGAGCCGGACGTTCTGCACTGGCGCGGACCGGCGGGAAACGCCATCGAGCCCTTCGACGTGGTCGCCGTCACCGAGCTCGACGGCGCGGTGGGCCCGCTCGAGTGGACGGTGGACTTGCAGGGCACGCACCTCCGCTTGATCGAACGGGGGTCCTCGCCGTCCTATGCCGGGACGGAGCACGCGTTCCGCCTCGAGGGGAACCTCCCCGACCTCGATCCGGGGCTGTACGTCGCCAACGTCGAGTTCACGCTTCCCTATCCCCGCGGCGGTGGCGGGGAGGGCGTCGAGCGCCTCCGGAAGACGATCCCGGTCACGATCTCGAGGTAGGCCGACGCATGCAAGCCCGCCCGTCGTCCCGCCGCCCGGCGTTTCTCGCCGCGGCCCTCGTCTTCGTCTCCGCCGTGGTGGCCGGCCTGGCCTGGTGGGGCTCGACGTCGGGCGCCGCGCCGGAGCCGGCGCGGCGGGTCGGCGCTTCCACCGCGGGGCGGGGCGGGGAGGAGACGGACGCCGCCGTCGCTCCGCTCTCGAACGCGGGGAACGCTCCGGACGCGACGCGACGCCCCGCGGTGCCCCCGGCGGCGGGAGCCGGCGGTCCGGGTCTCGACGTGACCGTGGTGCTCGAGCGGAACGCCTCTCCGTGCGCCGGGTTTCCCGTCCACGTGCGTCAGGGGAACGAGCTCACGCTGCGCACCGCGCGTACCGACGCGGAGGGGACCTGTTCCTTCGACGACGTTCGTCCGGGCCGAACGCTCGTCCTCGCGGCGCAGCGCGTCTCGAAAGTGGTGACCGTGGATGCCGGGACTCGGACGGCGGTCACCCTTACTCTTCCGGACGGCGTCGACGTGCGCGGACGCGTGCTCGACGCGCGCGGAGCCCCGGTGTCCGGGGCCACGGTCTGGCTCGCGCGGGGGCGGAACCAACGCGTCGAGGAGGGCGACGACGTCGCCTCGACCGACGGGGACGGACGTTTCGCGCTCGCCGCGGTCGTACCCGGGTCGGTCCTGGCGGCGCGTGCGTCCGGCTACCGAAGCTCCCCGCTCGAGTCGGTCGCGGGATCCCCCGGGACCGTCGCGGAGGTCACGTTGACGCTCGCGGTCCGCGGCGGCGCCGTCCACGGCCGCGTGGTCGACCGGCGGGGGAACGGAGTCCCGGGTGCGCGGCTCTTCGCGGGACACGTGCTGGAAGCGGAAGGCCTGCGCTCGACGAGCCCCTCGACTCTGCGGGGACGGATCCCCCCGCGGTCCACGCGGACCCGGGAGGACGGGACCTTCTTTCTCGACGGCCTCGAGGAAGGCCTGGTCCATCCCATCTGGGTAGGCAAGGAGGGCTTCGCGATCGCCTGCGTTCGCGCGACTCCCCGCGCGGAGGAGCTCGTCATCGAGCTCCTCCCCGAGGCCGTTCTATCCGGCGTCGTCGAGCACGCCGACGGAACGCCGGCGTGGGCCGCCAGCGTCTGGCTCGAGAGCCGCGCCGTGATCCCGCCGCGCACCGGCTTCTCCGGGCCCATCTGGGCGCAGGAGATCGTCCCGTCGGACGAGCGGGGGAGCTTCGAGCTCCGCGCACTCCCCGCGGGGGAGGGGATCCTCCACGCGCGTCTGGACGACGAGAAGGCGGACCTGCCGATCTCGCTCCGCGCCGGTGCGATCCGGAACACGCGCCTCGTCCTCGGGCGAAGCGCGACCGTGGACGCACCCGCCCTGCGCGGCGTGGTGTACGACCTCGCCGGCTACCCCGCCCGCGGCATGCGCGTGACGGTCGGCTCCCCTTCCGGGGTCGAGGCCGCTTCGCTCACGGACGAGGACGGCCGCTTCGCGGTTCGGGGAGCGCCGCCGGACGCCTCCCGGCTGCGCGTCTGGGACTCCGCGACGCGCTGGCCGCACCCCGTGCTCGAGGTCGAGCGCGGTGGGCTCTGGCCCTTCGTGCAGGCGGAGCTTCCCTATGCCCAACCCGCCGGGGCGCTGGTCGGGTCCGCGGAGCCGCGGGGAGCGGAGGTCGCGCTGGAGCTCACCCGCGACGGATACACGCGGCGGCTCGGCACCTCCTCCGAGGGCGGTCGCTTTCGCCTCCATCCGCTCCCCGCTGGGAGGTACGAGGTCGTCGCGTCAATCGAGGGCCACGGGGACGCTTCCCTCGGCGACGTGGAGCTCGGGCCGGGCGAGGAGTTCGACCTGGGCCTCGTCGCGCCCGGGGGCGTCGGACGCCTGGAGGTGTTCCTCGGGGCGTCGCCTCCGGACTCCGCGTCGCTGGACGGGCTCGTCGTTCACCTGACCTCCGCGTCGCGCGACTTCCTCCGGACGGCCGAGGTCACCGACGGCGTCGCCGTGATCGACGAGCTGGCGGCCGGGCCCTACACCGTCGCGGTGTGGGATCCGCGCGTCGTGCTCTCCACCGCGAGGGCGAGCGTGCGGTCGGGCGAGACCGCGAGGGTCGAGCTCGAGCTCGATACCGGCCGCGCCGTGCGCTTCCGCTTCCTCGATCGCGACGAGGCACTCTCCACGCTGCGCCTGGTCTGGCGCGCGGACGGCGCCGACGAGCCGCTGTGGGACATGGGCCTGCGTTCGTGGACGCGGCCGGACCTCGAGCGCTTCACCCTCCGGCTTCCCGCCGGCGACTTCGTCCTCGAGGTCTTCGAGCCGAACGGGCTTGCTTCGACGACGAGCTTCCGCGTCCTGGAGGGCGCGGGCGAACAGGAGATTCTCGTGCCGCGCGACGACGCCTGAGCGCCGTCAATCCAAGACCGGCGACGCGGGCTGCGAGCGAAGCTCGTCGGGGACCCGGTCGTCGACGAGCGTCTCGAGAAAGGCCACCAGGCTCGCGATCTCCTCCTCGGTGAGGTTGCGCGGCTGCATGAGAGGGTCGGGGTGATGCTGCGTGTGCGTCAGCGCGCCCTCCATCGTCGAATAGAAGCGCACGACCTCGTCCAGCGTGCCGAACTGCCCCTGGTGCATGTAGGGCGCCGTGACCGCCGCGTTGCGCAGGCTCGGCGTCTTGAACTTGGCGTGGTCGTGTCCGTCGATGGCGAGGTAGCGGATCTTGAGCTCGGCCTCCCCCGTCGGATCGTCGCTGTAGGGTCCCACGCCGTTGAACTCGGACTGCTTGACGAGCTTGGATCCATCGAACCTCCCGCCGTCGAGGATGCTCAGCGGCGTCGGGACCAGCGTGTTGTGGAACTCCTTGTCGGTGAAGTTCGGCCCGTGGTGGCAGTTGCGGCACTGGGCCTTGCCGAGAAAGAGCTCCAGCCCGCGGACGGCCGCCGGCGGAAAGTCCGCGGGCGCCTCCGGGTCGCCGCGTCGCAGGGCGGCGGCGTACCGATCGAAGGCCGATCGGCGGGACACGATGCGCCGCTCGAAGGCCGCGATGCACTTGCCGAGGTTGGCGAAGACCCGATTCACCTGCGCCCGGTCCTCCTCCGCCATCGCCGTCCACGCGACGTGGTGCGGATGTCGCGGGTCGTCTTCGACCGGGCGGCCCTCGGGCGGGAAGCGATCGGCGTCGGCGAGGTCGGGGAGCGGGCCGAAGATCCGCTCGTAGGCGGTCTTCAGCTCCGGATCGCCGTGGATCAGGTGCGCGTACGCGAGCCGGTTGCCGCCGTGCTCCCGCGGATCCTCCAGCGGGATCAGGGCCTGGGACCACAGCGTGTCCGCGCGCCCGTCCCAGAAGAACCAGCGGTTGTAGGCGACGTTCCAGAGCGACTGCGTGTGCCGCGTAAGCTGCGCGAGCCCCGACGCGAGCTCGCGGCCGTCGGTCCAGTTGCCGCGGGGATCGTGACACGACGTGCACGCGATCTTCCCCGTTCCCGACAGGCGCTCGTCGAAGAACAGGTACTGTCCCAGGCGCGCGGCCCGCGGATCGTCGGCGACGGCGTTCGTCGGGTCGGCGGGCGGCTCGCCGAGGTCGCCCATCGCGAGGATGATCGCGAGCTGGTCGTCTCCGAACGGATGGGCGAAGGGTGCGGCGTTCACCGGCTCGGTGTCCCGCGTTGACGCTTCCACCGGCGTCGTTTCCAGGAAGCGAGCGGGCGCGTGGTTCGAGTCGAGGGCCGCGCGGCAGGCCAGGAGCAGGCCCGCGACGACCAACAGCGAGCGAGCTGCGCGCTTCTCGTTCAAAGCCGAATTTCGAAGGTCGCCCGCTCGGGCTTTCTGCCGACGACCACGTCCACGAAGATCTGCCAGTGGCCGGGCATGTGGAACAGGAGACCCCGCGCGCGATAGATGCCGCCTCCGAGCTCCGTCGTCTCGGGCTGGAGGACCATCCCGTGCAGGTGATCGGGCATCCAGCCGCTGACGTAGACGTCCGCGCCCTCGATCGGCCGCGGGGAGCTCCCGTTCTCGAACACCCGAAGCTCCACCTCGAAGGGTTCGTTGAGAACGATCGGGTCCGGGTGCGGACGGTACAGGACGAACCCGCGTCCCTCGCTGCCTTCGGCGCGTCGCGACGGATCGACGTCCTCGGGGGGCGCCGGATCGCTCTGCGCTTCCGGCTGTGGATCGACTTGCGCCTGAGGAGCCGCGCAGGCGCCCGCGAAGAAGAGAAGCACCGCCAAACCAAAACTCCATACAAGCCAACGCATGGGACCAGTATGCCGCAAGCCGCTCGGCACGTCAGCCCGCAAACGTGGCGCTCGCGGAGATGCGTGCTACGCTTCTATTCCTTGTTCTAAGAGCGGTTCCGACACACCTGGAGGAACTCAGATGACCACAAGCAACGTTCCGTCGGGTCGGCGGTGGGCGACGGTGCTCCTGGTGGGAATGGCCGTGGCGGTCGCCCAACCTGCGTTCGCCCAGGTTCTCTCGCACCAGAAGATCAGCGACACGGAAGGCGGCTTCACCGGGACGCTCGACGTCATCGACTTCTTCGGCTTCGCGACGGCGACACTCGGGGACCTGGACGGCGACGGGGTCGTCGACCTCGCCGTCGGCGCGCACTTCGACGGCGACGGCGGGTTCAAGCGCGGGTCGGTGTGGATCCTCTTCCTCAACGCCGACGGCACGGTGAAGTCGCACCAGAAGATCAGCGACACCGCCGGCGGCTTCGCCGGGACGCTGTCCGACGGCGACGTCTTCGGCTCGTCGGTCGCGGCGCTGGGCGACCTCGACGGCGACGGAGTCGTCGACCTCGCCGTGGGAGCGCCCGACGACGACGACGGCGGCTCCGCGCGCGGGTCGGTGTGGGTCCTCTTCCTCAACGTCGACGGCACGGTGAAGTCGCACCAGAAGATCAGTGCCCTGGACGGCGCGTTCACGGGGGTCCTGGACGACGGCGATACCTTCGGCAGCGCCGTCGCCGCGCTCGGCGATCACGACGGCGACGGGACGCTCGACGTGGCGGTCGGCGCCTCCGGCGACGGCGACGGGGGCGTGCAGCACGGCGCGGTGTGGATGCTCTTCCTCGACGTCGACGGCACGGTGAAGTCGCACCAGAAGATCAGCGACACAGCGGGCGGCTTTACGGGCGAGCTCCTGAACGCCGACTTCTTCGGTTACTCGGCGGCGCTCCTCGGAGACCTGGACGGCGACGGCGTTGGAGACCTTGCGGTCGGAGCCGCGGAGGCGGGCTTCTTCGGGCACAAGGGCGTTCCGCCGAGCCCCGGCGCCGTGTGGATCCTCTTCCTCAACGCGAATGGGACGGTGAAGTCGCACAGGAAGATCGGCGACGGGATCGGCGGCTTCGACGGCGACCTGGACGACTTCGACCGCTTCGGCCGCGGGCTGACCGCGCTGGGCGACCTCGACAACGACGGTCTCAGCGAGCTGGGCGTGGGAGCGCCCGACGACGACGACGGCGGCATCACGGCGTTCGCCGAGCACGGCGCCGTCTGGGTCCTCTTTCTGGCGGCGGACGGAACCGTCCGCGCGCACCGGAAGATCAGCGAGACGCAGGGCGGCTTCACCGGAGACCTGGACCGCTTCGATCGCTTCGGGACCGCGCTCGCTCCCCTCGGCGACCTCGACGGCGACGGCGTCGGCGAGCTCGCGGTCGGCGCGCCCGAGGACGGCGACGGAGGCACGGGACACGGAGCCGTGTGGGTGCTCTTCCTGGAAACCACGGCGCCGGCGAGCGAGGTGATCCGCGCCGGCGTGCCCCCGAATCCCGTCGCGTTCCTCCCGGGCGTGTCGAGCCCTCCGCTCCTCGGCGCCGTCTGGGATCCGGTCGTGACGCCGATCCTGCCCGTTCCCGTGCTCGACTTCATCGCGCTGTCCCCTCAACAACTGAACCTGTTCGTCCCTCCCTTGGGGACGCTCTTGTGCGACGTCTCCAGTCCGGGACCGATCCTGTCGAGTCCGCCCGGGACGCCGTTTCAGATCCCGATACCGTCCGACGTGAACCTGGCGGGGTTTTCGTTCTGCGCGCAGGCGGCGAGCACGGCCGCGGACTTCACGATCGCGCTGACGAACGCGCTCGACTGCACGATCGGAACCTTCTAGGCGTTCGCCTTCCGAGCGGTCGCGCGCCGTCGTCCCGGTTCTGAGACTCGCGGTTCTTTGCCCACGGATCGCGAAGCCGTCGTACGCTCGGGGAGCTGGCGCGCAACCAGCGGATCGTTTCTACGTTGCTCGAAGCCCGTCACGGGTCGTTCTTTTTTTGGAGGAGAAGAATCATGTTGCGGACCCTGGTCCTCGTTCTCGTTTCGTTCTCGACGATCGCTCTCGGCACGCGCGGCTTCGCGCAGAAACTGACGCCGGAGCACGCCGAGTTGGGACCCGCGGCGGAGCCCAAGCCGGGACCCGGCGACTGGGACAAGATGGTCGATCCCAAGACCACGGATCGCATCCTCGAGTATCTGAACGACGCGCCTTCCGCGCAGGCGCTCGCCGACGACACGGGATTGGAGCTGGGTGCCGCCCAGCTCATCATCAACATCCGCGACGGCGACGGAAAGGGATTCGAGGCCACGACCGGGCTCACGTCGCTGGCGCAGCTCCAACCCGTCTGGGGCGCCTACCTCTCCGCGTTCGCGATTCTCCACTGCAAGTTCGGACCCGCGACGTTCGGACGGTGGGACACGCTGCCCTACGAGGCGCCCTGGTCTCCGGTCAACACGATCCTGCTCAAGAACGGGCTCGTGATGTTCTTCGAGGAAACCAACTCGGTGCGGACCACGCAGTGGGATCCGAGCGACCTCGCGAACCCGATCTTCCTCGATCCCGACAACGATCCCCAGGTCTCCCAGTGGTGCAGCCAGACCGTGCAGTTGTCGGACGGCAGGATCCTCTCGGTCGGCGGCGGCGGCGGCGGGCCGAACTTCAACTCGGACCAGGCGCACATCTTCGATCCGCTCGCCGGCACGAACGGCGTCTGGACCCGGATCAGCGACATGAACTTCGAGCGCTGGTACCCGTCGGTCGTGGCGCTGGGTTATCCCAACTTCCTGATCGTGGGCGGGACCCAGAGCGGCGGCGGCGGAACCGTGGGGCCGATGGAGATCTACAACGAGGTCACGAACACGTTCACGGTCGTGCCGGGGGCCTCGTCGGAGCTCTTCTGGACCCCCCTGTATCCCGGACTCCACCAGGTGGGCAACGGGCAGATCGTGTTCACGCGCACGGGCTTCGCCGGCAGCCCGCCGACGCCGCTCACGCAGTTCTTCGAGTGGACGGACTTCACCAACCCGACGACGGGCACGTGGTTCGACCTGGCGCCCTTGGCGTTCTCGAACCGCACCGAGGCCATGTCGTTCCAGTTCACGTCGCGGGACGACGACCCCGCCGTCGAGTACCGGTCGCGCATCGCGGTCTTCGGCGGCGCCCAGAACCCCGCGCCGGTCAGCGTGACCGCCGAGATCATCGACGCCGAGGACCTGGTGGTGGGGGATCCGTGGACGCGGCTCCCCGACATGGCCGAGCCGCGCAACCACTGCCAGGGCATCATCCTTCCCGACGGGAAGGCGATCCTCTGGGGCGGCGCGAGCCACGGCAACAACGGGCTGACCGGCAGCTTCACGTCGGAGCTCTTCGATCCCTGCTCGAACACCTTCATCCGGCAGGACAGCCTTCAGTACGCCCGCGGCTACCACTCGGCCGCCGCGCTGCTCCCGAGCGGCAAGGTGCTGGCCAGCGGCGGGATCGCCGGCCCGCTCGAGAAGACGATGGAGGTCTACAGCCCGCCGTACCTGTTCAAGGGACCGCGGCCCAGGATCACCTCGGCTCCCGCGGTGGTGGAACACCGTCAGACCTTCAACATCGGCACGCCGCAGGCGACCGAGATCGACAAGGTCGTGCTCGTGCGCCCCGTCTCCAACACGCACAACACGGACTCGGAGCAGCGCGCACTGGAGCTCTTGTTCACGCGCGACATCGCGAACAACCGGGTGACGGCGACGGCGCCCGGCGGCACCTCTCCGTACCCGCACTCTCCGCGCGGGTACTACCTGCTCTTCATCCTGAACTGCAAGGGCGTCCCCTCGGTTGGGAAGTTCATCTTCCTGTGCTGACGCCCGTTCTTTGCTCCACCCCCTGCGGGGACGTCCTTCCGTTTCCTTGACAAGACGAGGTCTCTTTCCATGAAGAACGAGAATCCGAAGCCCGTGCAGGAGGTCCCCGAGCAAGGAGTCTCGACGCCTGCTCCCCGACCCGTCAGCCGCCGCCAGCTCCTGGTGGTCGGCTCGAGCGTGGCCGCCGCCGCCGTCCTCGGGCGGCACGGCCGCGCCGGCGAGGCGTGGAGGACCGGCCTGCCCTACATCCGGCCCAAGACGCCGGCCGCGCCGCAGGGCGTGGCCTTCGTTCCCTTCTGGGAACCGCCGGTCGTGTCGTCCCAGAACGGCGTCCTCTCCCACAAGCTCAACGTCGAGGGCAAGGAGAAGGAGGTGCTGTCGTGTACCGGCAACGCCTTCAAGGACGTGGCGCGCAGCTACAACGGCCTGAGGCTCGGCCCCACCTTCAAGATGCGCCGCGGCGACCTGATGGAGCTCAAGCTCATCAACAAGCTGCCGAAGGACAAGTGCAACCCGGACAACTTCGACAACTGCTGCACCTCCGACGTCGTCACCCCGTCGTGCTGCACGGTGCCCTTCGACCACAACCGGCCGCACTGCTTCAACACGACGAACCTCCACACGCACGGGCTGCACGTCTCTCCGGCGGCGTTCCTCGACAACAACGGCGAGCTCATCGCCTCGGACGAGGTGCTGCTCGAGATCAAGCCGGGTGAGATCCAGAAGTACTGCATCCAGCTCCCGGACTTCCACGCCCCGGGCTCCTACTGGTATCACGCCCACAAGCACGGCTCGGTGGCGATCCAGCTCAGCTCGGGCAACGCGCTCTGCGGGGGGCTGATCATCGAGGAGGACGACGACGAGCGGATCCTCAAGGAGGACCAGCCCGATCGGATCTGGCTGATCCAGGAGCAGATGGGAGCCCAGGCGAGCCTCTGCTATTCGTGCCTCCCGCCGAGCTTCGTCAGCGCCTTCACCGTCAACGGGCTGTTCCAGCCCACGCTCAAGGTGCGTCCCGGGCGCGTCGAGCGCTGGCGCTTCATCAACGCGACGGCGACGCCGCGCGGCTTCGGGCAGATCCAGTTGCTGGACGCGGCCAACAACCCTGTCCCGATGCACCTGATCGCCGTCGACGGCATCACCTTCTACGACAAGGCGCCGCAGCCGAAGACCACGTGGCAGCTCGCGCCCGGCGGGCGGGCGGACTTCCTGGTCCAGTTCCCGCCGATCGGAGCCTTCAGCTTCTTCAACGTGCGCAAGGCGGCGGACCCCCAGGTGCTCGCCAGCGTCGACCAGGACCTGGCCTTCGTCGTCCCGTTCGGCCCGCCGGTCAACGACACCCTCCCGACGAAGCTCCCCAAGCGACCGGACCGGACGTGCTACCTGAAGCCGATCTTCAACGCCGTTCTGAAGCCGGACGTGGTCGACTTCGGCGCCGCCGGCAGCGTCTGCGGAGGCGCCTCGTGCCTCGAGATCCCGCAGGTCTTCACGATCCAGGGCCAGCCCTTCGATCCGAACGTCGTGAACCACACGGCTCCCCTGGGCGCGGTCCAGGAGTGGCAGCTCGCCAACAACCTCGGCTCGCTGCACCCGTTCCACATCCACCTGAACCCCTTCCAGGTGATCGGCGAGAAGGTGGACACCGACCCGATGGCCCCGAACGACCCGACGAACTGGATGTGGCGCGACGTCGTGTCCGTCAGCCCGGCCGGGGTCAACATCAACACGCGCTTCCTGACCTACGACGGCAAGTACGTCCTGCACTGCCACATCCTCAACCACGAGGACCTGGGCATGATGCAGGTCGTCCAGGCCGGCAACACGATCTACGACCCCGAGACGGGGGCGAGGCTCGCCGGCGACGGGGTCGGACCGTGCCAGAAGGTGACGGACTGCGTGCTCTAGCTTCGGGCGGCCGCTGCCCGGCGCCGCGGCCGCCGCTCCGACAACGCGCTCTCACGCCATGAACGCATCTCTCTCCTGGATGCACGGCTCCCCGTCGTGCCTGCTGGCCGGCCTGGCCCTGGTCTCGGGGCCGGCGACGTCCGAGGACCCCGACATGCGCGAGCTCCTGCGGGCGGTCGCGGAGCGAATCTCGGAAAGCGAGTTCCAGGGCGACGCCGCCGTCCAGGCGCTCGCCGAGAAGCTGGCGGCGTTGGATCCCGAGGATCCGTCCCGCGAGCGCGGGGACATCCTGTACGCCCTCGGCTTCGCCGAGCTGAACCTCGGGCTGGAGGAGAACGCGATCGGCCATCTCGAGGAGGCGCACGCCCTTCTTCCCGACGACGCGCCCGCGGCTCAGCGCGCGGAGCTCCTGCGCGCGCTGGCCGTGGCGTCGCTGCGCCGGGCCGAGACGCAGAACTGCTGCCAGTTCAACAATCCCGATAGCTGCATCGTGCCGCTGCAGGGGAACGCCATCCACACGCGACCGGCGGGGTCGACGGCGGCCATCGGCTACCTGACCGAGCTGCTCGACGTGCTTCCCGCCGGCCACCCGGAATACCACCTGGCGCAGTGGCTGTTGAACCTCACGCACATGACGCTCGACCGGTATCCGGACGACGTCCCGGAGGAGCACCGCATCGACCCGGCCCGCTTCGAGTCGGAGCTGGACTTCCCGAGGTTCCGCAACGTCTCCCAGGAGCTCGGGCTCGACACGTTCAGCCTCGCCGGCGGCGTGGTCGTGGACGACCTCGACGGCGACGGCGACTTCGACGTCCTGACGTCGTCGCACGACGTCGAGCACGAGCCGCGGCTGTTCCTCAACGAGGGCGCGGACGGGTTTCGCGAGTGCCGCGAGGCCGCCGGCCTCGGCGGGCTCTGCGGCGGGTTGAACATGGTCCAGGCGGACTACGACGACGACGGCCGCGTCGACGTCCTCGTGCTGCGCGGGGCCTGGCTCGAAGAGGACGGCCTGCACCCGAACTCGCTCCTGCGGAACGAGAACGGCGCGGACGGCCGGCTCACGTTCCGCGACGTGACCTTCGCCGAGGGGCTCGGGACGGAGCACTACCCGACGCAGGCCGGCGCCTGGGCCGACTACGACAACGACGGGGACCTCGACCTCTTCGTCGGCAACGAGAGCACCCACTCCCTCGACGCCCCGTGCCAGCTCTTCCGCAACGACGGCCCGGGCCGCGAGGGCGCGCCGCGGTTCGTGGACGTCGCCGCCGCCGCGCGCGTGGAGAACCGGGAATACACCAAGGGCGTCGCCTGGGGCGACTACGACGCGGACGGCGACCCGGATCTCTTCCTGTCCAACTTCCTCAAGGACAACCGGCTCTACCGCAACGACGGAGAGGGGACCTTCCGCGACGTCGCCTACGAGCTCGGCGTGAACCACCCGCGGCCGAGCTACCCCGCCTGGTTCTGGGACTACGACAACGACGGAGCGCTGGACCTCTTCGTCTCCTACTACGCGCACCCGCCCGGACGCGTCGCCGCCTACTACCTGGGCGCCAGCGACGATCTGCCGCGGACCTGGCGGTGCGGTTTCTACCGCAACCGCGGCGACGGCACCTTCGAGAACCTCGCCGAGGAGGTGGGGTTGGACCGGCCGATGTCGCCGATGGGCTGCAACTACGGCGACCTGAACAACGACGGCTACCTCGACTTCTACCTGGGCACCGGCGGCCCGGACTTCGCGAGCGTCGTGCCGAACCTGATGTTCCTCAACCGGGACGGGAAGCGCTTCGCCGACGTCACGATGAGCGCCGGCTTCGGGCACCTCCAGAAGGGCCACGCGGTCGCCTTCGCCGACCTCGACCACGACGGCGACCAGGACGTCTTCCAGCAGATGGGCGGCGCCTACGAGGGCGACCGCTACCACGACGCGCTCTTCAGGAACCCCGGCTTCGACCGCCGCTGGATCGGCGTGAAGCTCGTGGGGGCGACGTCCAACCGCTCGGCGATCGGCGCGCGCATCGCGGTCACCGCCAAGGGACCCGACGGCGTGCGCACCGTCTACCGCCACGTCGGCTCGGGCGGCAGCTTCGGCGCGAACCCGCTGGAGCAGCACGTCGGCCTGGGCAAGGCCGAGCGGATCGTCCGGCTCGTCGTGACGTGGCCGACGACGGGGAAGGAGCAGGTCTTCGAGGACCTGCCCCTCGACCGGCGGGTCGTGATCACGGAGGGCTCGGACGCGCCCGAGATTCGTTCCTCCCGATGAAAGGCTCGATGGCCCGGCCCGAGTTGCGGCAAAGACGAGCCGGGCCGGCGGTCACTCCTGCCGGATCGCCAAGCTGACGTTGCGCCCAATCCAGAGGTTGGGGGCTTCCGGCGAGACCATGACGAGGTCGGGTTTCTCGTCGAGGTCGACGCTGACGAAGCACGAATGACTCGTGCCCTGCGGAACGGGCAACCTCCCGAGGCCGGCGGGGAAGATGTCGATCTGTGGGAAGTCGCCCTCGCCGTTTCCGATGGCGAGGCGGAGCTCGCCGCCGCCGGTCGGGATCACCAGGTCGAGGATCTCGTCGCCGTCGACGTCGGTGACGTCCACCGCGCCCGGGCTCCCGTCCCCGTCGGGGAGATCGACGAAGCGCGCCTCAAAAGCGAACGAGCCCTGGTTCAGGAAGTACGGGACGTCCTCGTTCGCGAGGGACGGCTGGCCGGCGACAAGGTCGCACAGACCGTCGCCGTTGAAGTCGCCGCAGTGCAGCGTGGCGCCGACGGCGTTGACCGGGAGCAGCGCCGCCTCGATGAAGTTGCCGGTGTTGTTTCCCTCCAGGATGCCGAGCACGGGGCCTCCGACGCCTTCGCCAACCTGGTCGCCCGTCAGGGCGAGATCTAGATCTCCGTCGAGGTCGAGGGTGTCGATCGCGACCACCGCTCCGGGCTTGAAGGAGAGCGCTACCGGCGATTCCTCGACGAACGTCCCCGGACTCTTCGGATCGTTGGCGTTCAAGAGCACGCGCAGTGTGTCGTCTCCGGAGCTCGAGACGAAGACGTCCGGCGCGCCGTCTCCGTTAGCGTCGCCGATCGCGACGCCGAAGAGCCCGGACCCGAGCGCGTAGACGTCTCCGGGAGGTGCCGGACCGAAGTTGAGGCCGCCCGGGTTGCGCAGCACGTGCACCTCGGCCACCGAGTTCAGCGCGACCACCACGTCGAGCAGGCCGTCGTCGTCCACGTCGGCGACGTCGAAGCCGCCCGGGAGCTGGTTGGGCGCCGGGATCGTGAAGGGAACCTCCGTGACAAGCTGGAAGGTCCCGTCCCCGTCGACGTTCTCGAGGAAGCTGACCTGACGTTGGAGCACGTCGATCGCGATCACGTCATTGTCGCCGTCCCCGTCCAGATCGTGGCACTCGACCAGCGCGGGGCCCTCGCCCACGGGGTAGCCGCGGGCGCCGCGGAAATTGCCGAGACCGTTGCCCTGGAGGATGCTCAGGTCCTCGTTGCTCACCGAGAGGATGTCCTGCCCACTGCCCGTTGGGAGGAGTTCGGCAACGCCGATCGCGCGCGGCAGGGGCCCTACGTTGAATCGAATCGGAGCGGCGAAGGACACGCCGCCGGACGGCCCGGGCACGATGCCCAACCCGCGGAAGACGAGCAGCTCCTGGGTCAGTAGCACGGTGACGGCGAGGTCCAGCGGGCCGTCCCCGTCGAGGTCGCCCGATACAACGGAGGAGGTCGGGCCACCGGCGTCAAAGCCTTCGAACGCCCCGAAGCCGGAAGTGTCTCCGTAGACCAGGAGGATCGAATCGTCCGCGAGCTGCGCGACGCCGAGATCGTCGAACCCGTTGCCGTCGAGGTCGCCGAGGGTCCGGACGATCGGTTCCGCGGCGTTGGGCACCACGACCTGTGGCGAGCCGAAGCCGAGGTCGCCGTCGATGAACTCGCCTCCCCCACCGGGGTAGACCACCACGCGGTCCGGAAGGCCCTTGTCCACCTCGATCTCGCCGACGATCACGTCGAGCACGCCGTCGTCGAACATGTCGATGACGTCGACGGTGTTGGGCGAGCCGAGCACAAGCGATTCGGAGGTCAGCGCGCCGGCGACCTTGAGTACGTCGTCGTCCAGGATCACGCCGGTGACGCGCTTGCCCTTGTTTTCCGTCAGGAGGATAAGGTCAGACGCCGGTCCGTTGGGGATGCCGCTGGCCGGAACGACCACGACGTCGAGCGGATCGAAGCCAAGCTCCAGCGTCCGCGAGTCGCCGAACACGCCAATGGACTCCTGGAGGAACACGACGACGGCTGGTACGCCGCCGCCGGGGTTGTCGACCACCGCGACGACGATGTCGGTCATCCCGTCGCCGTTCATCTCCGCCGCCGCGAGACGCCACGCGGCGTTCGGCGTGGGAAGGATGAACCCGGGCACGAAGCCGCCGTCCTCGTCGGCGAACGCGATGCGGACAGTGTTGTCGGAGAAGTTCGCCTCCACCAGATCGAGCCTCCCATCCTCGTTCAAGTCGATCGGCAGGGCGTCGGCCACCTGCAGACCGCCTAGGTGGATGTCCCGGCGGAGGAAGAAGTCCGGTATCAACGTTTTGAGCGGATTCGGGAACACGCCAGAGCTGCCACTTCCACACGCCGACAAGAGGATCATAGCTATGCTCGCGACTGAACCATGCAGTTTGCAGATGCGGCTGCACCAGGCACTGGACACGCCGTAGCAACATGCCCACTTCATTGGCGCCCTCCGCTCAACTCCTGACTAATCATGAATCAGCCTAGCTGGCCGCACCCCGCGAGTCTCGTTTGCTTCGCGTGGTGAGCCCGAGCGCCGATCGGCGGAGCGTGCGTAACCAGCCACCAAGTCATAGCTGCCGCCACGGAAGACACGGTGCCGCACTGGAGTCACGACTCGCTCTCCATCTCCTACAGTTACGTTCAGAAAATAGTTCCCGTACGCGTCTTTGCACCATTCGGCGACGTTCCCATGCACGCTGTGAAGACCGAAACCATTTGCACTGAATCGATGAACGGGCGAGTGCACGACAAACCCGTCTTCCAACCATTCCTCAAACTCGTCCCACGGAACCTTGTCCTTCTTGGCCGAGAGATCCGCCAGATTGCTTGCTCCCTCTAGAGACTCCTTGTCGGCGCCCGTCCACCACGGAGTCTCGCTCCCCCCTCGTGCGGCATACTCCCATTGCGCCTCCGTAGGGAAACCCAAGTCAAGCCTCCTGAGCGCTTCTTGGCAATCCGTCCAGGCTATATGTTCCACGGGGTTGAGGAGAGTGATGCCTCCTGGTTCCGAGCCCGGAACATACAGGCTCGGATTGATGCCCATGACGCGCATCCACTGTCCCTGTGTCATCTCATACTTTGAGAGAAAGAACGCTGCAAGTTTGACGCTGTGTGGACGCTGATCTACACCCGCGCTCGGGTCGTAGTTCGGGCCGCTGGGATTATCTCTCTGTGCTCCCATCGTGAACTGTCCGCCTGGAAGGAGAACGAAAACGAGTCCACTCTCTGGACCTAGTAGCAGCACTTTCGACCTTGGATCCCTCCGCGGCTCCTCGCCCGAAGCGATGTGCCAAAACTCCCACAGCCCCGACGCCGGGTCCGATCCGATCGGTACTAGACCGAACTGCGGCGATAGCTGCAAGCCAGGATAGGCCGCACGGATCAATGGCAGCGTAAGCTCCCAGCGCACGTCAAATTCTCCGCCCGGCGCAAACCTCTTCCGCAGAGAATCCGCCAGCGCCAGACGGCGCGGGACACTCCAGCCGTGCTCAGCCGAAGTGGCCGCCGGGGACAAGAGGCCGGTCTTCGGATCGAGAAGCGACTCCAACGACTCAATCAGTCTTGTGAGCTGGTTGTTCCACCAGCGCGATTCCCAGTGCTCGGGTGGGAAGCGCCAGTCCCGTCGCTCGTCCACCGACGACTTGAGGCGGGAGAGCTCCCCACGTAGGGTCGCGAGTTCCTTCTCCGCGGCTTGGAACCCCTCGGCGCTTCGCGCCGCCGCGATCCAACCCTGCAGGTCGCGCAGGTAGCTCGCGTACTCTTGCTTGCTCGCGTCCGTCGCCGTCGCCAGCGCTTGTCGGGAAGCTGCCAGCGCCTCCTCGTCTCGGCCCAGCGCGAAGAAGGCGCGCGACTCTGTGTCGCGGAAGTTTGCAACGAGGTCACTGTCATCGGACTCTTCGGCGAGCTCCAGCGCTCGCTGCGCCATGATTAGGCCACGTGCTTCGCCGCCAAACGTCACGCGACCCGGCTTGACCAGCTCCCAGGCAATCTCGTTCAAGTTGTGCGGATCCTCTGCCTCTGAGCTCCAGTCGTGCTCAGGTAGCTTGACGGCTGCGATGCCCCGCCGTTGATCAAGTGCTGCCTGCTTGGCGTCAATCTCCGCTTGAAGAGGCGCTAGACGCGCGAAGTTCGGATGGCTCTCCCTGTCCGCGCGTCGCTCCTCCTCGCTCTGAGGAATGGCCTCCGCTCGCAGCTCCTCCCGCTTCGCGATGTGTGTGGGTAGGTCGTTGACCAGCGTTTGTGCTCGCTCAATCCAGTCTTCGAAAGCACCGATCCTGTCGGGATGGGCTGGCCACAGCGCGCCCACGCTTGCGAGGAGGTCGTCGTATTCTTGGAGTGCTGCGAGGTGCAATACCTCGTCGGCGCGCCGTTTCTCGGCAACTGCGTTGGCTTCCGCCTCACCGGTTTTTGTCTTCAAAGCTGCGTGCGACGTAGACAGGCGCGTGGTCTGTACAGATACTAGGAGAAAGGCAATCCCGGCCACCGCGCAGGCCAAGCTCTTTGCCGGGTTCCGTTGCGCCCAGAGCTGGAGCTTGCGGACCCGTCCGGGAGGCTTCGCTCGTATCGACTCGTTCGCCAGGAAGCGCCGAAGATCGGCGGCCAGCTCCGCCATCGTCTGATAGCGACGTTCACGCGGCTTTTCCAGCGCTTTGTTGCAGATGACCGCCAGGTCGCGTGGTGTGCGCGACCGGATCTTCTGCAGGTCGGGCGGACTCAGAGTCAAGATCTGTTCAGCAACCTGGTGCGTCGTGTCCCCCTCAAAGGGCCGACGGACGGCCAGCATCTCATAGAGGACAACGCCTAGGCTGAAAATGTCGGTACGGTGATCCAGCCCCATGCGCCTGGCGGCAAGCTGCTCGGGGCTCATGTAGTGGTATGTGCCCGCAAAGTCTCCGGTCTTGGAGATGGATGCCTCGTCGGTGATGCGAGCGAGCCCGAAGTCGGTAACTCTTGGCTGCTCGTCAGAACCGATGAGGAGGTTTCGAGGTTTCAGGTCTCGGTGAATAACGCCAGCCTCGTGGGCCGTCTGCATGGCGTCCGCGATCTTCGCGACGAAATCTGCAACACGGCGGTCGTAGTCCTCAGGCTTCTCCGCCTGTCGCGCCATGTCGTCGATGAAGTCCCGTAGAGTCCAACCGCCCTCGACCAACTCCATCGCGATCCAAGCGAGACCTTCCGATTCACCATAGGCGTGAACGCCGACGATGCCCGGATGGTTCAGCCGTCCACCTGCTCTGGCCTCACGCTGGAACAGCTCCAGGTGCCGTGGTGTGACCCGATCCGGATGGACGAACTTAACCGCGACCTTGCGGCCTCCCAGCCCCTCCTGCTCGGCCTCCCACACCTGGCCCATCCCGCCGTGACCGATGAGTGAGACGAGGCGGAAGTCCCCGACGACCTTTCCTGGACTCAAGCCCGGGGCCCATTTCTGAGGCTCGGTTGCATGGCGCCGGAAGAAGAGGGCGGTCGTGCTAGCATCCTGCTCAAGTTTCGCTCTAAGCGGTCCGGCCGCTTCCCAAGCTTCATAGAGCCTCCGAAGCTCGGCTTCGGCCTCCGGATGCCGCTTCACCCATTGCTCGAAGTCGACATCGCGTCCGGCGTCGGCCATCGCGACGAACGCGGCAAAGACGTCCTTGAGATCCGAATGCTTCTCCTCGCTCACCTTCTCTCCCACGGCTAGGCAAGTTGCGATACGCAGACTAGGGTACTCCAAACTACCGATCCTGTCGGACCTGGGAGCAAATGACGGAACCGGAAACCAGCGCTACCACCTCCGTGGCCCTCGTTCAGCGGGCTCAAGTCGGTGACCAGGAGGCCTTGAACCTCCTCTTTGTCCGTCATTGACCGGCTCCGCAAGATTGTCCGCCTGCGCATCGGTCGACTCCGGAATCGAATGGACCCCAGCAACTTCGTTCTGAGGAGCTTTATCGCCGCCAGCGGCTACTTCGACCGCCGAGAGGTGTGCAACCAAGGGCGCGGGATAGATTGCACCTCC
>JANQEJ010000078.1 GCA_028278425.1 Planctomycetota bacterium | reverse complement strand
GGGGATGCGGCGTTTGTGCTTGCGGCCGTTGTTGAGGACGTAGCTCAAGACGTTTCGCACCTCGCGGGCCGAGCGGAGGATGCGATCGTGATAGCGGTCGGCGAAGACGCTGCCCTTGCGGCCCCAGAGGCGGTTCAGGCCCCGCGCGATGCGGATGGAGAGGCCCTGGATGCCGCGCGAGAGGGCCAAGCGGTCCGTCGCCTCGACGATCAGGTGGAGGTGGTCGTTCTGGACCGAGAAATGAACGAGGCGGAAGTGCCCCTTGGCCAGCCTCCCCGCGCGCTCCTTGCCCTTGTCGAACGCCGCACAGATCGCGTTGTAGGGATCGATCGCCCGCAGGCGGGGAAGATCGCTCCTCGTCTTGAGCGTGACGTGCACCGGATACTTCGACGCCAACGCCGCCCGTCGCTTGTGCGAAACGCCGGAGTCCTCCTTGGGCGGTCGCCCGCGCCTCTTCTCGCTCGGTTTCTTGCGCCAGAGGCTGGAGAAGTTGAGTTGCCGCCCTCGCTTCACGGGGAGATTATGGGCAGTAATATTCGATGACTCAAGGAAAACCGCCGAAGAATCAGGGTGCAGCGTTGGAGCCTCGCGCCCTGGCCTACGAGAACGTGCTCTTCGAGCCGATCGCTGAACGCTGTTGGGAGGTGTACTTCGCAGAGGTGTTGCTCGGAACATTCGACGCGAACCGAGCTGGATCCAAGCTGTGCCCACCCCACAAGACCTGGCGTCGCGCCGCCCCGGTGCCGGTGTTTCACGACGCTTGACGCGCCCGGGCCGCTCAGGCCGGGACAATCACGGGGCGCGGACTCGGAAGTGCCCTACGCTCGCACTCCAGAAGCGAAGCGGCCTACTTCAGTCAGTACAGGGAAAGCGCCTTCGAGCCCGGCAAACGATTTAAGGCCCGGCCGTTGCGTCTCGCGCTCCAGAGCCGTCGGACGCGGCCAGGACCGCCTCAATCGCTTCCCGGCAAACCCGCGTCGTCAGAGCCTCTTCCTCCTTCTTCACACGACACCGTTGCCAACAGGAACGGCAACCCCGGCGGCTTCTCAGGGGGCGATGGCAAACGCGCTCGAAAACGCCGTAGCCGATCCAGTCGTGGTCTGCACCGTCAACCGGACGCGGCAGTCGATGGAATCGACAGCGGAAGGCACCACGACCTGCAACCGCCCGTTGTTCGGCACCCCCGCACCCAACGTCGTCCAAGGCCCGGCCGTCCCCGTCGTTGAGAGCTCCACCGTCACGGTGCCCGCATCGCTGCCGGGCACCCCGCTGTGCCAGTCCACGAACCGCACCTGCCCGCCGCGCCAGACGCGGTTTGCCGTCGGCTCGACCGCCGCGATCGACAGCACCGCCGGCGTGGACGCCTCCCGCAGCAGATACATGGTGTTCACCGACGAGAACGCCCCACCCTGTTCTTGCAGCACGACCATGTCCGCGAACCCGTTGTGGTCGACGTCTCCCCCGACCCGAAACGCCTCGCCGTTCTTGCTGCCGCTCCCCGGCAGCGACCCTCCCGTGCGCGGCAACCACCCGCCCACACCGTCGCCGCGCCAGATCGAGAGCTCGCCGTTGCCGAATGCCGCCAGGTCGACCGTCCCGTTGACGTCCAGGTCGTGGAGTTGCGCGAGGTCGTACGATCCGCCGGGCGGCAGGCCGAGGCTCTTGGGAGCCCAGAGGTCCCCGGAGACGTAGCTCCACACCTGCACCACCCCTCCGTCGACGAAGGCGAGCTCGTCGCGTCCGTCGCCGTCGACGTCCCCCGCGTCGAGGCCGCGGACCGGGAGCCCGATCGTCGCCAGGGCACCCGTCGCGTTCACGAACCCGCCGGCTCCATCGCCGCGGTAGGCGAGCCCGGTGCCGTTGGCCGTCGCGAAGTCGAGATGCCCGTCTCCGTCGAAGTCGCAGAAGACGAAGTCCATGTTCGAGTTGCCGCCGAGGAACCCGAAGGACTGGGTCCACGTGCCGTCTCCGTGATTCAGGTAGACGTGCGTTCCGGCGCAGCAGCCGAACGAGTTGGAGCCGACGTCGAGGTCGCCGTCGGAGTCCACGTCGCCGAAGTCGGTCCCGAACATGCCCCAGGTCTCGCCCGAGGTCGCCAGGCCGTCGTCCCACGGCGTCCAGCTCGCGGCGGTGCCGTCGCCGAGCGCGACCTCGAGCAACTGGTCGCCCAAGTCGTCGCTCGAGTAGTCGTGGTGGACGCCATAGCCCACGTCCATGAGCCCGTCGCCGTTCACGTCGCCGAGGGCGATGCCGCCGTAGCCGAGGTCGCCGGTCATCACCACGGAGAAACCGCCCTGGCCGTTGCCGAGCCAGACCATGACGCCGTGCTGATCCGTGCCGATGAAGGGCGAGCCGTGGTCGCCGACCGACACGATGTCCACGTTGCCGTCGCCGTCCACGTCGCCCATCTCGAACTCGGTGCGGCCGCCCTCGAAGGTCGGCGGCTTCAAGCCCTCGACGGAGGGGACGTAGAGCAGCGGATGGGGCGGCTTGATCCGCGGCGCGGCGGGGAGCTGTTCCTGCGGAACCGGAGCGCAGAGCACGAGACCGGCAAGAAGGCTCATGCCGGGATCGTAGCACGAAGCCGCGACTACAAGACCATCCCCATGACCTCGGCCTCGAACACCATCTTCCGGTCCACGAAGCCCTGCGTCTGGTACGTGAACATCTGGCTCCGGATGCGGAACGGCGAGCCCGCGAGATAGAGCCGGCAGGCGGGCTCGACCGCGGCGCGGAAGCGCACCTTGTCGACGCCCGCGAAGCCGACGAACGTCTCGATCATGTGCGGCCGCCGCCGCATGAAGTCGTAGGTGCACATCTGCGCCGCCGCCTCGATCATGAGCGCGCCGGGAAAGAGCGGCCGGCCGGGGATGTGGTCCGGCGCCCACCAGGCGTCCGCGCTCACGTCGGTGAACGCGACGACGAGGTTCTCCTCCTCGTTCTGGTAAGCGATGCCGTCGAGCATCTCGAAGCGTCCGCGTTGCATGATGAAGTCGCGGATCTCGTCCTTGTTCGCGACGACGTCGTCGAGCGCGAGCCGGTCGAAGTCGATGAGCGGGGCGGCGGGCATGCGGGGATCGGGGCGGGTGTCCGTGGGCGCGAGTACTACGACAATCGCGCGGTACGTTAGCGCCGGCCCGTCGGCTACGGTAGGGCGCACCGCGTTTCCCGTTCCGGGCACTCTTGGAAGGACCGCCATGGCGAGCGAAGACCACTACGCGCCCGACACTCTCTGCGTCCGCGCCGGACACCACCCGACGGCAGGGGAGAAGGCCCTCGTCGCGCCGACTGTGAGGAGCACGACGTTCCTGCTCGACGACGAGGCGTACGCCTTGCGCGCCGCCGGCCGCGCGGCCGAGGCGCGCATCTACGCCCGCGAGACGAACCCGACGGTCGAAGTCGTCGAAGGACGCCTCGCCGCGCTCGAGGGCGCGGAGCGCGTCCTGGTGTTCGCCTCCGGCATGGCGGCGATGCACGGGCTCCTCCTCGCCGCGCTCGAGCGCGGCGACCACGTCGTGACGGGCCGCGAGGTCTACGGCGGCACCCGCGGTCTCCTCGACGAGCTCATGCCGCGCCTCGGCGTCGTCGAGACCGTCGTCGACCTCGGCGACTCGACGGCGGTGGAAGCGGCGCTGCGCGACGAGACGAAGCTCGTCCTCTGCGAGAGCATCTCCAACCCGACGATCGCGGTGGCGGACCTGCCGTCGCTCGCGGAGCGCGCGCACGCCCGCGGCGCGCTGCTCGCCGTCGACGCGACCTTCGCCACGCCGATCGCGCAGCGGCCGCTCGCGCTCGGCGCCGACGTCGTGCACCACTCCGCGACCAAGTACCTCGGCGGGCACTCGGACGTGGTCGGCGGCGCGCTGGCCTTCCGCGCGGACGGCGCGCTCGCGTCCGCCTGCTGGGACTGGCGCACGCGCGCGGGCGGCTGCCTGGATCCGGACGGCGCGGCGCTGCTCGACCGCGGCCTGAAGACGCTCGCGCTGCGGATGCGGGCGCACACCGCGAACGCGGCGCGGATCGCCTCGTTCCTGGACGAGCACCCGAAGGTCGAGCGCGTGTTCTACCCGACGCTCGCGTCTCACCCGTCGCGCCCGGTGGCGGAGCGCGTGCTCGCGCTGACGTCGGGCATGCTCTCGTTCGTCGTCCCGGGCGGCGACGAGGCCGCGCTCCGCCTCGTCCGGCGGCTCGAGCTCGTGGTCGAGGCCGCCTCGCTCGGCGGCGTCGAGAGCACGGTCAGCCTGCCCTTCAACATGTCGCACTCGCACTTCACCGCGGAGGAGCGCCTGGCGATGGGCATTCCGCCCGGCCTGGTCCGCCTCTCCGTCGGGATCGAGGACGCCGACGACCTGATCGCGGATCTCGGCCGGGCCCTGGACCGCTCGTAAGCGCGCGCGGTATCGTCGCCGCGCCTTGCGCATCCGTTCGCTCGCCCTCTTGCTCCTCGCGTCGGCCGGAGCCGGCTGCGCCGCCGCGGTCCACGAGCCGGCGCCGCCGGGCCCCCAGCGTCCGACGCTCTCGTCGGACACCTCGACGACGCACCCGGGCACGCTGGAATACGAGGCGGGCGTCGTCCTCGACGACGAGGGCGGCGTCAACACGCCGGTCACGCTGAAGTACGGCGCTGGATCGAGCACGGAGATCTTCCTCGATTGGGCGCCGTACGTGGAGATCGACGGCGAAGCCCGCGACGAGAAGCGCGCGGCCGATCCCACGATCGGCGTGCGGCACCGCTTCCGCGACGAGGGCGACGGTTCTCCGTCGGCGGCCGTGCAGCTCAAGCTCAAGGTGCCGAGCGACGGCGACGCCGACGACGTCTCGAGCGGCGCGCCCGACGGGTTCGCCGCCGGCATCGTCACGGGCTCGCTCGGCGAGGCGAGCTGGAACGGCTTCTACGAATTCGGCGCGCTGGGCGAGCCGGAGGGCGGCGGCGTCGACGCGCAGCACGCGCTCGCGCTCGCCCTGGGCGGGCGCCTGTACGACGGCATCGGCGCGTTCGGGGAGCTCGCGGCGGTTCTCGTTCCCGAGCGGGACTTCGACGCCCTGTTCACGACGTTCGGACTGACCTTCGCCGCGGGCGAGAGCATTCTCTTCGACGCCGGCCTCGCCGTGGGGCTCAGCGACGACGCCGGCGACCTCGCGCTCCTGATCGGGGTGACGCAGAACGTCGGCGGTCCCGGTCCGACGCGGCACCGCTAGGCCGAGGCCGCGGACGCTTCTCACGTCCGCGCGCCGCGGTATGGTCTTGGGCGATGACGACGCTCATCGGAAAGGCGGGGCACGATCCGGACCTGGAGCAGATCCTCCGGGACGAGCTGGGCCCGGTCGAGGGGATGCTCGGTCGCGAGCTGTACGCCCGGCTGCGCGGCCCGGTCCTCGACGTGTGGTGTTGGAACGAGCGGCTCTCCGCCGAAGCCCGGGACGGCCGCCTGCGCGAGGCGGCGGCGGGCCTCGCCGAAAGGCTGAAGCGCGCGCACTCGTCCAGCTTGATGCGCGACGCATTCGACGTGCTCGAGCACCTCGAACGACGGCGCACGTTCGGCGCGGAGGGATGGGCGGGGGAGGCTCAGCGCTTCGCGTATCGCCTGTCCAGGCCCGAGGCCGTCGCGCGGCTCGCGCTGACGGGCCGCCGCGGGCTGCTCTTCCTGGACGACGAAACCGAGTCGAACTGTGTTCTCGTCAAGCTGGGCGAGTCCTGGGCCGTCGTGAACGAAGCTCAGCTCGAGCTGGACTCCTTCGACGGGCGCGGCGCGCTGGCCGTCGAGCTCGATCTGCTCGACCGGGGTGGCGAACGCGTTGGGACGCGCAGCGTCGACCTCCCGGTCTTTCCGCCGATCCCGACGCTCGAGGAAGGCCTGCGCGGCTTCCTGGGAAACGACCTGCCGTTCGCCCTCGGCCGCGATCCGCGGACGGGCTTGGCCTTCTTCGCGTGCCGCGACGACCGTGGCGGCGTCGAGGTCTACGACTACCTCGTGCACACCACCGACGTAGACCTCGCGCGCGTCGACGGCTTTCCCCCGATAGACGTCCCTTCGGACGGCCGCTGGCGCGAAGCCCTCATGTGTCCGTCCTGCTCGAGCGATCTCCCGTGGAGCGACGCGGGGCTCTCCTGCGCCTGCGGAGCGCGGTTCCCGGTCGAAGACGGCCGGGCTTCCTTCCTGGTCGGGGATCAGGCGCCGCCGCCGCTCCATCCCGAGGAGGGCTGGGCCCCGAATCCCAAGCAGAAGGTCCTCCTCTACTTCCTGCTCAAGTACCCGCGCGGGATCGTCCTCGACTGCGGCTCCGGCGACGCCGAGTTCAGCGCGCCGAACCTCGTGAACCTCGAGGTCTTTCCCTTTCGGAGCGTCAACGTCGTGGCGGACGGCCAGCGGCTTCCGTTCCGCGACAACAGCGTCGACGCGGTGTTCTCCGCCGCGGTGTTGGAGCACGTCCGCGATCCCTTCGCGTACTGCGCCGAGCTGCACCGCGTTCTCCGGCCCGGCGGCGAGGTCCGCATCGACTCGGCCTTCCTCCAGCCGTACCACGCCTGTCCGGACCACTACTTCGGAACGACGAAGTCGGGTCTCGCCGAAGCCGCGGCGTGCTTCCGGCCCGTGGGGATCGGCGTCGCGCCGGGGCAGACCCCGTACGTCGCGCTTCAGACCTGGTTGTACGCCTACGCGCAGCGGCTGCCCGAGGGCGACGCCCGCGACCGCTTCTTCGCGAGCACGATCGCCGATCTCCTGAACGTGGAGCACGGGATCGCGCCGCGCGACATCCGCGTGTCTCCCGACCGCGCCGCGGAAATCGCCGGCGGCGTGTATCTCCACGGCGTCAAGGAGCCGGCGCCCTAGCGCGTCTGGAACGGATACGCCTCGTACTCCAGGCTCCACGGCTCCGGCACCGCGAGGCACTCCGCGTAGCGCCGCGCCGGGTCGAAGAAGAGCGCGCCGAGGTGCGGCGGGTCGAAGCCGAAGTCGACCGCGAAGGGCGAGATGCCGCGGTCGGGACCGAACGGCCCGCTGAAGCGGTTCGCTTCGTAGTAGCGCGGCACGCCGACGGAGACGCGCGCGTCCGCGTAGGGGACGGCGCCGTCCAGGAGCCGGCCCTCGCCGACCAGCGCGCCGGAGCGCAGGAGCGGCCAGAGCCGCGCTGTCGTCGACTCCAGGCGGTAGGGGACGGGCTCGGCTCCGGCGAGCTCCGGCTCGCGGACCGCTTCTCCGGCAGCCGCCGGCCGGAACGCGCGCCCGGACGTGGCGAAGACCGCCCGCCCGTCGCCGGCCACGGTCACCCCGGAGCGCCGGTCGAGCGCGCCGTAGATCCCGTGTCCGCCGCGCTCGACGAACACGGCGGCGTGGCGTCCGTCGGCGTCGGGCCGGCCTTCCGCGTCGACGAGCAGCAGCGGGCCGCGGATCTCCTCCGCCGCGCTCGCGATGCTCGAACCCTCCGGGACGTACACACCGCCGCCGTAGTGCGCCTGCGTGAAGAGCATCACGACCGCGTCGCTCGCGCGCTCGACGACGACCTGGAGGTTCTCGCCGTCGTTCTCGTGCGTCAGGTGCAGACCCACGTCGAACGCGGTCCAGTCGCGCGGGTGGAACAGGTGATACGTGAGGAACCAGTGCGTCTCGGTCGCGAGGACGGCGTAGTACACGGTCGGCGGAAGCTCGAACTCGGGAAAGTGCTCCCAGGCGTTCTCGCCGTCCAGGTCGCCGTCGAAGTCCACCGGTGCGGGCAGGTCCTGCCGCCCGCGCGTCGGGTGGATCTCCTTGTAGATCCACGGTGCATAGGCGCGCGCGAGCTCCAGGTCCTCGTCGACGACCGGCGGTGCGTAGCCGGATCGAAGCGTCTCGGCGCGGTAGGGCGTCGTGCCGGTGTTGATCCAGAGAAGTCCGCCGGCGATCACCGAGCCGAAGCCGGCGCCGACGATCTTCCAACGGCGCGGGAGCTTCACGCCGCGCATCCTACGGTAGGGTGAGCGCCCCCAACGACGGAGACCACCCCATGCCCTCGCGCTTCCAGGCGTTCCTCGACGAGCTCAACCACACCTACGAAGGCGTCCACACCGCCAAGGAGAACGCCTTCTGGGCGGTGATGATGGGGCTCACCGACGATCCGGACGCGGCGCAGAAGGAGCTCGACCGGCGCGAGATCGAGCTCAACCGCTTCCTGCAGGACCCCGAGCACCTCGCGCGCGTGCGCGCGGAGCTCGCGGAGGCGGAGCGGGCCGAGGGAGACGACAAGCCGAGCGAAGAGGACCTCGTCGAGCTGCGCGGCTGGGAGCGCACCTTCGCGTCCCACGCGATCGACAGCGCGGAGGCGCGGGAGCTCGCGGACGAGATCATCGCCGACGAGGGGCGCCTCGCGGTCGCGCGCGGTGGCATGCGGCTCGGCTACGCCGATCCGGGCGGCGGGTTCGTGGAGGCGAGCAGCGTCAGGCTCGGCGTCATGCTGCAGAGCGAGCCGGACGAGGCGCTGCGGAGGGCGGCCTGGGAGGGCCTGCGCTCGATCGAGGGCTTCGTGCTCGAGCACGGCTTCCTCGACATCGTGAAGAAGCGCAACCGCCTCGGGAAGATGCTCGGCGCGGAGGACTACTACGACTGGAAGGTGCGCCGCGCGGAGGGCATGTCCAAGCGCGAGGTGTTCGACCTGCTCGACGAGCTGGAGGAGCTCACGCGCGCGTCCGGTCAACGCGGCGTCGACGAGCTGGCGGCGGAGCACGGCGCGGAGCGCGTCACGTCCTGGAACCTGCGCTACCTCTCCGGCGGCGAGGTGACGCGCGACGAGGACCCGTACTTCCCGTTCGACGCCGCGCTCGAGCGCTGGGGCCGCTCCTTCGCGGCGATGGGAATCGAGTACCGCGGCGCCGAGCTCGTCCTCGACCTCGTCGACCGCAAGGGCAAGTACGAGAACGGCTTCATGCACGGGCCGGTGCCCGCCTGGCGCGACAACGGGGAATGGCGTCCCGCGCGCATTCAGTTCACCGCCAACGCGATCCCCGGCATGGTCGGCTCGGGCAGCCGGGCGACGCAGACGCTCTTCCACGAGGGCGGCCACGCCGCGCACTTCGCGAACGTCGACATGCCGTCGCCGTGCTTCAGCCAGGAGTTCGCGCCGACCTCGGTCGCGTTCTCCGAGACGCAGAGCATGTTCCTCGACAGCCTGCTCGACGACGCCGACTGGCGCGCGCGCTACGCGCGCGACGCCGACGGCAAACCGATGCCGTGGGAGCTCGTCGAGCGCGGCATTCGCGCGCGCCAGAAGGTGCGCGCCCTTCAGGTGCGGCAGATGCTCACCGTGTGCTACGCCGAGAAGGCGCTCTACGAGCTGGCCGACGACGAGCTCACGCCCGAGTCCGTGCTCGACGCGATCCGCGCCGTCGAGCGGCGGCTCAGCTTCCTGGACGACGGCAGCCCCCGGCCGGTGCTCTCGGTGCCGCACCTGATCACCGGGGACGCGAGCGCGTACTACCACGGCTACGTCCTGGCGGAGATGGCGGTCTTTCAGACGCGCGACTTCTTCCTCGCCCGCGACGGGCACCTGGTCGACAATCCGAGGATCGGCCCGAGCCTGCGCGCCGCCTACTGGCGGCCCGGCAACAGTCGCACCTTCCTGGAGTTCGTCGCGGAGCTGACCGGCGCGCCGCTCAGCGCGCGGCACCTCGCCGACAGCGCCAACCGCACCGCCGACCAGGCGGTGGGAGCGGCGCGCGACGCGCTCGAGAAGCTGGAGACGGTCCCCCCGTTCCAGGGCGAGGTGGAGCTCGACGCCAGGCTGCGCGTCGCCCACGGCCACGAAACCGTCTGCGACGCGGCGGAGGACGGCGGCTTCGAGGCGAGCGCGAAGCGCTTCGGCGTGTGGGTCGCGGAGCGCGCCGCCGCGCTCGCCTAGGCGCCGCGCCGCTCACGCAAGCCGTACCCGCGACGCGCTCGGGCGCTAGCGTCTACAATGTCGGAAGGCTCCCGCGCGGGTTCGCGCGTCGACGGCCTTCTCTTCGCCCCGAAGTTCTGAAACCATCCCCCGTGCCTGAGTCGCAGACCGGTAGAGGAGAGAGGGTCCACCACCACGCCGACCTTGAGCTCGTCCGCGATACGCTCGCGGGCAGGCGCGGCGCGGCGGAGGCGTTCCTCGAACGTATGAGTTGCGTCCGCCGGATGGTCGCCTTTCAGAACAAGCGGCTCGGCGGCTCCCTGGACGCTGGCGAGCTTGAAGACTTGGTACAGGAAACTTTGACCCAGATCTGGCGCAAGTTGCCCGACTACGCGGGCGACGGTGCGCTGGAGTCGTGGGTGTTCCGCTTCGTCTACTTCGAGGTGCTGGCGCGGCTGCGGCAGCTCCGCCGCGTTCCACAACTTCTGGACGAAGTCGACGACCCGCCCGAGCCCGAGGCGGCGGAGGCTCCGGGGGCGTTCGAGTACGAGCGGCTGCACCTCGCGCTCGAGCGCCTCGACGCCGAGGCCGCCCGGATCATCCGCCTGAAGCACTACGACGAGCTCACGTTCGAGGACATCGGCGCGCGCCTCGGCGTCCCGACCAACACCGCGAAGACCCGGTACTACCGCGGGCTCGCGAAGCTGAGAGGTCTGCTCGAGGCGCGTTGGCCGGAGCCGACCGCCGGAGAGGAGGGGGGAGCGTGAAGCACGAGGCCCGCCACGACGAGATCCTCGCCGAGCTCCTCACCGGCGCGAGCCCGCGCGAGAGCTTCGAGGCCTCCGAGCTCGCCTCCTGCGCGGCCTGCCGCGAGCTCGCGGAGGCGCACCTGGGGTTGGCCGGCGAGCTGGATGCCGCGGGCGGCTTCGAGCGCGCGCAGCTCGCCGCGCTCGCGGACGACGACGCGGCGATCGAGCTCGGACCCGCCGAGGCGGAGTTCCGCCGCCGCGTCCTGCGGGACCTCGGGCTGGAGCGCCAGGCCCGCGGCGGGCCGGGGGCGTTGCTCGGCCTCCTGGTCGCGGCCGCGGCGCTGGTCGCGCTCCTCGTCGTCCCGAAGATGATCGGCGGCGAGGACGACGACGGCGGGCCGCGGATGGGCGGGGAGAAGGAGCTCCTCGCGCCGGTGGAGGTCGTCCCCGGGGAGACCTACGGGACCTTCCGCTGGCGCTATCCGTTGCCGGAGCGCGGCTGGTTCCTGGTACAAGTCCACGGGGAGGACGGGAAGATCACGACCAGTCCGAGACTGCGAGCCCACGAATGGACCCCCGATCCCGAAGAAGAGGCGAGCTGGCCGGACCGCATCCGCTGGACCCTGGAGGTGTACGACGGGTCCAGAGGGTCGCGCGTGTTCGACGCGCTCTCCACGTCGGCCGAGCGCTCGTCGGACTGATCCTTCTCGCCGGCCTCGTTTCGGCCCAAGAGCTTCGCAAGGAGGCGACGGCGCTCCGCGACGAGGTCTATTGGGGCGACGCCGAGAATCTAGAGGCGACGATGGAGGCGCTCGCCGAGCTCTATCCGCGCGCGGTCGACACGGGAAGCGACGCGACGTACGCCTGGATGATCGCCGCCCTCCAGCTCGCCGCCGCCCGGGACGCCGAGCTCGACGAGGAAGAGCGCGTGCGGCTCCTCACCGAGGCGCAGCGCGCCGCGGCGCTCCTCGACGTCCCCTACGAGCTCGCGCGCGCGGCCCAGTTGCGCGTCAAGAGCCTGCGCAAGCTCGGCCGCGCGGCCGAGGCGCACGCGGTCGCGACGCGCGTCGTCGACCGCTATCCGGACCTGCACTACCGGGCGATGCTCCTGGTCGAGGTCGCCTTCGACGCGATCGACCTCGGCCTGCTCGACGACGCGCTGCGGCGCCTCGACGAGGCCGAGGCCGCGATCCCGCCCGGCGACGCCGCCTTCGACCGGACGCGCCGCAACGTGGCCTGGCTGCGCGGGCGCGCCTACCGCGACCTCGGCCTGCCGGACCGCGCGCGTCCGTTCGTCGAGCGGCACTACGAGCTGGCGCGCGAGCTGCGGGCGAACGGTTCACGGGCCAAGGACATCGCGACCGCCTACGTCAACGCGGTCTCCGCGCTCAAGCTCGCGCAGGGGGACTACGACGGGACGCTCGCGATGGTCGAAGAGCTCCTGAGCGACACGGAGCTCTTCTACGCGTATCCCGACAAGCGCGGCCACCTGCTGAGCATCGCCGGCATGGCCCACCTGCGCGGCGCCCTCCCGGAAGCGGACACCGACGCGGCGAAGGCCGAGCTGCGCGCCGCGCTCTCGGTCGCGCTCTCGACGGCCGTCGAGCTGCGCACGCGCATGCGGCTCGCCGAGGCGGAGCTCCTCGCCGGCGACGCGGACGCCGCCGCGGCGGAGCTGGAGCGCGCGCACGGCGTCGTGGAGCGGCTCCGCGCGAAGCCCGATCGCTTCGCGTACGCCGAGGAGCTCTCCGACCTGGTCGCGCTCGAGTCGCGCGTCGCCCTGGCGCGCGGCGCGCCGGCGGAGGAGCTGCGGTCCCTGCGCGAGCGGTGCGCGGCATCCCTCGATCAGCTCGTCGAGCGGTGGGAGCGAGCCCCGCGGCGCGCGGGGGGAACGGCGTTCCTCCACTACTCCACCCGGCGGGCGATCGTCGGCGAGCTCTGCCGGCTGGAGATCGAGCTCGAGGGTGAAGAGCGCGGCGTCGAGCGAGCCCTGGGACACCTTCTTCGCGTCCATGCGCTGAGCAGTCTGACCCGCGGCAGCCGCATCGGGCCGCAGGACGCCCAGCGACTCCGCGGCGAGCTCCTGGGCGATAGCCGCGGGCTTCTCGTCTATCTGCCCGCGCGCGGCGTCTCGCACGTCTTCGCGCTCGGGCCCGCGCGCGCCGCCTACGCGCCGCTGCCGACGGCCGACGGACTGGTCGTTCCGCGCCGCGACTGGGTCTCCCACCTGATCGCCTACGCGAACGACGTCCCCGCGTCCGACCGCGACTGGATCGTCGAGCGCGAGCGCGAGCTCGCGCACGCGGTCGCGGACGTCTTCCTCCCGGCCGAGATCAGGGACGAGATCCGAAGCTGGAGCGCGATCACGATCGTCGGCGGCGACGAGCTCGGCGTCCTGCCGTTCGAGTGGCTGCCGTTCGAGGGCGAGCGCTTCCTCGGCGAGTCGCGCGCCGTCGACTACCTCCCGTCGCTCGCGCTGGGCCTTCTGCTGGCGCGCCGCGGGCGCCTCGCGTCCACGGCCGCGGACCTGGTCCTCGTCGGCGGTGTCGCGTCGCCGGCGGTCGAGGCGCGGCACGGCCTCTCCGCGCTCGAGCTGGACGCGGCGCGCGCGGCACGCTTCAGCGATCCCTATGCGCGGACGCGCACCCTCGAAGGGGGGGCGGCCACCCTGGCGGCGTTGCGCGCGGAGCTCGCCGGCGGTGCGCGCGTCCTGCAGTTTCTCGTGCACGGGCTCCTCGACTTCGACGACGAGCGGCCGGCCCGGCTCGTGCTCGCGCCGGGGTCGGCGGACGACGGGCTCATCGACTACGCGGACGCGGCGACGCTGCCGGCGGCCGACTTCGTTCTCCTGACGGCGTGCAGCTCCGGCGTCGCGCCGTCGCGCATGGGAGATGCCGGCGCGGCGGATCTGGGCGGCGCGTTCCTCGGCGGCGGCGCGAGCGCGGTCCTGGTCTCACAGGTCGAGCTGCGCTACGACGACGTCACGGGCCTGCTTGCGCCGCTGCACGAGGCGCTCGCCGACGGGGCGCCGCCGGCCGAGGCGCTGCGCCGCGCGCGGGGCGAGCTGGTCGCCGCGGACGCCGAGGTCGCGCCGTTTCGGTGCGGGCTGGTCGGCGTGGTCGGGCTCGGGCAGGTTCCGGTGTTCCCGGCCGACCCACCGTTGGAATCGTCGCGCTGGGGCCTCGCCCTCGCCCTGGGCGTCGGCGTCCTCCTGGGCGCCGCGGCGGCGCGCGTCGCGCGCCGCCGCTAGGCGGTCACCGGGTCAGATACCCCCGCCATCGGGGTTGGGCGGGTCGTCGCCGCCGGGCGTAGGCGGCGGGATGCGGTCATCCGGGTCGTCGCCGGCGTCCGGGTCGTATTCGTCGTCGTCTTCGGGGACTTCCACGGCGTTGTGGAGTCCCTTCATCTTGATGAAGGAGAACACGGGGTGATCTTCGAGCCATTCGCTCGTGTCGCTGTTCGACGTGAAGAGGACGACCGAGGTCGGCGCCGCCGTGATCAGCTCTTCCTGGCCGTCGAGCTCGACGAAGGTGAGCTCGAGGTAGTAGAGGTGCTCGGTGACCATCGAGCTCTCGGGAACGATCACGATTCCGTCGCCGGTGATCACGTCGTCGATCGGAACGTACTCCGAGATCTTCGCGGTCGAATCGAGGTATTCGTTCTCGGGGTTCGGGTCGACGACGGTCCAACCCACCACCTCGAGGTGCGTCGCGGGATAGGTCGGGCGCGGATCGGACGTCCTCAGCTTGAGCTCGCCGCGCCCCGGCGGCGAGACGAAGTCGTATTGCCCGCCGAAGACCGTGGGCTTGCCGAGCGAGGCGTCGACGTTCGTGTTGGCCATCACGCGAAGCCACGTCTCGTTCATCGAGAAGGTGATGAGCAGGTCCAGGTCGCCGTCGCGGTCGTAGTCCGCGAGCACGGGATCCCCCTCCTGCGCCGATAGGGAGGAGCCGAAGGTCGCCGTGTTGACGTACTCGCTCTGCACGAACGTCGTCGCCGGCGGCGGGTCCGCGCCGTTGCTCGTGTTGTCGAAGATCCACGCACCGCTCTTGCCGGACTCCGCGAGCAGAAGGTCGTCGTCGACGTCGCCGTCGATGTTTCCCGCGGTCAACCCGAGGTAGGTCCCCGCGGCGCCGACGTCCTGCGGGACCTCGTTGTACGACGGCTCGTGAACCACGCCCAGATACTGGCGTCCGCTGAGGTTGTAGAGCGTTGCCAGGCGATCGTGGTCGTATCCGTCCTGACGGAACACCTCGAGCTTCGGGCTCGTGAAGGGAATCTGAAACACGTGGAGCGGGACGCCGGTCGTGCTGTAGACGGCGATCCCGATGCCCGGCAGCGCGATCGCGACCTCGAGCAGGTCCGGCGAGTCGGCGTCGGTCCAGTCGAGGATCGCGAGGTCGGCGATCGGCAGGCCGATCGCGATCACGTTGGAGGGCGGGACGCCGTCCGTCAGGGGACCGATCTGGACGAGCAGGTCGCCCGTGGCGTCCACGCCGATGACGTCGACGGTGCCGTCGTGGTTGACGTCGCCGGCCTCCACGTGCTGCGCGTCCTCCCAGCTCGAGTTGCCCACCTTGCTGCGCAGGTAGCCGCCGAGGCTCCGGTCGTAGGTGATGCGGTAGGCGCCCTCGAGCCCGACGGCGATGAGCTCGTCCCGGCCCCCCGGACCGGTCCCTTCGAGAACGTCGAAGTCGTTCACCGCGGTGAGCTCCGGCGTGAGCGGCACCTCGTGCACGTGATCGTGCAGCATCGGCGCGTAGAACATCGAGAGCCCCGAGCCGGAGCGGGCGACGTAGTCGAGGTGCTTGTCGCCGGTGAGCTCGCAGGCCTCGGCGCGCCCGATCGGGCCGGAGATACCGTGGGTGGTCCAATCGAGGGCGGGGCCCTCGTACTCGGGGAACGTCGTCTGGGCCGAAGCGAATCCGGCGAAGAGCGCCAGGACGGCAGGCGCAAGCGGGAACCGTACTTTCATCGAGCTACCGTTTCTTGGTGGGGGCTGGAGAAACTCCGCCCGGTCGTGGCGGGGGGTATTTCGGTTGTGGGCGACGCAAGTCGCCCTGTCGATTCACTTTCTTGGGAGAAATCGGTGGCGGTCGACCACGGCGCCGCGTCACGCCCCCAGGGCGTCGCTTTCGCGAGTTCTACGAAACCGAGCGGGGTCGCCGCATCGCTCCTCGGGAGAACCGCGCCCGGTCGCGGAACGCATTTTCCCAAGGAGCGAACCATGCATTCGACGACGAACCATCGCCTGCGCCGATTGGCGTGCGCGGCCATTCTCGCCGGGCCGGCGACCCTGATCGGGTCGCTCCACGCCCAGGGTACTCCGTTCGGGATGATCCCGCAGGAGATCACGAACGGCGACATCACGCTCAAGTACAACGGGGACCCCGCGGTCGGCGGCCTGCGGCTGCTCTCGATCGGCGACGCCGCGGAGAGCGAGGTGTTCGAGTTCGAGCCGGTCGAGATCTTCCGGCTGTACGTGCGAGACGTGAACACGACGATCGCGTCGCCGTTCCCCGATCCGGGCCCGGACTGCAGCCCATCTTTGATCTGTATCGGCCCGACCCAGCTTGATCCCGCGTCGGGCTCGGTCACGCGCGTCGGCGGGAACAGTTGGTTCCGTATCACCTGGGACGATTCCACGTCGCCCCTGCTGCCGCCGACCGAGACGATCGACGTCTCGTTCAGCGCGCGGATTCTTCCCGGCTCCAAGGAGGTCGAGACGAAGATCGACGTGGACCTCAACGGCTCGAGCGCGTTTACGCTCTTCGGCGTCGACTCGCCGCGGGTGCGGCTGCTCGAGATGCAGGGCAGCGCGGCCGCGGACCAGCGTATCGCCACTCCCGCCTACATCGGGAGCATCGTCCACGACCCCATGGAGAACGGGGGCGGCGCCGGCTACCACCCCGGAATCCTCTCGATGCAGTGGTGGGCCTACTACGACGAGAATCCGGCGACGAGCGACGCGCTCTTCTACTTCGCCTCGAGCGACCCGGAGGGCTACAAGAAGGGCTTCTTCGTGCGGACCGTCGACCCGCAGGCGCAACGCCGTTCGCTCGAGTACATCCACCAGTGGTTCCCGGAGAACAACCTGACGACGACCACCTACTCGTCGCCCTACACCTGCAACCTCGGCGTCCTGCGCGGTGACTGGTACGACGCGGCGCGGCACTACCGCGAGTGGATCCTCGGCTCGGGCTCGGACTGGGTGGCGCTCGGCCCCATGGAGACGAACCCCACCTTCTCGAGCGTGATTCGCGACGCGCGCATGCTGGGCACCTCGCTGGTTCCGCCGTGCCCCACGGCCTTCGGGTGCAACGGCAAGAACCACAATCACTTCCAGTACATGAACACCGACCTGACGGACCTCAAGAACTACTTCATCGGGACGTCGCACCCGATGCCCTCCCGCGTCAAGTTCTGGGACTTCAAGTCGTTCGGTGCGCAGATGGGCGACTGGTTCCCCGTTCGCCAGCAGTTCCTGGCGGCGGCGGACGACCCGGAGATTCACCTCCTGCCGTACTTCCTTCCGCTCGTCTACAGCCAGAACGCCAGCACCTACAACGCGCCGTACGTGCCGGGCTACCAGACCGCGTCCGTCGAGGACTACCTCGTGATGAATCCCGACGGTTCCTTCGACGTGCTCGTGAAGTCGGGCTGCGTCGGTCCGACGGTCACCTGCGACCCCGGAGCGGTGGAAACGAAGCTGCCGGCGCAGTTGTGCATGGCGACGGACTTCGCGGCGGACTACTTCGAGCACGTGGTCAACATGATGAACACGGAGCATCCCGGCGAGCTCGGAAGCGTGACCGGCAACTACCTCGACGTGTACTACGCGATCGCCGCCTCGTGCTACGACTCCACTCACACCCACGGCCTTTTGGGCGGCGGGAAGTGGTACACCGAGGCCAAGCGCGACCTGCTGCTCGACACGAAGGCGTTCATGCAGGACCCGCTCGGCGGCGACGTCCCCGGCTACGGCTACGCCATGGAGGCCTTCAACGAGAGCCTCGTCGGCGCGGGCGAGTGGGGGGCGCACGACATCGCGACCACGGTGATCAGCCCGCCGGTGTCGTTCGCCGCGCCGCTCTTCGAGACCGTGTACCACGAGTACGGCCACGTCACCTCCCACGCGGCGCAGCTCAAGGGCGCCGCGGACCACCTGCTGACCGACCCGGAGATCATGATGGTGCAGCGGCAGGTCTTCGCGGGGCGGATCGCCATGGGGCTCGCTCCCGCCACCGGCGCGGTCTTCGACGACGACCCGTTGGCGGTGGACCTGGCCAAGGTCGAGTTCGCCAAGACCGCGCAGATGATCAAGAACCACATGGACGTCCTGAAGCTCGACACGGTCCGCCACTGGACGGTCTTCGGTCAGCTCCTGCGCGCTCCGGAGACCGACTCGCCGACCGTTTCGTTCGAGTCGAGCTGCCTGCCGATCTTCCAGACCGCCGACCTCCCGCTCTCCTACGACCAGCCGCAGGTCTACGCCGCGGTCTTCGGCCGCGCCGAGGAGGACTCGATCGGTGTGATCGTGATGAACTGGACCCACCCGGACGACGACCAGATCTGCGCCGAGGTCACCTCCGGGCCGAACCAGAGCGTTCTGATCGAGATCGACTGGGAGGAGTACGGCATCCCCGCCGGCGCGAGCTACAAGATCTCGCAGATCGACGAGACCGGCACCACGGTCGTGCAGGACTTCCCCTTCACCATTCCCGCCGGTCCGTCGTTGCTCTTCTCCAACGTGAACGCGAGCGGCGCCGAGTTCTTCTACATCGAGAAGAACTGACGCCCGCGGACCCAGAAGTCCGGCCTCGGGCGCCGCGCGGGGGGCGCGCCCGGGGCCGGCGTTCTTCCTCGGCGTCGCGCCGTCAGCAGAGCGAACGGCACTTGGGCGCCCCGCGGACCACGTCGGCGAGCACGCGCAGACCGCGTTCGACGTCGGCCCGCTCGCGCGGGCGCGCGAGCGCCAGCCGCACGGCGTGCGGCGCGCTGGCGCGCCCGACGACGAACATCTCCGCCGGGGTGGGTGCGACGCCGGCGCGGCGCGCCTGGGCGACGAAGTCGTCGCCGCGCCAGGGCGAGGGGAGCGGCACCCAGACGTGCGAGGAGCTCGGGTGGGAGCGCGTCGGCAGGTCCGCGAGGATCCGCCCGTAGAGCTCGCGCCGGGCGAGCGCCTCGGCGCGCTTCTCCTCCACCATGCGGTCGGCGCGGCCGCTCTGGATCCAGCGCGTGGCGAGCTCCGCCATCAGCGGCGGCGCCATCCAGGCGGTCGCCGCGAGGTTCGCCGCCAGCCTCTCGACGGCCTCGCGGGTCGGCGCCTGGACGTAGCCGATGCGCAGGCCCGCGGTGATGCTCTTTGAGGTGCTCGAAAGGAAGTATCCGAGCTCGGGCGCCTGCGCGATCGCTGGCGCCGGCGCGCCGGCGCACAGGTAGCCCGAGGTGTCGTCCTCGACGAGCACGACGCCGTAGCGGCGCGCGATCCGCGCGATCTCGTGCCGCCGTTCGGCCGGCATCACGACGCCCGTCGGATTCTGGAGCGTGGACTGGAAGTACAGGGCCTTCGCCGTGCCCTTGCGGCAGGCGTTCTCGAAGGCGTCGGGAAGGAGCCCGTCGTCGTCCATCGGCAGGCCCGCGAGCCGCAGGTGCAACACGTTCGCGAGCGCCTTCATGCCGGCGTAGGTGAGCTCTTCGACGAGCACGAGGTCGCCGGGCTCGCAGAGCCCGGAGAACGTGATCGCCATCGCGTGCTGCGCGCCGCAGGTGATGAGCGTGCGCCCGGGATCGGTTTCCAACCCGGTGCGCGCCATCCACGCGGCGCCCGCTTCGCGGTGCGCCTCGAAGCCTTGCGGCGAGTACCCGGTCGCGAGGTGCGCCAGCTCCTCGTTCTCGGCGAACTCGCGGAAGATGCTCGCGGCGTCGAGGATCGCCGGGTCGCCGAACGGGACGTTGAAGTCGAAGTCGACGAGCTCCGGCTCGGTCTCGGTCGCCGGCATGTAGGGCAGCGCGCCGCGCTCGCGCTCGCGCACGAAGGTCCCGCGGCCGACCTCGCCCTCGACGAGGCCGCGGCGCGACGCCTCCTGGTACGCGCGCGTCACCGTGACGACGTTCACGCCGAGCTGCCGCGCGAGCGCGCGGTGCGTCGGGAGGCGCTCGCCGGCTTCCAGGCGTCCGTCCTCGATGTCCCGGGCGAGCGCGTCGGCGATCGCGACGTAGACCGGTCCGAGCGGGGCGATCTTTTCAGGGCTCCACATTGTCCGACTAACAGCTTTCGATCTTGTGGGGATTGTTCGACCCGTGCTACAGAGCAATCCTCGTCCAAATCGCCTGATTCCGCAAGAGAGGGCCTTTTGTATGCATACAAGCGTGCCGCAACAGACCACACAACCGGCTCCGCAGGAGAGCTTCGACCCGCGGGACTGGAACGAGCTGCGCCGGGTGGGCCACGCGATGGTGGACGCCGTCGTCGACCACCTGGAGACCGTCCGCGAGCGGCCGGTCTGGCAGCCGGTGCCCGAGGACGTCCGCGCTCGGCTGCGGGAGCCGCTTCCGCGCGAGGGGCAGGGCCCCTCGGCGACCTTCGCGGACTTCCGCCGGGACGTCCTGCCCTACGGCTGGGGCAACATCCACCCGCGCTTCTGGGGCTGGGTCAACGGCTCCGGCGTGCCCATCGGCGTCTTCGCGGACTTCCTGGCGTCGGCGATGAACCCGAACGTCGGCGCCTTCGAGCAGGCCGCCACCTACGTCGAGGAGCAGGTGCTCGACTGGCTGAAGACGATGCTCGACTTCCCGGCGGAAACCGGGGGCGTGCTCGCCAGCGGCTGCTCGATGGCGAACCTGATCGCCCTGGGAGCGATGCGTTCGAAGCAGGCGCCCTTCGACGTGCGCCGGCACGGGATGACGGCGGCGCCGCGCCAGATGACGCTCTACGCGTCGGAGGAGACGCACGGTTCGGTCGTCAAGGCGGTCGAGGCTCTCGGCTTCGGGAGCGAGATGCTGCGCCGCATTCCGGTCGGCGCCGACTACCGCGTCGACGTGGCTGCGCTCGAGCGCGCGATCCACGACGACCGCGCCGCCGGCCTCCAGCCGGTTGCGATCATCGGCAACGCGGGGACGGTCAACACCGGCGCGATCGACGACCTGGACGCGCTCGCCGATCTCGCCGAGCGGGAGCGCCTGTGGCTCCACGTGGACGGTGCCTTCGGCGCGCTGGCCTGGCTCGACGAGGCGAGCCGGCCGGCGTTGCGCGGGTTGCAGCGCGTGGACTCGGTCGCGTTCGACCTGCACAAGTGGCTGTACCTGCCGAACGACGTCGGGTGCGTGCTCGTCCGCGACGCCGACGCGCTCGAGCGCGGCTTCGAGATGCGCGCCGACTACCTCACGCGGCTGCGCGGCGGGCTGACCGCGCACCCGACGCGCTTCTCGAACCGCTCGATCGAGCTGACGCGGCGCTTCCGCGCGCTCAAGGTCTGGATGGCGCTCAAGGACCACGGCGCGGACCGCTTCGCGCGCATCCTCGGTCGCAACCTCGAGCAGGCGCGCTACCTGGCGGAGCGGGTAGAGGCGTCGCCGGAGCTCGAGGTCGCCGCGCCGGTTCCGCTCAACGTCGTCAACTTCGCGTACCGCGGCGGCGCGGACGCCGAGGAGCGCGACGCCCTCAACGAGGAGCTGCTCGTGCGCCTGCAAGAGAGCGGCGCCGCGGTTCCGTCGTTCACGAAGATCCGCGGCCGCTCGGTGCTGCGCGTCGCGATCACGAATCACCGCAGCCGCCACGAGGACTTCGACTTCCTGGTCGACGAGGTGGTGCGGCTCGGGCGGGAGATCGAAGGCGAGTTCCGCGCGGGAGCGCAGGACACGAAGAAACCGGAGGTGTGCGATGTCGGAAGGGCGTGAGAACGGAGCGGCGCGGCAGGACTACGAGCTGAAGGTCGGCCTCGCGCGCATGCTGGCGGGCGGCGTCATCCTCGATGTGACGACGGCGGACGAGGCGCGCATCGCCGAGGACGCCGGCGCGGTGGCGGTCATGGCGCTCGAGCGCGTGCCGGCCGATATCCGCCGCGAGGGCGGGGTCGCGCGCATGGCCGCGGTCGAGAAGGTGGCCGAGATCCAGGCGGCGGTGACCATCCCGGTGATGGCCAAGGCGCGGATCGGACACTTCGCCGAGGCGCGCGTGCTCGAGGAGCTCAAGGTGGACTTCGTCGACGAGAGCGAAGTCCTGACCCCGGCCGACGCCGAGTACCACATCGACAAGCACGCCTTCCGTGTCCCGTTCGTGTGCGGCGCGCGCGACCTGGGCGAGGCGCTGCGGCGCATCGGCGAGGGCGCGGCGCTGATCCGCACGAAGGGCGAGGCGGGCACCGGCGACGTCGTCGAGGGCGTGCGGCACCTGCGGCGGATACGGCGCGAGATGCGCGAGCTCGCCGCGGCGCCGCGCGAGGAGCTGGTGACGCGCGCGAAGGTGCTCGGCGCGCCGCTCCACCTCGTCACCGAGGTCTGGGAGCGGGGGAGCCTTCCCGTGCCCAACTTCGCCGCCGGCGGCGTCGCGACCCCGGCGGACGCGGCGCTCGTGATGGCGCTCGGCGCCGAGGCGGTCTTCGTCGGCTCGGGCGTGTTCAAGTCCGACGACCCGGCGCGGACCGCGAAGGCGATCGTGAAGGCCACGGCGCGTTTCGACGACGCGGGCGTCCTCACCGAGGCGTCGCGCGAGACCGGTGCCGCGATGGCGGGTCTGGCCGTCGCCGAGCTTCCCGAGGAGGCGCGGCTGGCGGTGCGCGGCTGGTGAGCGTCGGGGTCCTGGCCCTCCAGGGCGCGTCGGCCGCGCACGTGGCGGCCTTCGCGCGCCTCGGCGTCGACGCGCGCGAGGTGCGCGCGCCGCGCGACCTCGACGGCCTCTCGCACCTCGTGCTGCCCGGCGGCGAGTCGACGACGATCCACCGTCTCCTGGAGCTCTTCGGCCTGCGCGCGCCACTCGTGGAGCGCTTCCGCTCCGGCGACCTGCGGCTCTTCGGCGTGTGCGCGGGCGCGATCCTGCTCGGGCGTGAGAACGGGCTGCGCCCGCCGCGGCTCGGCCTCCTCGACGGGGACGTCGAGCGCAACGCGTACGGGCGCCAGGTCGATTCGTTCACGCGGCCGCTCCACGCCGAGGTGGACGGTCTGGGCGGCCTGCGCGGCGTCTTCATCCGCGCGCCGAAGCTCGGCGCGCTCGGGGACGGCGTGCGCGTCCTGGCGCGCGACGGCGCGGACCCGGTGCTGGTCGAAGCGCCGGGCGTGCTCGCCGCGACCTTTCACCCGGAGCTGTCCGGGAGCGATGCCGTCCACGCGCGCTTCCTAGCCCGCGAGGTCGATCATCAACCCGATGCTCTGCGAGTCGTCTAGGCTTCCGACCAGCCGCTGCGCCACGTCGTCGAGCGCCTGAGCCAGCCGCTCGACCAGGCCCGGGCTGCCGCCGGGGCCGCGTTCGCCCGCCAGGAACTCGGCGAGCTCCTCGCCCTTGAACCGGAGCGCGTGGCGGAGGCGGTCCTCGTCGATCTGAAGGACGTCGCCGTCCTCGGCGCTGAAGTCGAAGTCGATTCCGAAGCCGCTGCGCAGGACGTCCTTGTCGGTGTTCTCGAGCAGCGGCTCGAAGGACTCGCGGATCGCGTCCGAGATGTCGTTGACCGCGGACTTCGCCTGAAACGACGCGGCGAAGTCGAACGAGCTCGTGAACAGCGATTCGAGCTCCCCGGCGAAGTCCTCGAAGCTCGAACGCAGCTTCGTCGCGTCCTTCAGCTCGAACACGGTGCCGCCCTCTTCCGCGGCGAAGAGGCCGGTGTCGACCTTCAGACCGGAGAAGAACCCGCTGGTGCCGTCGTCGAGCTCCACGTCCGCGCCGGCGGTCTTGGCGGTGATCTGGAACGCGTTCTCCTCCTCGTCGAAGGACGCGACGACGCCCGCCTCGGAGGCGTTGATCTTGTCGACGACGTCGCGGAGCGACTCGATCATCACGTCGACGGTCAGCGTTGCGCCGTTGATCCCGAACTGCCCGCTCTGAATCCCGGCCAGCTCCGGCACCTCCGCGATCGGAGTGTCGAGATCGCTCAGGCTCCCCGGCGTCGGCGTCGCGCCGGCGAACTTGATCGCCTCGAAGAACCCCGTGTTGTCGCTCTGGAGGTTGATCTCGGCGCCGGCTCCCGCGGTCTTCTGGGTGAGCACCACCGTTTCGGAGGCGCCGTCGAAGGCGGCGGCCACGCCGGCCTCCGAGCTCGTGATCTTGGCGAGAACGTCGTTGAGCGAGTCGCCGGACGCGATCTCGATCGTGACGCCGTTGATCCAGAAGGCACCGGGGTTGACCTGCTGGCCGAACTGGAGGTTGGGGTCGTTCGCGCCGACGCCGTCGAGCGGGTTGTCCGGGTTGACGGCGCTGCCGATCGACGCGGAGACGTCCACGGTGAACTCGCCGGGAGCGCTGGCCACGCCCTCGGAGAACGAGACCGTCAAGCCGTTGCTGAGCGTGACCGCGGTGTCCGGCTGGTAGCTCGGCTGGAGGATCACGTTCTGGATGAACTCGCCGCTGCTGTCGCCGACCCGGAACACGACGAAGTCTCTGCCGATCTCGCCCTGAAACCCCTCCCGGACCGAGAAGATGAGCGTGTCGTCGCCCTGGTCGCCGTCGTAAACGCCGCCGACCGTCGGCTCGAACGTGGACGAGCCGGAGACCGAGGGTTGGAACGGCGTGAACGAGGTGGGCGTTGCGTTGACCTCCTCGGTGGAGCGGAGCGTCGTGAAGCCCTCCTGCAAGCTCAGCCCCAACGCGCTCGAGGAGGTCGCCTGCGCGAGACCGTCGGCTCCGGCGGCGAACCGGATCCTGGTTGAGAGCTGCAGGTCGCCGAGCGCGCGGCGCAGGCCGAGGACTTGGCCGGTGAGATCCTGGAGCGAGCTTCTCGTCGACTTGGATGCGAAGCCCGAGAGGTCCGCCGTCGGCGCCTTGATCGACATCGACGAGCCGAGCTGAAACAGCGGAAATCCCCCCACCCCGAAGACCTGCATGAGATTTCCCTTCCCCCGAAGGCGGCCCCACGCCGCCCCCGCCCGCGCGGAGCGGGCGGCCGTGAACGAGAGCGCAGGGACGTCTTCGGAGCGCGGTGCGCGCCCGCTGAACAAAAAGGGCTTTCCTACCCCGACCGTGCGGGCGGAAAGCGCTTCCGGGCACCGGTGGGGGGGCCCGCCAGCCACTCGCCGCGCTGCACCTCGCGCCACAGGAACCCCGCCTTGAGCCAGGTGGTGACGTTGATCGCCCACCAGACGCCGGCGCCCGCCCAGCCGAAGACGAGCGCGAAGAGCCAGGCCAGCGGCACGCGCAGGAGGTTTCCGAGGGTGCTGATCCAGAGGATCGGCCGGGTGTGCCCGGAGCCGATCAAGACGCGCTCGTTCACCGACTCGACCGCCACCTGGTACTGGGAGAAGGCGAGCACGCGGACGTAGAGCAACGTCTGTGCGGCGACCTCCGGCGCGGCGGTGAAGCGCCCGACGACGAACGGCGCCGCGCCGAGGAAGACGACCGCCCAGCTCAGGCCGAGCACCCGCCCCGCGAGACGCGTGGCGCGGACGACGGACCAGGCGGCGTCGGGATCGCGCGCGCCGAGCGCGCGGCCGACGAGGCTCGCGCCGGCGATCGACACGCCGAGGTAACAGGGAAACGCGGCCCCCTCGAAGACCTGGAAGCCGATGCCGAGCCCGGCGGTGACCGACCCGTCGAGGCGGCTGAGCACGAGGCCGAGCATTGCCCAGTAGACGCCGGCGTAGACCGCGATCGAGACCGACGAGGGCGCGCTGATCCGCGCGATCGAGAACAGGCGAGAGAGGCTCGGACGCGCGCTCCCGACGAGCGAGGTGCCGAAGCCGATGCGGAGGATCGCGACGCCCGCCGTCACCGCGACCGTCCTCGACAGGCCGGTCGCCACGGCCGCTCCGCGGATGCCCCAGCCGTCGAAGCCGAGCGAGTCCACGCCGTAGATCAGGAACGGGTTCAGCGCGAAGTTCAGTCCGACCGCGCAGAACTGGAGGACCATCGGGATGCGCGTGTGCCCGCGTCCGATGAAGATGTTGTCCACCGCCGGCGTCAGCGCGAGCGGGATGGAGAAGAGGTAGATCGTTCCCAGGTAGTCTTCGGCGAGCGTGGCCGCCGCGTCCGGGAGACCCAGCAGTGCGACGATCTCGGGCGTGAACGGACGCACGGCGAACGCGAGCGTTGCGCCGATCGCGATCGCGAGGAGCATCGCGTGCCGCGCGACGGAATCGCGGGTTTGCGGGTCCTCCGCGCCCGTGGCGCGCGAGACCAGGGCCAGCGTTCCTCCGACCGCGAGGAACATCAGCGCGAAGTTCATGATGATCACGTAGAACGTCGCGCCGATCGCGGTTTGCGCGTGCTCGCCGAGCCCCTGGATCCAGAACTGGTCGTTGATCCGGTAGGCGTTGGTCAGAAGGAACGAGAGGGACAGCGGCCAGGCGAGGCGCAGGACCTCGCCGACGTGTCGCGTGTGGCCGTCTCCGCCGCCCTCCGCGGCCGTCACCGCGGCCGGAACCGGAACCGGACCTCGGCCGTCTCGCCGCCGGCCACGTCGACCGAGTTCCGCATGCGGCCGAGCGTCTCGTGCCGCACGGTGAGCCGGTAGCGCCCGTCGGGCAGCAGCTTGGCGAGCGCCTTGCCGTAGGCGTCGGTCTCCTCGCGCACGTAGCCGCCGGCGTTCCCGCTGCCCTCGACCACCGCGTTGGCGACGGGATGGCCCTGGGCGTCCAGCACCAGGATCGAGAGCTCGGAGAGGGTGGGGAGCTTCCGCTCCGGGAACGTCATCGACGGCGCCGAGAAGCGGATCCACTCCGGCGCGAGGAGCGGGTTCGTGCGCGGGCCGAACGACAGCTTGTACTCGCCGTCGAGCACGCGGTCCATGCGGTAGTAGCCCAGCGCGTCGGTCTTGGTCTCCCAGACGCTGCCCGAGCCGGACGCCTCGATGGTGATCTCGACGCCCTCGGCCGGCAGACCCTCCGCGTCGACCAGCCGCCCGGTGAGGAACCCCGCCGGGGAGAGGTGCAGCGTGATGTAGGGGTTCTTGCTCCTGCGGTCGAGCATCACGGGATGGCGCCGCCCGTTCATCCCGTCCGCCTCGGGGCGCACGTCGTAGCCGGCGAGGGGGAGACCTTCGACCACGAACTCCTGCTCGCCCGCGAAGAACTCGACGACGCGGTTCTCCGCGCGCTCGCGGCCCACGAGCGTCGTGCTCGGCCCGACCACGAGCCGCCAGCTCTTCGGGAACGGCGTGTCGTCCGCCATCTCGATGTAACCGCGGATTCGGCCGTGGGAGCCCTCGAAGCGTTCGGCGTGCGGGTCGGGCTTGCGACCGGCCAGCCCGAGGTCCTTCGGAGGCGTGGGCGCCACCTCGCGTCCCGCGTCGGCCGACGGTCCGACCGCTTCCCGCGGACCGGCGACGGCGTCCGCGGGGGCGGCGGGGACCGCGACCTCGACCGACGGCGGGGCGACCGCCTCGGTCTCCTCGCCCGGCTCGTCGTCGGAGGAGAAGGCCGTCCATCCGACGACGGCGGCGAGCGCGGCGATCAACAGCACGAGCAGGAGCGCTCCGGCGGCACGCCCGCGGCGCGTTACCTTTGCGTGGGCCCACACCCGGTGCACCGGTTCCGTAGCAGGAACCCGCTCTTCAGCATCGGACGCCCGGCGTTCGATTGACAGGGGGCTCCGCGCGGCCCTACCCTGACCGCCCAGGGGCTCCCCGCAGACACTCTCCAAGCCCAGCATTCTCAGTCCCTTACACCGATTCGCGGGGGTTTTCAGCCCCCGCGGGCCGAGGATCCTAACCCGGTCGGCCGGGGACGGGCCAAGAAACACCCCATGACGCGAATCGCTCGGCGGCACCGCCGCCTCGCCCTCCTTCTCGGTTCGATCGCCGCCTTCCTGGGACTGGCGCTCGCCGCTCCCTCGACCCCGAACGCCGCCGACGACGCGCGGCTCGTCATCCTCGGCTTCGACGGGGCGGACGGCCGCACCGTGGAGGAGCTGATCGCGGCGCACCCGGGACGTTATCCGAACTTCGAGCGCCTGCGGGACACCGGCACCTTCGCGCGGCTCGAAACCGTCGCGCCGCCCGAGTCGCCCGTTTCCTGGGCCGCGCTGAACACCGGGCAGAACCCGGCGAAGACCGGCGTGCCGGGGTTCATCAAGCGGAACCTCGGCAGCGCTCCGTTCCCCGGCTTCGGTCACCTCATCGAGGAGACGAAGCCGCTCGCCGACTTCGACGGCACGCCGATCCCGAGCTGGGGCCCGGGCGCGATGGCGGGGGCCGCCGGCGTGCTCGTGTTCGTCGTGTTCCTCCTGGTGCTCGCGGTGCTGCTCAAGATCCGCGTCGTCGTCGCCGCCGTGATCGCGCTCGTCCTGGGCGGCGTCGGCGGCTGGTGCGGTTACACCGTGCGCGGACTGCTCCCCGAGGAGTACTCGCGCTACACGAACCCCAACCAGGCGCGCAACTTCTGGGACTACCTGGGCGACGACGGCGTGGACTCCCTGGTTCTGGGCGCGGCGCAGGCCTTCGACATGCCGTCGCCCGGCGGCGCGCGGGTGCTCGCCGGTCTCGGTGTGCCGGACGCGCGCGGCAAGATCGGCGACTGGTTCATCTACACGACGAGCGAGGAGGTCTTCGAGGAACCGCCGGTCGGCAAGGACACTCCCACGGCCGGCAAGGTCTTCCGGGTGCACGCGCGCGACGGGAAGATCGCGAGCAAGATCTACGGGCCGGCCAACTTCTGGGCGGAGGAGAAGATCGGGGCGAAGATCGCCCGCTACGACGAAGAGCTCAACGATCCGTCGCTCGACTACTCGTCCAGCCTCGAGCTGATCGAGCGCAAGAACGAGGCCGTGGATCGACTGGCCGACGTCAAACGCGAGGGGACGACCCTGCCGCTCGAGATCCAGATCGGCGACGGCGCCGCGAAGATCAAGATCGGCGACGAGGAACAGCAGGTGGCGGTCGGCGCCTGGTCCGACTACTACCACCTGACCTTCGAGTTCAACTGGCTCCTCAAGGTCCACGCGATCACCCGCGTGAAGCTCATCCAGCTCGAGCCGCACTGCGAGCTCTTCGTCAACACACTCGACATCGACCCGGAGAAACCGCCGTTCTGGCAGGCGCTCTCCACGCCCTTCGCCTTCTCCGCGGAGCTTGCAAGGGACAACGGGCCCTTCGAAACCTACGGCTGGCCGACCGCCACGATGCCGTTCAAGGACGGCGTGGTCGCGCCCGAGCTCCTCATGGAGGACGTCGAGTTCACGATGCGCTGGCGCGAGCGGCTGACCTACAACTCGCTGCAACGGAACGACTGGGACGTCCTGATGAGCGTCTTCAGCACGACCGACCGCGTGCAGCACATGATGTACCAGTACTACGACGAGGGGCATCCGATGTACGTCGCCGAGGAGGCGGCGAAGACCTTCCCGTTCTTCGGCGAGACGATCACCCGCAAGGACGCGATTCCGGCGATCTACCAGCAGATGGACCGCATCCTCGGGACCGTCATCGACGAGCACCTGGGGCCGAACGACACGCTGCTCGTGTGCTCCGACCACGGCTTCCAGAGCTTCCGGCGGCAGGTGAACATCAACAACTGGCTGGCCGAGAACGGTTACCTGAAGCTCAGGTACCCGCTGACGAAGGCCAACAAGGGGCATGACATGCTGCGGTTCGTCGACTGGTCGGGCACCAAGGCCTACTGCCTCGGCCTCGGCTTCATCTACCTCAACCTGAAGGGGCGCGAGCCCCAGGGGATCGTCGATCCGTCCGAAGCCGACGAGGTGCTCGCGCAGATCAGGACGGATCTGCTCGCCGCCGAGGACGAGGAGACCGGCGCGCGCATCTGCAACGACGCCTACGTCGTGAAGGACATTCACGGGGGGCCCTACCTCGACGCGGAGGCGGACCTCCTGACCGGCTTCGCACCGACCTACCGGGTCTCTTGGGGAACCACGCTGGGGGGCATCTACCTCGTCGAGAACGACGACGGCAGCTATGAGCTCGGGCCGGTCTGCATCGACAACGACAAGAACTGGTCCGGCGGCCACGTGTCGGTGGCGCTCCCGGACGTCGCCGGCGTGTTCTTCTCGAACCGCAAGGTCGAGATTCCGGAGGACGGCGTCAGCCTGCTCCACATCGCGCCGACCGCGATCGACCTCCTCGGCGGCGACGTTCCGCCCGAGATGGACCTCCCGCCGCTGACCGTGAACTGATCGCGTCAGTCCAGGACGGACCAGTTCGCGCGCGTCACGCCGTCGATGGCGCAGAGCTCGTCCACGACGGCCGGCGCGACGAGCGCGCTCTTCATGCCGACAAAGACGGTCAGCCGCGCAGTCCCTTCCTCGCGGCCGCCCGCGACGTCTTTGATGCTCAAGTCGGCGCTCTCGAGCACCGCCGTCACTTTCTCGGCAAGCGCCGGCAGGTCCGCGACGTCCGCCCGCACCGTGATGCGGCGGTAGACCACGGGGCTGATGCCGTGAGCCAGCTTGTTGATGACGAGAAGTACCGTCACGACGACGAGCGTGCCGACCGTCGCCAGCGCGTACGCTCCATGGCCGATGACGATCCCAAGTCCGGCGACGTACCAGATGCAAGCCGCCGTCGTGATGCCGCGCACCAGGTCGCCGATGCGCAACACCGTGGCCGCGCCGAGGAAGCCGATCCCCGTGACGATTCCCGCGCCCATCCGGTTCGGGTCGAAGACCACGCTGCCGGCTTCGCCGAGGAGGATCTCGCCGTCCACCGCCTGGCGCGACACGGAGATCAGCATCGTCGCGCAGAGGCAGACGAGGATGTGCGTCCGCAGGCCGGCGGGGCGTCCGTGGACCTCGCGTTCCAGACCCACCGCGCCGCCGAGGACGACGGCGAAGAGGAACGGCAGAAGCTCGAGGCTCTGGAGGTTCTCCAGGAACGTGGAGGCCATCGGGCGGGGCCCGCGGGAGGAGGGCCCACGCCTGAATTCGGCCAGATCGGCCCGGGTGATGACACCTGGATGGAGAAATCGAGGCCCGGCGGGCTAAGGTTCCCGGCATGAAGTTCCACTGGAAGGTCCTCCTGTGGATGGCCGCCGGGGTCGTGCTGGGGCTCGTCGTCCAGCTCACCTTGGAGGCGCCGGCCTGGGAGGGCGCGACCTGGACCGAGGTCGAGGGCGGGCTGGAGATCGCCGGCATCGACGAGGACGGGCCGGTGGACAAGAGCAAACTAGAGGTGGGCGACGTCGTCGTCGCCGTCGTGCGCGACAAGGGGAGGGAGACCGAGGAGCGCTACTCGATTCGAACCGCCGCCGACTTCGAGGCGGTGGTCGCCGAGTCCGTGAACGGCGAGGTGCTCCGCGTCGAGACCGCGGCCGGGGACGAGCGCATCCTGACCTTGGGCCTGGACCCCGATTCGCTTCGCGCCGACGTGATCTGGCCCTTCGACTTCGTCGGCAAGCTCTTCATGGCGCTCCTGAAGATGCTGATCGTGCCGCTGGTCCTGTCGTCGATCATCACCGGCGTCGCGGGGCTCGGGGACCTGCGCGAGCTTCGCCGGCTCGGCGGCAAGACCTTCGCGTACTACATCTCCACCAGCCTGCTCGCGATCCTCGTCGGCCAGGTACTCGTCAGCGTGATCCGACCGGGGGACGACGCGGAGCTCGGTCTGACGCAGCTCGACGAGGGGGACCAACCGTCGGCGGACCTGATCGAGGTCATCCTGCGGATGGTGCCGGAGAACGTCGCGAAGGCGATGACCGACAACGGCGCGATGCTCTCGATCATCTTCTTCGCGCTCCTGTTCGGCTTCTTCGTCACGCGCACCGAGAACCCCCATCGCGAGCGGATGGCCGGGTTCTTCGAGGCCCTGTTCCAGGTGATGCTCCGAATGGCCGAGGGCGTGCTCGCCCTGCTGCCGTACGGGGTTTTCTGCCTGATGGTCCGCGTCGTCGCGCAAACCGGGTTCGGACCCTTCGTTCCGCTCCTTCTCTACATGGCGACGGTCGCCCTCGCGCTGGTGATCCACTCCGCCGTCACGCTGCCGCTCATCCTGCGCTTCGTCGGTCGCCTGTCGCCGCTGAAGTGGTTCAAGGCGATGTCGCCGGCGATCATGACCGCCTTCAGTACGAGCTCCTCCAGCATGACGCTGCCGGTGACGCTCGAGACGGTCGAGAAGAACGGGCGCGTCTCCAACAAGGTCACCTCGTTCACGCTGCCCCTCGGCGCGACGATCAACATGGACGGCACGGCGCTCTACGAGTGCATCGGCGTGATCTTCCTGGCGCAGTACTACGCCGGAACGAGCGGCTTCGAGCTCGGCATCGGCGCGCAGGCGCTGGTCGTCCTGATGGCGCTCCTCGCGAGCATCGGCGCGGCCGGCATCCCGTCGGCGGGGCTCGTGATGATGCTCACGATCCTGTCCACGCTCGGCCTGCCGCTCGAGGGCGCCGCGCTCCTCCTCGCGGTCGACCGCCCCCTCGACATGATGCGCACGATGGTCAACGTCTGGTCCGACTCCTGCGGCGCCGCCGTGATCGCGCGGAGCGAGGGCGAGGAGGGGCCGCTCCACGCCGGAGCGCCGGCGCCGGAGCCCGCACCGGGCTGATCGCGTGGAGCCCGAGCCCGCGCAACCTCAATACGAGCCCGCGCGCCGCCGCGGGTTGCCGTGGGATCAACCCGAGGTCGCCTGGGCTCTCGCCCTCGCCGCCGGGTTCGCCGGCACGTGGCTCGGTATCGCCAGCAAGCTCCCGGGATTGAACGCGCTGGTCGCGACCACGCTTTACGCCCCGCTGTACCTCGCGCTGCTGCGGCGCGGGCGCTCCGGGCTCGCGGCCTTCACGTCGGTCTCCTGGTGCTTCGGGATCGTGCTCGCTCCGCTCGCCGCGGCGCACACCGACTCGTTTGCGGCGATCGCGCCGCGCCTGCTCCTCGCGCGCCCGTACGTCGACGGCGAACTCGGCCTCCTGGTGGGCGGGTCGGACGTCGACGTGGTGGGCGCGACGCTGCGCAACGCGGTGATCGCAATCGTCCTCATCGCGGTGGCGCGTCCCGCCCTGGGGCTCGGAACGCTCCTCGGGCTCGCTCTCGGCGTGGGGACGCTCGGCGGGGGGGCCGCCTGGTTCGCCGAGCGCGCGGTGGAGCGCGGCGCCGATCCGGTGGCCGCCGCGCTCGCCGGGCTCGCGCCCTTCGCGGTGATTCAGCTCTTGGGTCTTCTCCTCTGCGCCGCGGCGCTCGCCGACCCCACGCCGCTCCGCGACCTCGCGGGCACGCGGCGGCGGATGCTCGTCGCCGGGGGCCTCCTGCTCCTGGCCGGTCTGGCGATCCAGCCGGCGATCGCGGCGCCCTGGGGCGAGTGGCTCTCGGGCTGGCTGCGTTCCTAGAGGGGGCAAGGCGGTCGGCAACCGGGCGCGCCGACGCTAGAATCTTTCCCCCTCCCCCGGGCCAAAACCGCGCCGATCGACCCCGCCGCCATGACGCATCCCGCCTTGATCGAACGAATTACCCGCTCGCTCGCCTACATGCTCCGCCACCAACCGGAGAAGTTCGACGTCGAGGTCGACGCCTACGGCTTCGCCGACGTCGACGAGGTCATCCGCGCTCTGAACGAGCGGCTGGGGGAGAGCGTGGTGCTGGAGGACGTCGAAGCCGCCGTCGAATCGGGCGACCGGGTGCGCTACGAGATCCAGGGGAACACGATTCGCGCGCTGTACGGACATTCGATCCCGGTCGAGCCGGGCAAGTCCTCGAAGCCGCCGGAGCTTCTCTATCTCGCCATCCCGTCGCGGGACGCGGAACGCGCGCAGCGCTTCGGGCTGCGCGGGGGGCGTCGGCGTTTCGTCCACCTCGCGCTCTCCGAGAGCGATGCGCGCGACGCCGGACGGCGCGCGTCGCGCGAGTACACCGTGCTCACCATCCGAGCGCTCGACGCCTGGGAGGAGGGCATCAACTTCTACGACCGGCGCTCGCTCTTCCTGGCCGAGGAGGTGCCGACGCATCTCATCGAGATCGGCGAGACGTACGACGACGGTGAACCGCCGCCGCCGCGGGGGCGCCGCGACGACCGGCGCGACCGCGATTCCCGGCGCGGGGGGCGTGGGCGCGGACGCCGCGACGAACGGGGCGGCCGCGGCCGGGACCGCGATCGCGAGCGATCCCGCGAGTCCGAGGAGGTCGAGATCGCGGCGGCCCCGCCGAGCTCGAGCTCGAACGGGCGCGGAGGCGGCGAGGAACGCGGCGGCCGCGGCCGTTCGCGCCGCCGCCCCGAGAGGGGAGATCGCGGCGATCGAAACGACCGCGGAGGACGGGGCGACCGCGGCCGCGGAGGTCGGCGCGACGATCGGGACGACCGCCGCGGCGATCGTGGCGAAGGCCGGGCCCCGGCCGCAACCCCCACGCGGGAAGACAAGCGCGAAGCCCCCGTCCTGACGGGCAAGCGCTCGCCGGAGCCGTCGGCGGCCTTCGGCGCGGGGCTGTTCGAGACCCCGGCTCCCGCGCCGGAGAAGCCGCGCGAACGCGAAGCTCCGCCTGCCCCCAAAGCCGAACCCAAGCCGGAACCCAAGCCGGAGCCCGAGGAGGCGAAGCCCGACGACGGCGGCTTCGGCGCCGGGCTCTAGCGGCACGCTCCCACCGTCACCCCGCGGCATGGGCGCCCCGCGCATTCCGGCCGACCTGCCCGCCGACTACGTCGTTCGCGAGGACCGGCGCGGAGTTCTGGCCGTCCGACGCGAGTACGCGCAGCTTCTCGAGGCCGCCGGTTACGGCGCCGGCGGCGGCGAGCGGTTGGAGCAGAGCGACCTTTCCGGGCGACGGCCGCTCTTCGAGCTCAACCTCGACGGGGAGCGTTTGGTCGTTCGTCGCTTCCACCACGGCGGTGCGCTTCGCTGGATGACCGGAGCCCGCTACGCCGACCCGGCGCGTCCCTTTCGGGAGCTTCAGGTCTCGGCGGCGCTCGCCGAGGGAGGCCTCGCGACGCCCACCGTCGTCGCCGCCCGCGCGCTGCGCGCGCCGGTGGGGGGGTGGTTTCTCGATCTGGTGACCCGGCGCGTCGAGGACACGCTCGACCTGGCGGAGTGGTTGGAGCGGTTGCGCGGCGGCGACGTGCCGTTCGAGCGGCGGCGCCGGACGGTGAGAGGAGCGGGGGAGTTCGTCGGGCGGCTCCACGCCTTCGGGCTGGTGCACCCCGACCTGAACCCCAGGAACCTCCTGCTGAACGACGGCGCGCTCGCCGGGGAAGAGCCGCGTTTATGGGTGCTCGACCTCGACCGGGCGGTGCTCCGACGGCCGGTCGAAGCGGCCGCGCGGCGCCGGAACCTGCGTCGGCTCTTGCGCGCGCTTTTGCGCCGCGAGGGCCGCGGCGCGCGCTTCTTCTGGCGGACGGACCTCCGCCGCTTCCTCGCCGGGTACGGGGTGGGCCTGGGCGACGCGGTCTGGAAGGAGGAGTGGCGGTCGGTTCAGGCCGACCTCGAGCGCCACTCCCCGGCCCACCGGATCTGGTGGCGCGTGGAGCAGGCCTTCGGCGGCGGTCCCGACACGCGGGACGGTCGGGCCGCCGTCCGGCGCGAGATTCGTTGAGACTGAATCTCAAAATCGTCTTGACTTTGAGACCCGGTCTCAACCAGCATGCGCCGCATGACGTTGAGCGCCCCCCCCTGCGCGATGGCCCTCGCGCTGTCCCTGGTGCCCGTGCAGGCCGACGATACCGACCGATCGACCGTCCAACGCAACCTCGCCGGCCTGATGGGCACGTCCCTCGCCATCGAGGTGGAGGCGCCGACCCGCGAGGCCGCGCTCCTCGCCAGCGAGGCCGCCGTGCGCGCGATCCAGGAGGTCGAGGCTCGCCTCTCCACCTGGGGCGACGATTCCGAGCTGGCGCGGCTGAACAGCGCGCCGGTCGGACGCAAGACGGAGCTCTCTCCCGAGCTCGCCGACGACCTGGCCCGGGCACGGGTGTGGTGGAAGGCGATCGGGGGTGCGTTTGACCCCGGCGTCGGTGGGATCGCCGACGCCTGGGGTCTGCGCGATGGGGGACGCGAGCCGGCCGAGGCGGAGCTCGAGAGCGCGGTCGCCGTCGGCGGCTTCGCCGCCCTCGAGCTCGACGGCCGGACCGCCGTCCGCAAGCACGCCGACCTGCGCCTCGAGGAGGGTGGCTTCGGCAAGGGCGTCGGCCTCGACGCGGCGGTCGCCGCGCTGCGCGCCGCGGGCATCGAGCGCGCGAGCCTGGACCTCGGCGGTCAGGTGGCGGTGCTCGACGACACCCTCGCGCCCGAGCCCGTGACCTACGCCATCGCGCACCCGCGCGACCGCGCCCGGGCGGTGGTCGAATTCGCCCTCGCGCGGGGCTCTTTCGCCACCACGGGAACCAGCGAGCGCGGCGCGCACGTCTTCGACCCGCGCACCGGGCGTCCGGTGGCCGACTTCGGCAGCGTGACGGTTTGGGCCGCCGAGGCGACGACGGCGGATTGCCTTTCCACCGCGCTTTTCGTCCTCGGCGCCGACGCCGCTCTCGCCTGGGCCGAGGCGCGGCCCGGGATCGAGGCGCTGGTGCTCGAGCCGCGCGGCGACGCCGTGCTCGGGCGCGCGACCTCCGGGTTGCGCGGCATGCTCGCCCCGATCCAAGATCGCGCCGAGCTCTCGTTCCTCGCTCCCGCGGCGGTTGCCGCCGCGGACCCCCGCGAGGCGGGCGCCGACGCGCCGACCACGCCGGCCCAGGGGGACGACGACGACCTCGAGTCTCGCGTCGAGAAGCTCGAGGAAGAGAACGCCGAGATGCGCGAGCAGCTCGAGATCTTCGGCCAGGAGTTCGAGCGCTTCACCCTCGGCGACATCGTGCCGCCGATCGGCGACAGCTTCTCCGGCCTCGGCCCCTCCGCCTCGAAGGTCTACTCGAAGGACCAGGGGCTCTCGATCGGCGGCTACGGCGAAGCGCTCTACCAGTCGTTCGCCGGCAACTCGATGACGGATGAGATCGACTTCCTCCGCGCGGTCCTCTACTTCGGCTTCAAGTACGACGAGAACTGGGTGCTCAACACCGAGTTCGAGTTCGAGCACGCCGGCACCGGCGGCGGCGGTTCCGTCTCGGTCGAGTTCGCGACGATCGACTACCTGGGATGGGGCGAAGAGGTGAACGCCCGCGGGGGGCTGCTGCTGATCCCGATGGGCTTCCTCAACGAGATGCACGAGCCCACGACGTTCCTCTCGGCGACCCGGCCGATGACCGAGAGCGTGATCATCCCGAGCACGTGGCGCGAGAACGGCGCCGGCGTCTTCGGCGACGTGGGGGGCTTCGCCTATCGCGCCTACCTCGTCAACGGCCTCGACTCCTCGGGTTTCAAGGCCACCGGCCTGCGCGGCGGCCGGCAGAAGGGCAGCGAGGCGCTGGCCGACGACTTCGCGCTCGTGGTGCGCGCCGACTACGTCGACACGCCCGGCGTCATCGTCGGCGGCTCGGTGTACCACGGCGACTCCGACCAGGATCAGGCGGGCTTTGGCGACAACGCCACGACGATCTACGAGCTCCACGGCGAGTACAAGTCGGGCGGCCTGTGGCTGCGCGCGCTGGCCGCCATGGCGGAGATCGACGACGTCGAAAAGCTGAACGCCGCGCTCGGGCTCACCGGAGCCGCGTCGGTCGGCGAGGAGCTCGAGGGCTACTACGCCGAGGCCGGCTACGACGTGATGACCTGGCTCGATCCGGAGAGCGAGGTGACCGTCTCGCCCTTCGTCCGCTGGGAGCACGTCGACACGCAGGCCGAAGTGCCGACCGGGTTCCTGTCCGATCCGGCGAACGACGAGGAGATCCTCACCTTCGGCGTCGCCTCCCAACCGATCCCCCAGATCATCTTCAAGATCGAGTACCAGGACCGCGATCAGGGCGTGGACAGCCTGAACGCGGGCATGGGCTTCGTCTTCTAACCTCAACGATGAACCCGACGCTTCTCGCCACGATCCTCATCGCGCTGGCCGCCGGCGGCCCGCCGTCGGGGCCGCTCCCCGCGCCGGCGTCCGCCCCCACCAGCGGCGGAAAGGGCAAGGTGTTCCTCACCCAGGACGAGGCGCTGAAGCTCGCGTTCCCCAAGTGCGAGATCGAGCGCAAGACCCGCTTCCTCTCCGAGGAGGAGCGCAAGCAAGCCTCGAAATTGGCCGGCAAAGGCGTCGACGTCGAGAGCCGCGTGGTCTACGTCTACGAGGCCCGACGCGACGGCAAGCTGGTCGGCACCGCGTACTTCGACGCCCACGTGGTGCGCTCGCTGCGCGAAGTGGTGATGTTCGTCGTCGGCCCGGAGCGGACGATCCAGCGCTTCGAGCTCCTGTCCTTCGCCGAGCCGCTCGACTACGTTCCGCGCACCAAGTGGTACGCGCAGTTCGTCGGCAAGAAGCTCGACTCGAAGCTGAGCCTCAAGGGGGACATCAAGGGTGTGACCGGCGCGACGCTCACCGCGACCGCGACCACGAAAGCCGCGCGTCGCACCCTCGCGTTGCACGAGGTGCTCTTCCCCGCCAAGAAGAGGGGATGACCCGCGGCGAGGCCTGGTTCGCCCACGTCTCCAACCTCCTCGTCGGCGGCACCGGGGTCGTCTACGGGTGGATGCGCTACTTCGCCGAGCCGCCGGACGAGTTCTCCGTCGTCAATCATCCGTGGCAGCCGGACCTCCTCTACCTGCACATCCTGTTCGCCCCGCTCGTCGTGTTCTCGGTCGGGTTGGTGTGGCGCGAGCACGTCTGGAAGCGCGTGCGCAGCGGCTTCCGGGCGCGGCGGAGGATGGGACTGACGCTGACCGCGGTCGTCTTTCCGATGATCGCGTCGGGATACCTGGTCCAGCTCACGGTGAGCGAGGGGTGGAAGGACGTCTGGATCGTCGTGCACGTCGCGACGTCCTGCGCGTGGGTGCTGGCGTACCTCGTACACCAGCTCTCGCCGCGCAAGACGCTCAATCCGTGAGCCGCGGATACACGGGCCCCTCGGGCGAGAGCACCGCCTCGAGCAGCCGGCTCGAGTACTCCCGCTGACCGCGCCGGATGTCCGGGGCGCGGATGCGCGCGTTCTCGAGGCGGATCCGCCGCTCGAGCTCCTTGACGAGGGCGCGGGCCTCGCCCGATCGCCCGATCGCGTGGAGCACGAACGCGCGGGTGGCGAGGATCGCGATGCGGTCCGCCATCTCCGCTCCGTGGAGCTGAACGAGCTCCGACGCGCGCAGGCTCGCGCGGTCGGCCCGGTCCAGGTCGCCGCGGGCCCGGTGGATGCGCGCCAGGATCGCCAGGCCGACCGCCTCGGCGCGGTAGAAGCCGATCTCGCGCGCGAGGTGCGTTCCGCGCTCGATCTCCGCCCCGGCGGTCGGCTCGTCGGCCTCCCACAGGAGGATCCCGAGCAGAAGCGTCGCGAGGGTCTGCCCGCGGCGGTCCTCGATCTCGCGCGACGAGTACAGCGCGTCGCGCAGGTGCGCCTCCGCCTCGTCGGCGCGGTCGAGGTCGAGCAGCAGCATGCCGAGCCGCGCCCGCGCTTCGACCTCGAAGCGGCGCTCGCCGGAGCGGCGCGCGAGGCGGACCGCGCGGCGGGCGGCGCCGAGGGCGCGCGCGGGGCGGCCCGCGGACCGCAGCAGACGCGCGCGCACCAGGTGGGCGTAGCCGAGCACGCCGAGGTGCGGCACCGCGACGTCGCGCAGCTCGCGCAGGCAGGCGTCGACGTGGTTCAGCCCGTCCTCGAAGCGGTCCTCGAGCGCGTCCACCGTCGCGATCGCGAGATGCGCGAGCCCGCGCTGCACGGGGCTCGCGGCGACTTCGAAGGCGTGCTCGGCGAGCTCGCGCGCCTCGACCAGCTCGCCGATCTGTCCTTGGACCACCGAGAGCCGGCGGAGCGCTTCGCTCCAGAGCCCCGGGTTGCCCGCGGTCTCCGCGATCTGGACCGCGTTGCGCAGCATGCCGCGCGCGAGCCCGAACTGTCCCGTGCCGGCCGCGTAGCGGCCGTGCAAGAGGTAGAGCCGCGCCGCGCCGACGGCGTTCCGCTCGGGATCGATGTCGAGCTCGACCAGCCGGTCGAGAAACTCCCGCTCCTCGCCCCGGTTGCCGAGCCGGTCGGCGGCGTCCGCGGCTACTTCCAGGAGCTCCAGCCGGACGGACTCCGGCTCGGTGATCTTCCCTTCCGCGACCAGCCCGTCCAGGGCCTCCAGCCCCCAGCGCGCGAGGACTTCCATGCGCTGCGCCGACGCGCGCCTGCGCAGGTCGTGGACGAGCGCGAGCACCAGCTCGAGCACGTCGGCGTGCTGCCGCGCCGCGCGCAGATGGAACGCGCGTTGGAAGCTCTCCTCGGGCGACGGCGCGCCGTCCACCTCGCTCGCCATCCCGCGGGCCGCGGCCGCGTGCAGCCGAACGCGTCGCTCGGGCGGCAGCGAGCGGTAGACCGCGCGGCGCAGGGCCGGCCGCGCGAAGCGGTAGCGATTGCCGGCGGGAACGAGCCACTCCTCGCGCACGAGCGCCGACAGGACGTCGTCGATCTCGGCGCGCGAGGTCGGAGGAAACGCGCGACACAGAAACTCCGGCTCTAGGCGGCCGCCGACGACCGACAGCCGTCCGACCCAGCGCGCGAGCTCGGCGTCGAGCGCCGCGTAGCGCTCGTGGATGAGCTTGTCGAGCGACTCCGGCAGCGGCAGCTCTTCGGGAGTGATCGTCAGGACCAGGCCCGGTTCGTCGTCCGGCGCGGCGTGCGCGTGGCCCCGCGCGACGAGCGTGCGCAGGATCTCCGCGATCAGCCCCGGGTTGCCGCCGCTGCGCTCCCACAGGACCACCGCGAGGCGCAGCCGCGGCGCGGAGCGGTGGAACACCTGGTCGGTGAGGTCGCGCACCGCTTCCTGCGAGATCGCGCCGAGCTCTAGGCGCTCGCTGGCGATGCCGCTCGCCTCTCCGGAGGTGCGCTCGACGAGCGCCTGGATCTGCTCGAACGCGTCGGGGTTGGTCGAAGAAACCTCTTCGCGCAGCCCGAGGACGAGCAGAACCGCCGCCCGGTCCAGGCGGTCGATGACCGCCGACAGCGCGCCGAGCGTCACCTCGCCGGCGCGGTGCAGGTCGTCGAGGAACACGAGGAGCGCCGACTTCGCCGAGAGCGCCACGAGCCACGAGGCCAGCGCGAAGGCGACCGAGTCGGAATGGCGCACCTCCGGCGACGGGTCGAGCGCGGCGCAGAGCGAGCGCACCTCGTCCGGCGTGACCAGTCCGCCGAGGAGCCGTTCCTCGCGCGGGCCGGGCGCGCGCCCGGGCGGGAGCTGGAGCCAGCGGTGGAGCAGGATCAGGAGCGCGCCGGCCGGCCGCGACTCGGCGACCTCGGTCCAGCGCGCGTAGAGGTACACCGGCGGCCGGGCGGAGAGCCGCGCCCGCCCGGCGAACGCGTCGACGAGACGCCACTTGCCGCTGCCGACCGGCCCGACCAGCCAGACGGCGGCGCCGCGGCTTTCGCGCGCGACTCGATGGAGCAGATCGTCGAGCCGCCCGAGCTCGCGCTCGCGACCCACCAGTGGAGTGAGGTGCGGCTCGAGCCGCGGCGACAGACCGCCGAGCGATCGGCGCGCCTCCGCCGGAGCGTCGAGCTGCGCGCGCCACCACGTTCCGGACTCGCCCTCGGCGAGCGTCGGCTCGAGCTCGCCCGCGGTCGGCCGGTCGGCGGGATCGCGGGCGAGGCAGCGCTGGAGCACCGTGTCCACGAACGGCGTGAGGCGCGGCGCGAAGCGCGAGGGCGGTACGAAGCGCGCGGTGGCGATCGCGGCGAGGAGCGCATCGGCGCCCGGCACCTCGATCGAGCGGCGCAGGACCGCTCCGCTGGACGCGCCGTGTGCCGAAACACGTTGCGCGGGTCCCTCGGGGAGGCTGCCGAACGGATGGAGCCCGGTGCAGAGCTCGTAGAGGACGATCCCGAGCGCGAACACGTCGCTCGCGGTCGACGCGGCACGCCCCTGCGCGCGCTCGGGACACAGGTAGGCGAGGCTGCCGGCGTCGGGGTTGTCGTCGGTGCGCACCGCGCGCGTGAAGCCGAGGTCGAGGAGGACGGCCCGCCCCTCCGAGTCGAGCCGCACGTTCTCGAGCTTCAGGTCGCCGTGCACCAACCCGGCGTCGTGGAGCGCGGCGAGCGCGCCCGCGAGCTGCTCGCCGACGCTTCGCACCAGGGGCTCCGGCAGCGGCCCGTCGGCGGCCAGGCGCTCGGACAGCGTGCTGCCCGGGACGAAGGGCATCAGGATGCAGGGATCGTCCCCGGCCGTTCCGTCGAACAGGACGGCCGCCAGCGACGGGTGGGCGACCCGCCGGCCGGCCTCGGCTTCCGCGCGAAACGCCGCGAGCGCGCGCGCGTCGTCGCGAAGCTCGGGCAGGAGCGTCTTGCGCGCGACCTCGGCGCCGGCGGCGAGCTCGCCCAGCGGTTCGACCAGCTTGACCAGGTCGACCCGCGCGGTGGCGCCGGCGCCCAGCTCGCGCACGCGCTCGAATTGGGGGTTGGGAGGGTTCACGGGGAGAACCTAGAATTCCGCGCCGCATTCTTTCCGATGAGCTTCGTCGTCTACAACAGCTACTCGAAGAAGAAGGAGACCTTCGAGCCGATCGAGCCGGGCAAGGTCCGCATGTACAACTGCGGGCCGACGGTCTACAACCGCGCGCACATCGGGAACTTCCGCTCCTACCTCTTTGCCGACGTTTTGCGGAGATGGCTCGAGTACCTGGGCCATGAAGTTCGCCAGGTGATGAACATCACCGACGTCGGGCACCTTCAGGACGACGCCGACGACGGCCTGGACAAGATCGAGGAGCAGGCGCGGCGCGAGAAGCGCGACCCCTGGGAGATCAGCCGCGAGTTCACCGAGCTCTTCTTCCGCGACGCGGAGGAGCTCTCCATCCTGCCGGCGCACGAGTACCCCAGGGCGACCGACCACGTGCCGGAGATGCTCGCCATCATCGAGGACCTGGTTCAGAAGGGCTTCGCCTATGAGGTCGACGGCGAGGTCTACTTCGACGTCACGCGGTTCGAGGGTTACGGCCGCCTGTCCGGGAATCGGCTGGAGGACCTCGAGGCCGGCGCGCGGGTCGAGGTGCGCGAGGAGAAGCGGCACCCGGCCGACTTCGCGCTCTGGAAGAGCGACCCGCACCACATGATGAAGTGGGAGAGCCGCTTCGGGCCGCACGGGTTCCCCGGCTGGCACATCGAGTGCTCGGCGATGGCGCTCAAGCACCTCGGCGAGGAGATCGACATCCACACCGGCGGCGAGGACAACGTCTTCCCGCACCACGAGAGCGAGATCGCGCAGTCGGAGAGCCACACCGGCCGGCGGTTCGCGCGCTACTGGATGCACGCGCGCTTCCTGCAGGTGGACGGCGGCAAGATGTCGAAGAGCCTCGGCAACACGTACGTCCTCGACGACGTGAAGGCCCGCGGCGCCGAGCCGCGCGCGCTGCGCTTCGCGCTGATCCGCGGCCACTACCGCCAGCCGCTGAACTTCACCTGGGAGATCCTCGACGAGTCCGCCAAGGCCCTCGAGGGGCTCGACGACCTCGCGCGGCGCCTGCGGCTCGCGGCCCAGGGGCGCAACGCCGCGGACGACCCGTCGGGCGGCGCCGACGCGCTCGCGGAGGCGCGCGCGAAGTTCGAAACCGCGATGAACGACGACCTGAACACGGCGATGGCGTTTTCGGCGCTGTTCGAGCTGCGCTCCGCCGTGCTCGAAAGCCGCCTCGGCGCCGAGACCGCCGCCGCGGCGCTGGACTTCGTGCGCGCCGCCAACGGCGTTCTGGCGGTGATCCGCGTGGACGAGGAGGAGCTCGACGCGGACGTCGAGCGTCGCATCGCCGCGCGGGAGGAGGCTCGGGCCGGAAAGAACTGGGCCGAGGCGGACCGGCTGCGCGACGAGCTGCTGGCGGAGGGGATCGTGCTCGAGGACAGCGCCTCCGGCGTCATCTGGCGGCGGAAGTAGGGCGTCCGGCGAACCCGAAGGCGCGCCACGCCAGCTCGTCGAGCTCCGCGTCGTCCGCGACGGGCTTTCGAAGGCGGCGCTTCACCGCGCGGGCGAGCCTTCGCGCCGCCGGATCCTCGATCGAGGGCAGCGGGAACCGCGCCACGTACTGCGTGATGAAGCGCCGCCGGCCCGCGTAGAGGCGGTTGCCGCACACGGCGTCGTAGAACCGCGTCGCGAGCGACGAGTTCGCGACGCCGAGCAGGAGCGCGAGCCATCCGTCGGGCACGCCGTCCTTCAGCGTCATCCAGTAGCAGTCGCCGTTCACGATCGCTCCGGTCTCATCCAGCGCGAAGCGCGGCTCCTCGCTGATGTCGGGCCACACGATCTTCGGGCGCCGCCAGCGGGCGGGGTCCTGCGGCACCCAGATCTCGTACCAGCGCCGGCCGGACGCGCGCAGGTACTCCCGCGCGGCGAGCCGGTCCCGATGGGCCTCGAGATAGGCGCGGGCGCGCGGATAGCGCTCGAGCTCCACCGCGGTGCGACGCCCGTTCGCGACGGCGTGGGGGTAGAGCACGCGCCGGTCGGGCGCGCCCATCCGCCAGCGCGCGGCCACGCGATGGGTGAGGAGCGGCCGCAGGAGCGCCGCCTCGGGGCGCGGCTCCTTCCACTCCCGCCGGATGAACACGCGGTCCGCCGTGGTCTTGATGCCCACGCGGACGTGCGCGACGTCGGCGAAGGTCCGGTCCGCGCGCTCGCGGATGCGCGCCAGCAAGGCGTCGGTCTCGGGCGCGGCGAGCGTCCAGGCGTGGCCGTGCACGCCCGCCGTCGAGAGCGTCCCGTGCTCGACGCGGAACACCCGCGCCCCGTCCCTTGCGCGCTCGCAACCCGGGTCGGCGAGAGCGTCGAGGACTTCCGGCAGCGGTCCCGGGACTTTCGCCGGAGCCGCGCCGCGCACCTCGTAGGCGCGGGCGAACGGACAGGCGCCGGCACGTCCCCCGGCGCGCCGCTCGCCGATCACGATCGCCGGCAGGACCGAAGCCCCGAAGAGCTTCGTGTCGCCGAGGTCGAGCACGCGCCGCAGGCGGTACTCCGCGAGGAGCGTCTCGCGCATCGCGCGGCCCGACAGCGTCGTCAGGAACCGGTTGGAGCAGAGCAGCGCCAGCGCGCCGCCGGGCGTGAGGCTCGCCGTGATCGCCTTGACGAAGGCGTGGTAGAGGTCGACCCGCCCGGAGAGCCCGAGCCGCGCGGCGAGCTTGCGCGACTCGCGGGCGCCGAGGACCTGCGTGCGCACGTAGGGCGGGTTCGCGATGACGAGGTCGAAGCGGCCGGGATCGCGGGCGAGGAAGTCCCCGGCGCGGCCCTCGAACGACACGTCCGGGAACGCCCGCAGACGGTCGCGCGCGGTTTCGATCGCCGCCGCGTCGCGTTCGACGGCGACGACGCGCAGCCGCCGTTCCTCCGCGGCGAGGGCCGCGAGCAGGTTGCCGTCGCCGCAGGCCGGGTCCAGGACCCGCAGCGGACGCCGGCGCGGTGCGTGCCGGAGCGCCAGGCGGGCCAGGAAGCGGGCGAGCTCGGGCGGCGTGAAGTGGGCGCCCGTCGACTTGACCTCTCGCGCGCGGTTCTTCACCGCGGGCCCTTATCGCCCTCCGCGTCGGGAGGGTCAAGGCTCGCGCGGACCGCCCTCTTCCTCCTCGGTGGCGTCGAGGTAGTCCAGGTACTCCCGATCGACGACCTCGTCGTCCGCGGGGTCCTCCTCCTCGGGCACGACCACGTCGGGGTGCGCGTCCGGGTTGATCGCGCGGTCCTTCTCGAGCGCCCCGCGGATCGCCGCGTCCATCTTCGCCGCGTACTCGATCGAGTCGTCGTAGAACCAGGCGATGCGCGGGATGCGCCGCATCTTGAGCACGCTGCCGACGCGGCCGCGGACGAAGCCGGTGGCGTCCGCGAGCATGTGGGCGACGCGGCTCTTCTCGCCCTCGGTTCCGTAGACCGAGTAGAAGATCTTCGCCGTGCCGAGGTCGCTCGTGAGCTCGACGCGCGTGACCGTCACGAACGCCGCCCGCGGGTCCTTCAGCTCGAACTCGACGCAGTAGGCGGCTCGTTCCTTGATGCGGGCCTCGATGCGGGCCTTGGTGCGCGCGTTGGCCATGGCCGGCCTGGTCTAGATCGTCCGCTTGGTCTCGACCAGCTTGTAGGTCTCGATGACGTCGTTCTCTTTGATGTCGTTGTAGTCCTTGAGGACGATGCCGCACTCGAAGCCCTCGCGGACCTCCTTGGCGTCGTCCTTCTCGCGGCGCAGCGTGCCGATCGCTCCGGTGTGGACCACGGTGCCGTCCCGCACGAGGCGGATCCGGTCGTTGCGACCGACGGTGCCGTCGAGGACGAAGCAGCCGGCGATGTTGCCGATCTTCGAGGACTTGAAGATGCGGCGGATCTCCGCGTGGCCGGTGATCTCCTCGCTGATCTCCGGGGCGAGCGTGCCCTCCATCATCTTCTTGACGTCGTCGAGGAGCTCGTAGAGCACCTCGTAGTAGTGCATCTGGACGCCGTGGCGGTCCATCGCCGCCCGCGCCTTGTTGTTCGCGTTGACGTGGAAGGCGAGGACCGTCGCGTCCGACGTGGCCGCGAGATCGATGTCGCTCTCGAGCACCTCGCCCACGCCGGCGTGGAGCACGCGGACGTCGACCTCTTCGTGCGCGAACTCCGCGAGCTGGTGCTTCAGCACCTCGACCGAGCCCTGGACGTCGGCCTTGATGATCAGGTTGATCGTCGTCTTCTGATCCTCGGCGACGGCCTCGAACAGGTTCTCCTTGCTGACCGTCCGGCGCTCGACGAGCTGGAGGTTCCGGTTCTTGCGCGCGACCTCTTCGGCCACCTCCTGCGCCTTGTCGAGCGAGTCGACCTGGTGGAACTTGTCGCCGACGAAGGGCAGCTCGTTCAGGCCGGTGACCTCGATGGGCTTGGACGGGCCGGCTTCCTTGATGACCTTGCCGCGGTCGTCGTGGATCGAGCGGACCTTCCCGTAGCCCTCGCCGGCGAGGATGATGTCGCCCGGCTTCAGGCTGCCGTCCTGGACGAGCAGGTGCGCCACCTTGCCCTTGCCCTGCTGGATCTCGGCCTCGAGCACGACGCCGTGGGCGGGGCCGGTCGCGTGGCCCCTGAGCTCGAGCACCTCGGTCTCCAGGAACACGCGCTCGAGCAGCTCCTCCAGCCCGGTGCCGTTCAGCGCGCTGACCTCTAGCATGGCGGTCTCGCCGCCCCAGTCCTCGGGGGTCAGGCCGAGGGCGGCCAGCTCGCCGCGGACCTTCTCGGCGTTGGCCTCGGGCTTGTCGATCTTGTTGAGCGCGACCACGATCGGCGTGTTGGCCGCCTTGGCGTGGTTCAGGGCCTCCTCGGTCTGCGGCTTGACGCCGTCGTCCGCGGCGACGACCAGGACGACGATGTCGACGGCGGTGGCGCCACGGGCGCGCATCGCCGTGAAGGCCGCGTGGCCGGGCGTGTCGACGATCGTGAGCGTGTGCCCGTGCTGGGTCGTCACCTGGTAGGCGCCGATGTGCTGGGTGATGCCGCCGGCCTCGCCCTCGGTGATGCGGGTCTTCCTGATCGTGTCGATCAGCGTCGTTTTGCCGTGGTCGACGTGGCCGAGGAAGGCGACGCACGGCGGGCGCGGGGCGAGCTCGCCCTCGTCGACGCTCTCGCGCTTCTCCTGCAGCTCGGTGATCAACGCCTCCTCGGCGGTGATCTCGCGCTCGACGTCGATCTCGACGTCGAACTCGTGGGCGAGCAGCACCGCGGTATCGGGGTCGACCGTCGAGTTGATGTTGACCGACCCGAACCCGAGCTGCTTGAAGGCCTCCTTCAGCACCTGGTTGCGGTTGACCGAGAGCGCGTCCGCGAGCTTCTTGATCGTGATCGGCTCCTCGACCTTGACCGACTGGCCGGCGTGGGGCGAGCCGGTGGTCGCCTCCTGCGCGGTCGTCCGCGGGCGCTTGCCGCCGCGGTCGACGGTCTGCGGCTTGCCGCGGCGCAGGAAGCGTCCCGCCTCGCGCTCGCGAAGCTGCTGCGCGGTGAGCTGGCCGCGCGACGCGGCGTCGCCGCGGACGAAGGCGCTGCGGCGCGACCGCCCCATGGTCGGCATGACCTCGGGCGCGGTCTCGTCGGACGAGCGCAGCCGGCGCGACTCCGACTTGCGCGTCGGCTTGGTCTGGAACTGCGAGGGATCGATGAAGCCGACGACCTTGCCTTGCCGGCGTTGGGCCGACGGCCGCACGAGCTCGCTCTCCTCTTCGGCGGGCTCTTCGCCGGCCTGCTCCTCGCCTTCGCCGACCTCTTCGGCCTCAACCTCCGCGCTCGCCGCGACCTCGACCTCCTCGGCCGCCGAGGTGGCCGAGGAGGT
>JANQEJ010000002.1 GCA_028278425.1 Planctomycetota bacterium | reverse complement strand
ACGCACCCGATCGACGCGATCCAGGCGGCCGGCGACGGCGACGTCGTGCTCGTCAAGGGCGGCTTCTACTACTGGTCGTTCACGCTGCCGCCGATCGTGGTCGACGGGAAGTCGCTCGCGATCGTCGCGGACGAAGGCATCGTCGGGTTCTTCGACACGACGCTGACCGTCGAGAACCTTGCGGCGAACCAGAGCTTCGTGATCCGCGGCGTGAACCTGAGCGGGACCTGGATCGAGCTCGAGTCGAACGCGGGCAGCGTGTGGATCGAGGACTGCCAGACGGGGCTCTCCCTCGCGTCCGGACCGCCGTACGCCCAGGGCCGCATCGAGGCGACCGGCTGCGCCTCGGTGGTCGTATCGCGCTCGTCGATCGCGGGCGCGACGAACGGCGTCGACAACGGTCCGGGCATCCGCTCGTCCGCATCGAACGTGCGCGTCTTCGAGTCGCTCGTTGAGGGGGCACAGGGGAGCCTCTTCAGCGAGCTCCCCGGCCAGCCCGGGGTCGAGGTGCTGAACGGCGGGTCGTTCCTCGCGTCGGGCTGCACGCTGAACGGCGGCGCCTGGTTCACCGGCACGGAGCCGGGCCTGCTCCTCGCGTCGGGAGCGCCGGCGGGCTACACGCGCGACACCTTCGCGACCGTCGACGTGCAGAGCGGGACGCACGTCGTCTTCCCGGAGTTCCGCCGCTCCTGCGAGGTCGACTCGCCGGTGACGGAAGGCCAGACGACCACGCTCCACTTCGCGGGCTTCCCCGGCGACCTCACCTTCGCCGCGGTCGGCACCGCGCCGCTCGACCTGCTCTTCCCCGCCTACCAGGGCGCGTTTCTCGTCGGGCCGCTCCCGCCGCCGTTGCTCATCGCCGCCGGGACGATCGCGCCCACCGGGTTCCTCGACGTCCCGTTGACGGCGCCCTCGCTCGCGCCGGGGCTCGAGTTTGCTTCCCTTTGGGTCCAGAGCGCGGCAGTCTCGGCCCTCGGCGTGCCGACGCTCGGCTCCGCTTCCCACCTCCTCGTCCTCGACGACGCCTTCTGATGCGCAACTCCCCCATCGCCGTTCTCGCGGTCCTCGGCGCCGCGCTGCTCGTTTCCTCGCAGGACCCGGAGGAGAAGGTCCTCCTCGGCAAGGGGGAGCACACCTACGAGTGGGTCTCCGGCTGGGGCACGCTGCCCGAGGGCATGTCCTACGGCAACACCCACGGCTGCATCGCGATCGACTCGAAGGACCGCGTGTACGTCAACACCGACTCCGAGCACGCGGTCATCGTGTTCGACTCCGACGGCAAGTTCCTGAAGAGCTGGGGCAAGGAGCTCGCCGGCGGCTTGCACGGCATGACGCTCGTCGAGGAGGACGGCGAGGAGTTCCTCTACCTGGCCCACATCGGCCAGCACGCGGTGATGAAGGCCACGCTCGACGGCGAGATCCTCTGGAAGCTCGGCTATCCCGAGGAGTCCGGTCACTACGAGGACGCGGGCCGCTACCGCCCGACGAGCGTCGCGGTGGCGCCGAACGGCGACCTCTACGTGGCCGACGGCTACGGGACGTCCTGGATCCACCACTTCGACGCCGAGCGCAAATACGTCCGCTCGATCGGCGGACCGGGCGAGGAGGAGGGCAAGTTCCGCACGCCCCACGGCATCTGGATCGCCGAGCGCGACGGCAAGCCGGCGCTGATGGTCGCCGACCGCGAGAACCACCGGCTCCAGGTCTTCGACCTCGAGGGCGAGCACCTCGCCACGTTCCCGGACGAGCTGCGCCGGCCGTGCCACCTGCACCCGGTCGACGACGCGATCCTGGTGCCCGACCTGGCGGGCCGCGTCACGATCCTGGACGCAAACGGGAAACTCATCACGCACCTGGGCGACAACCCCGACCCGAAGAAGCGCGCGCAGAACGGCGTCCCGCGCGAACAGTGGAAGGACGGCGAGTTCCTCTCGCCCCACTGCGCGCACTGGGACTCGAAGGGCGACCTCTACGTGATGGACTGGAACTTCCTCGGGCGGATCAGCAAGCTCGCCCGCGTGTCGCGTTGACCCGGCGGCTGCGGCTCCTCTTCGCGCTGCTCTTCTGCGCCGGAGCGGCGAGCTGGCAGGAACCCGCGGAGAGGCTCGTCTTCGGCACCGGCGACCACACCTACGAGTGGGTGCGAAGCTGGGCGAAGCTGCCCGAGGGCCCCGAGGGCATCGAGCTCGGCTACACGCACGGCTGCGTCGTCGTCGACTCGCGCGACCGCGTGTACGTCAACTCGGACTCCGAGCACGCGGTGATCGTCTTCGACCCGGACGGCAACTACGTCACCTCCTGGGGGAAGGAGCTCGCCGGCGGCCTCCACGGCATGGCGGTCGTCGAGGAGGACGGCGAGGAGTTCCTCTACCTCACGCATCTCCGCGGCGAGGTGATGAAGGCCACGCTCGAGGGCGAGATCCTCTGGACCGTCGGCCTGCCGGTCGAGTCGGGCAAGTACGGCGAGAAGAAGCGCTACCACCCGACGAGTGTCGCGGTGGCGGAGAACGGCGACTTCTTCGTCGCCGACGGCTACGGACGCTCGTGGATCCATCACTACGACGCGGAGCGCAACTACGTGAAGTCGTTCGGCGGCCTCGGCAAGGAGCCGGGCCGGCTCCGCAACCCCCACGGCTTATGGATCGAGAAGCGCGACGGGCGCGAGCTCCTCGTCGTCGCCGACCGCGAGAACCGCCGCCTGCAGGTCTTCACCTTCGACGGCAAGCCCTTCGCCGTCGTCAAGACCGGCATCCGCCGCCCCTGCCACGCCCAGATCGGACCGGACGGCTGGGTGGTAGCGGACATCGACGGCAAGGTGACCGTGTTCGACCCGAACGGGAAGCCCCTCGCCCACCTCGCCGAGAACACAGACCCCGACGGGCGCGACCGCAAGGACGTTCCGAAGGCCGAGCAGCGCGACGGGGTGTTCATCTCGCCCCACTGCGCGAAATGGGACTCGAAGGGGAACCTCTACGTCGTCGACTGGCTCGAGGAGGGGCGGCTGACGAAGCTGAAGCGGGTGCGGTAGGCCGCTACTCCTTGCGCTGCTTGTACTTCCCCACGAACTGGAGGTGGTTCGTCCGGAACCAGTCGACGAGCGCGTCGGCATCGGAGCTCCACAGCGGCGCGATCGCCGCGTCGTTGCGGATGACGGGCGCCGAGGCGCCCAGAACGATGCGCCAGCCCTTGTCGGTGCGGTAGAGCATCTCCTCGCGCACGATGACGTCGGGCGGGCCGTCCCGGCGGAACGCATGCCGGGTGACGACCGCCGCCCAGGCCCCCTGGACCTTGTGCTCGAACGCCTCCTGCGCGAGGTTCCCGGCGCGCGCCTGCTCGATCGCGAGCTCCAAGTTGTCGCGCATGTTCGCACGCTGCGCGTCGTCGGCGATCGGCAGGACGAGCTCCATCGCCGCGTCGCGGTCGCCGGTGCACAGCGCCTCGTAGAAGCGCGTCATCACGGCGGTCGGGTCCAGCGTCGTCGCGTCCACCGGCTGCGGCGGCTCGCCGCAGGCGGCGAACGGCAAGAGGGCCAGGATCGTGACGAGCTGCTTCAAGTCTTCGCGCGCTCCTCGTGCGCTCCGAGGAGCAGCGTAACGAGGGAGCCCGCGACGCCAAGGATGAGCGCCCCCAGGACTTGCAAGGGGGACGGTCGGAAGCGCTCCAATTTCATGCCGAGCTGCTTCAGGTCGCCGCGCGTGGCGTCCGCGTAGGTCGCCTTGAGCTCCGCCGCCTTCGCGTCGGTCAGCTCCAGGTCGAACTCCGCGTTCACCGCCGCCACCGTCTCGCCGGCGAGCAGCGCCTCGACGGACTTGCGGGCGTCCTTCGTGGCGAGATCCTTGTGGACGGCGTCCTGGAACGGCCAGAGCCCCAGCACCGCGCCGACCAGGAGGCCGAGCAGGAACCCGTGCGACGGCCCGCTCCAGCGCGACAGCGCGAGCTTGAGCACGTTGGAGAGCAGGGCGATGCCGAGCACCGCCCCCACCGCCACCGGCAGGACCACGGAGACCGAGGCGCCGAAGTCCTCCTTCATCGCGCTCGCCGACAGGCTCCCGATGACGACGTCGTACATCCCGAAGATGAGCAGGATGTAGGAGCCGGACACGCCGGGAAGGATCATGCTCGACGCCGCGAGCGCGCCGACCAGCCCGAAGGCGATCAGGTTGTGCGGCACCGACGCCTCGCGCAGCCCGAGGAAGAGCCCGACCATGACGAGGAGCCCCGCGGCCGTGGCGACGAAGACGGGCACCGTGGCCGGTCGCGACGAGCGCGCGAGCTCCGGCACGCCGCCGAGCGTCATCCCGATGAAGAGGCTGTACATCACCCAGCGGTAGCTCGACACGAGGAACACCGCCGGCCCGGCGAGGCCGACCAGCGCAACCACGAGCCCGACTCCGAGCACCATGAGAAAGACGATCAGCCGCGCCGAGATCTTGAGCGTCGTCAGCTCCGCCACCGCCTCGATGAAGCGGTCGTAGAGCCCCATCGCGAGCACCATCGTCCCGCCGCTGACGCCGGGCACGAGGTTGGCGAGGCCCATCAGGAAGCCGGTGGCGAGGACGCGCGGCGGGGAGGCGTTCGAGGGGGAATCCGACATGGGGAGAGGATCTAGGTTCCGGGCTCCCCCACACTATCGGCAGGAACGCGCTTCGGCTCGTCGTCGATCCGCACGCGTTTCAACGCTCGCGAGAGGCGCACGCGCACCCGCACGATCAGGACGCTCGCCACCGCCGCGAGGCCGGCGACGAGCCCCCACCAGAGCCCGCGCGGCCCGCCCTCGCGCGCGAAGGCGAGGTAGCACCCCAGCGGGATCCCGAACAACCAGAAGCCGACGAGGTGCACCAGCATCGGGAAGCGCGTCTCCGCCACGCCGCGCAGCACGCCGCCCGACACGACCTGGATCCCGTCGAAGACCTGGAACACGCCGGCGAGCGGAATCAGCGCCGCCGCGACGGCGATCACCGCCGCCTCGTCCGTGTAGATCCGCGCCAGGGGCCCCGGGACGATCAGGAACATCGCCGAAGTGCACGCCATGAAGGCGATTCCACCGACCAGGGCGACGCGGGCGGCCCGCCGCGCCGAGTCCGCCGCGCCGCGCCCGACCTCGTTGCCGACGCGAACGGACGCGGCCATCGACAGGCCGAGCGGGACCATGAAGGTCAGCGAGGCCAGGTTCAGCGCCACGTTGTGGCCGGCGGCCTTGGACGAGCCGAGGCTCCCCATCAGGATCGACACGACGCTGAACGCCCCGATCTCGAGCGTGAACTGCACGCCGATCGGGACGCCGAGCCGGAGCATCCTCAGGAGCGGGCCGGGCGCGAGCACCGCGCGCACCACCGGCACGAGGTGCGGGCGCAGGAGCGGCCACGCGAAGACCAGGAGGGCGAAGACCTGGACCCAGCGCGAGATCGACGTCGCCCAGGCGCACCCGGTCGCGCCCAGCGCGGGGAAGCCGAGGTTCCCGAAGATCAGCACCCAGTCGAGGAGCGCGTTGATCACGTTCGCGCAGACGATCGTGAAGAGCAGCGAGCGCATCCGGTGCTGCGCCTGTAGCGTCTGCCGCAGCGCGACGAAGATCAGGAAGGCCGGGAGCCCGACGATCATGATGCGGCAGTAGTCGGCGGCGACCGGTACGTGGGACGGGTCCTGCCGCATCAGCTCGAGCGCCCACCGCGCCGGGACCATGAGGAGCGCCACCGGCAAGGAGAGGAGAACCGCGAGCACGATCCCCCGCTGCGTCGCCCGCGAGATGGCCTCCTCGTCGCGCGCGCCGAAGGCCTGGGACACGATCGGATCGAGCGCCTGGAGGACGCCCAACCCGAAGGCGAGGAACACGAACGAGTAGGTGTGCCCGATCGAGACCCCCGCCATGTGCGTCGGCGACACCCGCCCCATCATCATCGTGTCGACGACGCCCATGAGCATCAGGCCGACCTGGATGACGACGACGGGGATGGCAAGACGGAGCTGGGCCGCCACCTCCTGACGCCAGGGGGACATTCGCGGCACGGTAACGCGTGCCGGGAGAGCGGGCGAGCGCGGGAAATTCCCGAAAAGGTGGAACCGTTGCGGGCCCGCGGCGAGCAGGTAGCCTGGGCGCCCCTTGAGGCTCTCCCCCCTCGGCCGCTAACCACCGCTTTCCAACCAGGAGGATTCCATGGGCCTGCGTCTCGCGGCCTTCGCCGCTCTGCCCCTGTTCGCCCTGTCCCCCGTGGACGACACGGAGGACCCCGTCAAGCTTCCGACCGGGAACCAGAACCTCCCCATCTCCGATGGGGACCGCTTCGGCTGGTCCATCAGCTCCCAAGGCGGGCGCCTGGCCGTCGGCGCGCCGCTCGTCAACAACGGGAAGGGGGCGGTGTTCCTCTTCCTTCACAACGGAACCGAATGGGTCTACCGCGGCCGGCTGGCGCCGACCGAGCTCGAGGAGGGCGACCGCTTCGGCTACTCGGTCGACTTCGACGGCAACGTCCTCGTCGCCGGCGCGCCGACGATCACGTCGGACGAGGGGGCCACGTACGTCTACACGTTCCGGTCGTCGGGGTGGAGCTACACGACGCTCTCGACCTCGGCGACGCCCACGCAGTTCGGCTACAGCGTCTCGATCGACGACGACGTGATCGCGGCGAGCGCGGTCGGCTCCCAGGAGGTCTACGTCTACCGCGACACCGCGACCGGCTGGGTCGAGGAGGACCGCGTCGACGTGGTGGACCAGGACAACGTCTCGTTCGGCGAGGCCGTGGCGATCCAGGGCGACACGCTCGTCATCGGCGACGACCGCTATCCGATCCCCTCGCCGTACCGGCCGGGCATCGCGTACGTGTTCCGCCGCGACGGGACCGATTGGGACCTGGACACGACCCTGGAGAACCCCGAACCGGTGGGACAGGACGCCCCGCACTTCGGCGAGGCGGTCGCGATCGACGGAGCTTGGGTGCTCGTCGGCGCGCCGCAGCACACCAAGGGGGCGGACAGCCGCACGGGCACGGCCTGGGCGTACAAGTTCAACGCCTCGGGCCAGATTGTCGTCGACGAGCACGAGCTGGAGCGCACGTCGGCGGAGAACTCGCACGACAACTTCGGCAACGCGCTCACGATCGCCGGTTCGACGCTGCTCGTCGGCGCGCCCGGAAAGGACGGCACCGTGGGCAACGCGGGCGCCGGCTACCAGTTCGACCTCGACACCGGCGGAACGTCGTGGTCGGAGATCGCCGAGTTCCTCGCGGACGACGAGGAAGAGGACGACAAGCTCGGCCGCTCGGTCGCGCTCGGGAGCTTCGCGATCTTCGGCGCGCCGCAGACGCTGCTCAACAACCCCGGCGCCGTCTACGTCTGGGAAGTCTGCGACTAGCCTAGTCCATCTTCTCCAGCGCCCCTCCGCCGGCGCGCGCCCGCATTCGGGCGCGCGCCGCGCGGGTGCCGCTCGTTGCATTCGCCGCCGCGCTCGGCACAATTCTCCCGAGGGAGAACGACGTGGCGGAGATCAGGAAGATCGGCTTTCACCAGGGCTGGGGAAACGACCTCCACGTCCTGCGCGGCGACAAGAGCACGCCGCTCGCCAAGGTCGTCCGGCTCGACCTGCGCGACTTCGGCGTCATCTCCGGCGACCAGGTCGACCCGACGAAGCACGGCATCGAGCTGACTTTCGAACCGCGGTTCCGCCACAACGCGGCACCGACCGACGCCGTCGTGAACGCCTGGGGGGTCCAGGTCACCAGAAAGACGGGCGTGGTGGAGGCTCTGACGCTTCAGCAAGCCCAGGGTCCGCGGCTCATTCGGAACTTCCTGCTGCACGTTTACGCCGGGCCGCCGACAGGCCCGGCGGCGCCCGATACCGAAGCGGAGACCTGGATCCGCGTCCACGTGCACGACGATCTGCAAAAGCTCTGGCTCACGCCGACCTCGCTCACGCTACGCCGCGAAGAAAAGGGGCCACAGCGAATCACCGTCCTGGCGCGCTTCTCGGACGGCGTCACCGGAGACATCTCCCGCTGGGAGCGGCTCAAATGGCAGGTGTCCCCCACGGCATACCGCCACGTCGCCCAGCCCCAGGACCCGCTGGACGAGGTCCAACTCTCGATGGCCGGCGCGCCGGTGACCGTCGGCCCGCAGAAGGTCCAGATCGAGGTCTCGCTGAAGCCGAAGCCGCCGGCCACGACGGTCCCCCCCGAATGGGAGTCCTCCGCCGAGGCGATCGTCCGGGAGAGCTGGGCGGACGTGGCCGCGAAGACGACCCTCCATTTCATGAAGGGCAAGGGCGAGAAGTCGGCGCCGGACGTCCACAACGTACTCTTTCTGCCGGACGGCTTCGACGACACGGATGAGGACAAAGAGGCCTTCAAACGGATCACGGACTTCATCGAGTCCAGGATGCGGCGCAGGTCGAAGTACGAGCCGTTCAAGCTCCTCAGGAACTCCATGAACTACTGGCGGGCGTACGTCCCGTCTCCGAAGGCCGGCGCGAACGTGCTCGCCGAGCTGTGGAAGGAAGACGACGGCTCGCTCAAGCCTGCGGCCTACTCGGTGACGGAGCCGACGTCCGCTGTCGAGCCTTCGGAGCGGAGTCTGTGGGAAATGATCAACGTGGTCGGGCTCCCCACGGCGGAGGACGCCGGAGCGTCCCACGAGGACAAGGTCAAGGCGTGGGCCGAGCTCTACGGCGGCCCTCAAATGAGCGAGGCCGACCTGCGCGAGCTCACCAAGGGATCGTTCGACCTCTGGCGCAACAACGCCACGCGGTCGGTGGTCAACGAACGCGACACGGCGTTCCGCGTCGTCTGCGGCCACCGCCCCAGTGCTTCCACCGCGGGCGGCTACTGGCCGCACCGGCCCGCGCGCGACGTCGAATCCTTCGTCAAGAACCTCAAGGTCAGCCTGCCTCCCGCGCGGACCGCCATCGTGATCCTCGTAAGAGAACAAGGTCAGGCGGGTCTTTCCACCACCGGTGTGGATGAGTTCGGGGTGGTTCGCGCAACGCTCGCGTCCGAGCGGAAGTACGCGCTGAAGGATGCACCCGAGGGTGGAAAGCAGCTCAACCCCGATCCCCTGCCCCCCGAATGGAAGCCCTTGGACGCGAGCTACGTCGTCGCACACGAGGTCGGGCACGCCTTCTTCCTGGGAGATGAATACGGGGGGCGCGGCGCGCCGACCGAGTTCGTGTGGGAGCGAAGGGGCAACGTCCAGACGCAGGAGGACGTCTCGCCGCAGCCGCCGGTGGGACCGCGCACGATCGACGTGACGAGGATCAAGTGGCGCTGGCCGCGGATCAAGAACGCGGCCGTGCTGCGAGAGAACACGAAGATCCAAAGCGCGCCCCGTCGCATTCCGCTCGAGCCAGGCCAGGCGAAGCGCTTTGCGGCCAAACCCAGGGTCCACCTGCGGCGGCGCTTTCCCTACCTGCCGGACACGCCCCCAAACTCCGGCGATCTCGTCATCGACAGCTTCCAGGGTGACGACGTCCTGGTCCAGACGGTACCGAATCTGCTCGACTACGAGCGCGGCGCGATCCTTCGGAAATCCTTCACCGTTTTCGCCTTTCTCGTGGCGAAGACCACAAAGCAGGGAAACCTGCTTCGGGTTCCTCTCGGGCCCGGTGAGGCGATCAAGTTCTCGACCTCGGACAAGGTCCAGCTCTTCCCCTGGTGGTGGGAAGCCCCTCCGGAGAGCAGCGCGGAGCTCGAGATCGACAACGTCGTCGGCGACGACGTCCTCCTCAAGACTTCGCTGACCGTCGACTACCCGGAGGGCAGCATTCTCTACGAGCCGGTGATCGAGAACGGCGTCGTGCGCGAGCCGATCACTCCACTCATCCTCCAGCACTTCAAGGACGAAAGCGCTCCCCTGACGGCCGGACCGGCGCCGAGGCCGAGGGGCCTCCAGCAACCGGACGCGCTGCCGAAGGAGCTCGCCAAGCGGTTCCGCTGTTACAAGCCGTGGATCGTCGGCGTCTACGACGGCGGCAAGCGCTACGACAGCGGTCTCTACCACCCGACCGGCGTGTGCGCAATGCGCGGGCCCATGGAGCACGACTGGAACGGAAAGCGCCTTCCCAGGCAAAGGTGGTGGTACTACCCGTTCTGTCCCGTCTGCCGCTACATCATCGTCGACCAGGCCGACCCGACGAAGCACGGAAAGAACGACGCGGTCTTCCACGGGCGGGATCCCAAGCCCTGACCGCCGATGGCCTCGACGCTCCACCTCCTGCTCGAGCACCTGGTCGGAGCCGTGCGTCCCCTGCGCGACGCGGTGCAGGACCTGGAGAGCTTCCAGCAGCTCATGCGCGAGCTCGGCTGGGACGTCGACGAGCTCGCCTACCAGGAGCTCGGCGCCGACGTCGGCGACCTGGTCGCGGCCTTCGAGGGCCTGGCCGCGGACCCCGATCCGCTCGACCTCCTCGACGTGTTCGAGCGGGTCGGCTCGCTGCGCAAGTCGGTCGCGGCGCTGAACACCGCGCCCGCGGGGGTGGACCCGGCCGACCGCGAGACGTTCCTCGACGAGCTGCCCGAACGCCTCTTCGAGTTCCTCCTGATCGAGTACCTGGACGAGCGCTTCCCCGCCTGGTCGGCGTTCCTGCGGATGCTGGGCGTGATCGAGGAGGAGCACCACGCCGCCACGCCGAGCCGGCGCTCGTTCCTCCGCGCGCGGATCCGCGTGGAGAACCTCGAGCAGGTCTTCAGCGATCCCGCCGGCGCCGCCCGCAACGTGTACGGGTGGTCGACCGACGGCTTCTCCTTCGCCCAGCTCGCCGACGACCTGCTCGAGCTCGGAACGGCGCTGGGCTTCCTCGTCACCGAAGAGCGCGGCAACGCCGACGCGGGCCGGGACTTCCAGGAGGGCGAGAAGCCCATCGACCGCCGCTTCTACGCGTCGTTCTTCGACGTCGTCGCCGACGACGGGGACGTGGCCGACGCGGCGATCGCGATCTACACCCTGCCGGCGGAGGGCGACGCCGGCCCCGGCGTGCTCGTCCAACCGCTGGTCGACCCCCGCGTCGACCCGACGGTGCAGCTCGACGAGCACTGGACCTTCGCGCTGCGGCCGGGCTCGGACCGTGACTCCGCCTTCGGCGTCGTGCTGCGCCCGGGCGAGACCTCGGCGCGCGTCCCGCTCACGCCGGGCGCGGGGCTTCCCGGCGGCGGCTTCGGCGCGACGCTGTCCTACCGTCCCGGGGACGAGCTGCTGCTCTTCGGCGACTCGAACGGCACGCGCCTCGCGGCCGACGGTCTCGTCTTCGGCCTCGACGTCGACGCGATCGGGTCCGAGGTCGAGCTCCGCTTGAGCGTCGCGCTGGAAGGGCTGCGCTTCCTGCTGACGGCCGCCGACCTCGGCGCCTTCTGGGGCACGCTCCTCTCGGGCGCGGACGTCGACGTGAAGCTGCCGTGGACCCTCACGTGGTCCAGCCGCACCGGACTAGAGGGCTCGGTCGGCCTCGGGCTCAGCACGACGCTCTACCCGCGCCTCCGGCTCGGGCCGGTGGAGCTGCGCCGCGTCGACCTGAGCCTGATGGCCGGCCTGGGCGAGCCGACGCTCGAGCTGCGCACGCGCACCTACCTGGTCGGAAGCCTCGGCCCCATCTCGTTCACCGCCGGCGGCATGGGGCAGCGCCTCGCGCTGCGCTACGGCGACGGCAACGCCGGGCCGCTCGACGTCGACTTCGGGATCGTCGCGCCGACGCAGATCGGCGTGGGCATCGACACCTGGATGGTGCGCGGCGCGGGGCTGCTCGAGCTCGACCCCGAGCGCGGCCGCTACCAGGGCTGGCTGCAGCTCGAGGTGATGGGGATCGCCGTGTCCGCCCTCGCCGTCCTGGACACGAAGAACGAGGACGGCGAGGCGCTCCCGCGGGTCTCCTTCCTCGTCCTGGTCTTCGTCGACGGCTTCACGCCGGTGCAGCTCGGCCTGGGCTTCACGCTCCGGGGCGTCGGCGGACTGCTCGGCGTCGACCGGACGGTGTCGACCGCCGAGATCGAGAACCGCTTCCTGGTCGAGGGCGGGGAGGACTTCCTGTTCCCGGAGAACGTCGACGTCTCCACCGCGCCCGGGATCCTGAGCGACCTCGGGGCGATCTTCCCCGTGCGGTCGAGCCACTACCTCTTCGGGCCGGCGGGCAGCTTCGGCTGGGGCACGCCGAACCTGGTCGACGTCCGGCTGCTCTTCGTGCTCGAGCTGCCCGAGCCGCGGGTCGTCGTCATCGGTCTCGTCGACACGGAGTTTCCGCCGGGCCCGATCAAGCTCTTGGAGCTCCACGTGCGCCTGACCGGCGAGCTCGACGTGCAGCGCGGCTCGCTGGTCCTCCACGCCGAGATCCACCGATCGAGCTTCATCGGCATCGCGATCGACGGGGACGCCGGCCTCCTGATTCGCTGGGGCCGGCGGCCCGCCTTCGCGCTCTCCCTCGGCGGGTTCCATTCGCTCTACAGCGGGCGGCACGGCCTTCCCGACCTCGACCGCCTCGAAGCCTCGCTCCCGTTCCTCGGCTTCGTCGAGGTCTCGATCCGGGCCTTCTTCGCGGTCACCACGAACACGATCCAGATCGGCGGCGAGGCGGAGGTGACGGCGGGACCGCGCTCGCTCCACCTGCACGGCTTCGTCGAGATCGAGGCCCTGGTCCAGTTCGTGCCGCTCTACTTCGACGCGCGCATGGCGGCCGGCGTCTCGCTCCGCGCCGGCGGCCGCCGCCTCGGCGGGGCGAGGCTCCGCGGGCGGCTGACCGGACCGTGGCCCTTCCGCGCCAAGGGCAAGGCCACGATGTCGACCTGGCTCCTCGACGTCTCCGTCCCGTTCTCGGCCTCCTTCGGCGAGAGCCACGAGCAGGACGTGGAGACCGAGACCGTGCTGCCGCGGCTCGCCGACGACCTCGTGAGCCGGGACAACTGGGAGGTCCGGGAACCGAGCTGGGGCCGCACCGCGGTCACGCTCCGTTCCGTCGCCGACGCGGCCCCCCCCGTCGACCCGTTCGCGACGCTGGCGCTGGTGCAGCGCTACGTCCCGCTCGACCGCACGATCGACAAGGTCGGCGAGTGGCCGCCGGCGGACGGCAACCGCTTCACGGTGTCCGACGTGACGCTCGGAGCCGGCCCGAGCCCGACGAGCCCCGTCGAGGAGCCCTTCGCGGTCGGACGGTTCCACGACCTGACGGACGAAGGGAAGCTCGCCGCACCCATCGAGGACATGGAGGCCGGGTTCGCGCTCCCGGGCGACCTGCGCGCCGGCAACCCGGTGACGGCCGACGTCGTCTTCGAGGAACGGATGGACGGCGTGGTGTCGCGGTACACGTTCGCCCGAGCCGACGAGGACCGCGCCGCGGCCCGCTACCTGCGCATCAGTGGGGCGGGGTTCCGCCGCCGAGGACATCCGGGCTTCCTGGCGCTCGAGGATCCCCACCCGGCGGTTCGCCTCGAAGAGAAGCGCTGGGTGATCGCGAGCACCGCGGACCTCTCGGTCCGCACCGACCTCGGCACCTGGGGGCGGTCCGCGGCGCGAGATCGACTCGAGCGCCACGTGGCGGAACACCCCGAGGAGCGCGGCGAGCTCCAGGTGATCGCGCTCCACGAGCTGGAGGACGCGCGGTGAACGGCTCGGAGAACGTGGCGAAGATCCGCTTCGTCCCCTGGGTCCGCGTCGGGCTCTCCGGCGCAATCCAGACGCCCGGCGGCTCGGACGGGGACGGGCTCGCGCGCGTCCCGCTCACGTTTTCGGTGCGCGCGGAGGGCGGCGGGAACCCGACCACCGCCCAGCGCGCGACCGACGTCCCCCTGATCGGCCCGGGGGAAATCGCCGCGATCGACCCGAGCGAGGTCGTGCGCGTCTGGCCGGAGGCCGACGTCGTCGACGTGGAGCCGAACTACTTTCCGCTGGTCGAGCTCGCCCAGCCGGACTTCCCCTGGCGCTACACGCCGACCGCGCCGGAAGAAGACCGGCTCCTCCCCTGGCTCGTGCTCGTCGTGCTGCTCGACGCGGAGATCCAGAGCTTCGCGCCGCCGGACGAAGACCGTGCGCTCCCGACGCTGACCGTGCGCAGCGCGCGGTCCCTGCCCGACCTGCGCCAGTCCTGGGCCTGGGCGCACGCCTCCGCCAACGATCTCGAGCCCGACGAGGATCTCGCGACCGCTTTGAGCGACGAGCCGGAGCTCTTCGTGTCGCGCCTGCTCTGCCCGCGCCGGCTCCTCGCGGAGACGCCCTACCAGGCCTTCGTCGTGCCGAGCTTCGACCGCGGCCGCCTCGCCGGGCTGGACGACGAGGACGGGCTCGCGGAGCAAACCGACGCGCTGGCCCCCGCCTGGGACGCGGACTCCACCGCGAGCGTCATCCTCCCGGTCTACTACCGCTGGAGCTTCCAGACCGGACGCAACGCCGACTTCGAGAGCCTCGCGCGGAAGCTGCGCCCGTTCAAGACGCCGCCGACCGTCGGCTACCGCGACCTCGACGCGGGCGATCCGGGCGCGGGACTGCCGCCGGCGTCGGCGAACCCGATGCGGATCGACGGCGCGCTACGTTCGCCCAGCCGCGTGATGATCCCGTGGGAGGGGGCGGAGCGTGGTCCGTTCGTCCAGGCGCTGCGGCAGCTCGTCAACCGACCCGCGGACCTGCTCGCCGGGACGGCGGACACGCCGCTCGTCGGCCCGCCGCTGTACGGCCGCTGGTACGCGGAACGCGCGCGGCTCGAGGAAGGCGCGCCGCCGCCGTGGTTCGAAACGCTGAACGCCGACCCGCGCCTGCGGGCGGTCGCGGCGCTCGGCGTGGGACGCGTCCAGGACCGTCAGGGCGACCTGACGACGCAGGCCTGGGACCAGACGCGGGAGCGCTACACGCTGCGCGACGTCCAGGAGGACCTGGCGTGGCACGAGAACCAGCTTCGCTTCGCGCAGCTCGCCGCCCACCTCGCCGGGATCGTCCAGACCGAGCTTCCGGACATGCCGGTGGTTCCGCTGACCGAGCTCCTCCAGCTCACGCAGCCGCTCCACACCAAGGTGCTGGCGAGCCCGCGCACCGTCGGCGCCGTGTTGAAGGCGAGCCCGATCCCGAACGGCGTGCTCGGCGGGGCCTTCCGCCGGATCGCGCGCGCCGGAGGTCCGGTCGACCGACGCCTGTCGCGACCGGACGCCGGACGCGGGCTGATCGAGCGACTGAACGACGGAGAGCTCTCGCCGGCGCCGCCGCTCACCGAGCCTCCCGCGGGAACCGTCACCTTCCGCGACGCCGGCGCGGGACTCGTGCCCGGCTGGGCGACCCCCGACGCGCTGACCCTGCTGCGCCGGATCGCGGCGGTGCTCTACCTCGCGACCTTCGCGCTCGGCGCCCTCGCGTTGTCGACGCTCGCGATGGGAGGTCCGGTTGCCGTGGCGATCGGCGCGCCGCTGGCCGGCGCGCTGGCGGTCGGCGCGGCGACGTACGTCGAGCGCGCCCGGCGGCGGGCGGAGCGCGCCCTGGCGCTCGCGGCCGGCGAGCTCACCGCCGCGGACGTGGAGTCGGCTCCGGCGCCGCTCGGTTTCCGCCCCGTCGAGGCCGAGGAGGGAAGCCACCTGCCCGACCGCGCCGCGGCGGGGCAGGGCGCCGCAGCGGGCGAGGTCGAGGCCTTCTATTCGTCGCTCGCCCGGATGCACGCGGCGCTGTCGGCGCGCCCGCCGCGCGCCGCCGAGCGTCCGCGCGCCGACCTGGTCCGCGTCCGCGAGGCGCTGACGGTGAAGCTGGATCCCGCGCGCACGTTCCGCGACGCGGTCCGCGCGCGCCTGCACGTGCCGTGGCCCGCCAGGCAGGTATCCGACGACCCGGTCGCGCCCGTGATGGCCCACCCGCGCTACTACCTGCCGACGTACAAGTGGCTCGGGGGCGAGTGGGTCCTGCCCGGCGTCGAGCAGATCGACGCGAACTCCGTGACCCTGCTGGAGAGCAACGACGCCTTCGTCGAGGCCTTCCTGGTCGGCGTCAACCAGGAGCTCGCGCGGGAGCTCCTCTTCCAGGGTTTCCCCACCGACCGGCGCGGGACGTACTGCCGTCAGTTCTGGGGGTCGCGCATCGTTCCCTTCCCCCCCCACCTCGATCCGCTCACCCGCGAGGCGGACGAGTGGCGCGCCCAATTCCGCGACGACATCGAGCCGATCCACACCTGGCGGAAGGACGCCGATCTGGGCGAGAACGGGCTGCGCCAGACCGACCCGAACCGCGCGGTGATCCTCGTGCGCGGCGAGCTCCTCAGCCACTACCCCGGCACGCGCTTCCTCGCCGCTCCCGCCCTCGCGCCCGGGGTGTACTCAACGGACGAGGACGAGTGGAAGGAGCCGGTCTTCTCCGGCGAGCTGGATCCCGACCTCGCCTTCTTCGGCTTCGATCTGACGGTCGCCGCCGCGCGCGGCGACGACGGCGGGTTCGGCTGGTTCTTCGTCATCCAGGAGCCGCCCACCGGGACGCGCTTCGGGCTCGACCTGCCCCCCGCCCGCGACGACGGCACCTTCGACGCGGCGGTCTTCGGCCGCACCGTGAAGCGGTGGGACGCGCTGACGTGGGGTGACCTCGCCAAGGACGAGGAGGCCTATCGCAAGCTGCACTACGTCGACCTCTCCGGCGAGGGCGCCGCGGCGCTGCCGCGGCTGGAGATCCTGCTCCGGCCGGGCGAGCCGGACGTCGCCTGGCACGCCGCGGACGGCTCCACCGCGGCGCACGTCGCGTACGCGACGCTGCAGAAGCGCTTCCGCATCGTCGCGCACGCGTCCGCGCTGCTCTTGCCGGAGGAGGGTTGAACGTGCCGGACCCCGAGACCCGCGAGCTCGACGCCGCCCGGGAGGAGCGCGCCCGGTTGGTGGCGCTGCTCGCGCGGACGAACGCCTCCTTGGAGCGGATCGTCCGGGAGCGCGGGGCCGAGCACGCGGACGCGCGGGCGCTCGCCGCGGAGCGCGCCGACGTCGTCCGGGACCTGCGTCTCGCCCGCAAGCGCGAGAAGACCGAACGCGAGAAGATCTGGGACGCCCTGCGGGAGGCGCTGCCGTCCGGACCGGGCGCGGAGATCGCGCTCCTCTCGGGCGAGCACCCGATCGTCCTCCTGCCCGTTCGCGTCGAGACGCGCTTCCAATCCGGCGCGAATCCGCTGCTGAAGGTCCGCGTCTACCCCGACGCGATCGCGGTCGACGCGCACGAGCGGCGGCTCTCGCAGGCGGAAGTCGATGCGGGACGGGCGTACTGGCGGGCGGCCTGGGAGCACGGCGCCGAGCGCCGCGAGGACTGGAGCCGGCTCGTCGGCTGGCTCGAGCCCGAGCGCGCGGAGTGGGTCGTCCGCAGCACGCGCCCCGCGAACCTCGACCGGATCGGCACGGAGGCGGAGATCGAGCTCCCGGAGCTCGAGCCGCGGTCCGAGAGCTGGAGCAGCGCGCCGGAGGCGCGCCTGCTCCCCGACCGCTGGCTCGTCCGGGCCTACCGCGACGGCGCGCTCATGCACGAAGCGGCCGGGGAGCCCATCCCGCGCCCGCTGCCGGTGTCGGCCGCGTTGTCCGCCGACGGGGACGAGGACGACGCCGCGGAAGACGCGGGCGAGCCGGCCGGGCTCCCCCTCGAAGAGGACGTGCGCTGGACGATCGACTACGAGGAAGCGAAGCGCGTCGGGATGGCGGTCGACCTCCGGATCGAGGGCCCGGACTTGAACGCCGGTTTCGACGTCGTGCTCGTCCTCGGCGTCCGGTCGACGCCGACACCGGAACGGTCCGCGTCGCGATTCGCCGAGCTCTTCGAGTCGCACGCCTACACGCGCGGCCTCGCGCTCGTGCCCCAGGGCACACCGACCAACAACACCGAGACCGAGCGGAGCCCGCTGCCGGAAGCCGACGTCGGCGGGACGACGAGCTTCGCCCGGCACCTCGCGCGCGGCGCGGCGTCCGACGAGCGCGACGGTCCCCGCCTCCTGCGCGCGCTCGGGTTGGCCGCGGGCGCGGTCGAGCTCTTCGACCGCGCGGACCTGCGCGGCGACGCCCGCGCCCGCGCGATGCTCGAGGCGCTCTGGCCGGCGACGATGGGCTACTTCCTCGACCAGATGATGGCGCCCGAGCTCGGCGAGGACGCGCAGGACGCGGTGCGCGAGCACGCCGCGCGCTTCGTCCGCGGCCGCGGACCGCTGCCCGCCATCCGGGTCGGCGACGTGCCCTACGGGGTGCTGCCGGTCACGTCCCTCGAGCGCTGGAAGAGCGTCGCCGCCGCCGGCATCGACCACGAGCTGCCCGACGTCCTGCGCAGGCTGCGCGGGCTCTGGTCCTCCGCCGGCGCCGGGCTGATTCGCATCGGCGGCGGGGACAAGCCGCAGGAGGAGCTCATCGGCGTCCTCGGTCTCGACGCGAGCTCCCGGCAGGTGCGCGTCCGCTCGCTGGTCGGCGGCGAGACCGTGGAGAACCAGAACGCCTTCCTGTCCATGGACGGGACCGTCTGGTTCGAGAAGCTGGAGGCCGCGGCGCGCGCGTTCCTCGACCGCATCGGACGCCCGGACTGGGATCCGCGCATCCTGCGCGCTGCCTTTCATCCCGGTCACGGGCTGTACGGCTACGAGCTCGTCGCGCGGCACCTCTCCGAGACGGCGGGCCTGGACCCCGACTACGTCGCCTGGCTTAGGACGTCGACGTGGCAGGAGGTCCGCAACGACGCTTGGCCCGCCTCGTCGCCGACCGCCCTGTTCTACGTCCTGCTCCGCCACGCGACGCTCCTGGTCTACGCGCGCCTCGGCTACCGCGCGCTGCGCGCGCGCGGGCTGCTCTGGCCCCGGGAGGACCGGGAGCCGGAGCTGATCGACGTCACCGCGCACACGCGCAAGCGGCCGACGATCTGGAAGCGGATGGACGCGCCGATCGAGGGCGTCACCGGCGGGCGGACGCTGGGCGACTACCTCGCGGACCCCGCGGCGCGTTCGGGAATCGACGAAGCCGGCGAGCTCGGGCGTCACCTCGCGAGTCTCGCTGCGCTCGAGGCGCTGCCGACCGCCGAGCTCGAGCGTCTGTTCACCGAGACGCTGGATGTCTTCTCGCACCGCATGGACGCGTGGATCACGTCGCTCGCGACCCGGCGCCTCGACGAGCTGCGCGCGGCCGAAGGCGGAGCGATCGGTTGCCACGTCGGCGCCTACGGCTGGGTCGAATCGGTGCGGCGCAGGACGACGTCCGAAGACAAGTCGTACGGGTACGTACATGCTCCCTCGCTCGCGCACGCGGCGACGGCGGCCCTCTTGCGGCAGGGTCACAGCGGCGGTCCGATGAACCTCTCCGCGGAACGCGTCCGCCGGGCGGCCCGCGTCGTCGACGCGCTGCGGCAGGGCAACCCGCTCGGCGCCGTGCTCGGCCACGGCCTCGAGCGCGGACTGCGCGACCTGAGGCTCGGCTTCCTGATCCGGGCTTTCCGCGCGCTCTTCCCGGGCGGCTGGGAGGTCGAGGAGGGATCCGACGCTCCCGCGGGGGATCCGTCCCTGCGCCTCGTCGCCGACGGTCTCAAGGCCTACGACGCGTGGGTCGACGAGTCGCTGAAGCTCCACGAGCTGCCGGGCGTCGAGGAGAGCCACAACCTGTCGCACACGAACCAGGGGCACGTCGCGACGCTTCTCGGGGAGATCGGCGACACGCTCGACGCGGTCAGCCAGCTCCTGCTGGCGGAGTCCGCCTACCAGATCGTCCGCGGCAGCGCGAGCAAGGCGGGCGTCAACGCGCGCGCCCTCGGGCGGGGCGAGCCGGTGCCCGACCTCGACATCCTCCGCACGCCGCGCGCGGCGACGCGCGTCCACCACCGCGCCGCGGTTCTGTTCCCCGAAACGAAGGGCGCCGTGTGGCAGGCGGAACTCACGCCGCGCGCCGCGGCCGAGCCGCGGCTGAACGCGTGGATCGGCTCCGTGCTCCCGGGCGCGGGCCGCGTGAGCTGCCGGGTCGAGGTGAGCGCGGGAAGCGCCCCCGAGCCCACCGTCGCGACGGTGCACCTCGACGCGCTCGGGCTGGAGCCGATCGACCTCCTCTACCTGTCGGACGCGCCGGCGGGCTCCGAGCCGGCGGAGCTCGACCGCCGGATCGCGCGCGCCGCCGTTCCCCAGCCGCACGAAACCACCTCGGTCGCGATCCACCACGAGCCCGAGCAAGGCGTCGCCGACGCTTTGACGTTCCCCCAGGCGTTGGAGGTGGCGCGAACGATCCGGGCCTTGCTCTCCAGCGCGCGGCCCCTGGCTCCGAACGACTTCCTGCCGGGCCGGGAGGGTGCGACCGGCGTGGAACAGCCCGATCCCGCGACGCATCCCGCCCTCGTCTCCCGCGCGGCGCAGGCGCGGGCGCGCCTCGACGCCGCGCGCGCGCAGCTCGAGGCGGCGCTCGCCGCGGGCGGCGCG
>JANQEJ010000325.1 GCA_028278425.1 Planctomycetota bacterium | reverse complement strand
GCGGCGGGACTTGCACCCGCGAGTCCGACACAGCCTGCTACGCGGTCCTCCGCTACCCAACGGGTGACCGGGGACCGCTTCGCGTCAGGACGCACCATGACCGCCCAGTCTAAGGATTAGGATCGTAGGCTTCCGTGAACGTGTGCCCCCACTGCGGCGCCGACCTTAAGCGCGGCGCGATCTCCTGCCGTGCCTGCGGCGCCGACGCGCGCGCCGGCTGGACGGAGGACGGCTGGCAGGCCGGACCCGACGCGCCGGCGGGGTACGGGGAAGACGACTTCGACTACGACGACTTCATCGAGCGCGAGCTCGGCGGCGGCAAGCCCTCGCGCGCGACGCGCTCGAGGCGGAAGCTGCGTTTCTTCTGGGGGGTGATGCTCGCGGTGTTCCTGCTGCCGCTCCTGATCGGCTTCCTCCTGCTTCTGGCGAGGTAGCGGCAGGGTGGCTATCGCTTGCAGGCGCGGCGTCACACGCTCTGCGGTTCCGCGGCCGGAACCCTGAGAAGCCTCGCCCCGAAATGGCGCAGGACCTCGGGCGCCGACTCGATCGCCATCCCTTCGATCTCCTCGCGGCGACGCCACACGCGCGAGACGATTTCGATCAGGAAGTCCATGTGGCTTTGGGTATAGGTGCGGCGCGGGATCGCGAGTCGGACGAGCTCGTGCTTCGCCGGTACCTCACGGCCTGTGTGCGGGTCGCGGCCGGCCATCATCAAACTTCCGATCTCACACGCGCGTATGCCGCCCTCGAGGTAGAGCTCGACGGCGAGCGCTTGCCCCGGATAACGCCGCCAGGAGAGGTGTGGCAGAAACCGGCCCGCGTCGAGGAAGATCGCGTGCCCGCCCGGCGGCACGAGCACCGGGACCCCGCGCGCGGCGAGCCGCTCGCAGACGTAGGCGATGCTCGCGTGGCGGTAGCGCAAGTAGTCTTCGTCGAGAACCTCGCGCAGCCCGCGCGCGACGGCCTCGAGGTCGCGACCCGACATCCCTCCATAGGTCGGAAAGCCCTCGGTCACGACCAGGCGATCGCGCAACCGCGCCGCGAGAGTCTCGTCGCGGCACGCGAGGAAACCGCCGATGTTCGCGAGACCGTCCTTCTTGGCGGACATCGTGCAGGCGTCGGCGTAGGCGAAGATCCGGCGGACGACCGAGTCCACGGAGACGCCGGCGAGGCCGGGCTCCCGTTGCTTCATCAGCCACGCGTTCTCGGCGAAACGGCACGCGTCGATCACGAGGGGTACGCCGCTACGGTCGCAGAGCCGACGTACCGCCGCCAGGTTGGCGAGCGAGACCGGCTGCCCGCCTCCAGCATTGTTGGTGAGCGTCATGACCACGAGCGCCACCCGGCCGGCGTCCTCCTCGAGCCGGCGCTCGAGCGCGACCAGGTCGACGTTGCCCTTGAACGGGAAGAGCGCCCCGGTGTCCGCGCCCTCGGGGCAGGGCAGGTCCACGGCCGTGGCACCGCGGTCCTCGACGTTGGCGCGCGTGGTGTCGAAGTGCGTGTTGCTGAGCACGACGTCGCCGGGACCCACGAGCTGGTGGAACAGCAGGTGCTCCGCAGCGCGGCCCTGGTGGGTCGGGATGACGTGGTCGAGGCCGAAGACCTCCCGCACCGAGGCCTCGAAGCGGTCGTAGCTGAGCGCGCCGGCGTACGACTCGTCGGCGCGGACCAGCGCCGCCCACTGCTCGGCGCTCATGGCGCCGGTACCGCTGTCGGTCAGGAGATCGATCAGGACGTCGCGCGCGTGCAGGCGGAAGAGGTTCCAGCCCGCCGCGCGGATGCACCGCTCGCGCTCCTCGCGCGTGGTCATGCGGATGGGCTCGACGGTCTTGATGCGGAACGGTTCGATGATCGGAAGGTCGTCGTTCATGAGATGTCCTAGCTGAGCTGCCCGCCGTCGACGCGCAGGGTCTCGCCGACCACGTGCGCGGCCGCGTCGGAGAGCAGGAAGAGGATCGCCGCGACGACGTCGCCCGGCTTTCCGAGGCGGCCGACGGCGGTCTCGGCGCGCGCTTGCTCGAGCACCTCGGCCGGCAACGCCGCGCTCATCGGCGTCTCCACCATCCCGGGAGCGACCGCGTTCACCGTAACGCCGCGCGGGCCGAGCTCGCGCGCGGCGGCCCGCGTCAGGCCGACGAGGCCCGCCTTCGACGCGGCGTAGTTGACCTGGCCGAACTTCCCGCGCAGCGCGTTGACCGACGCGACGTTCACGATCCGCCCGCGCCCCCGTTCGCGCATCGAGGGCGCGACCGCCCGCAGCACGCGGAAGGCACCCGACAGGTTGACCGCCAGCACGTCCTCCCAGGCCTCGTCCGAGAGCTTCCAGAGCACGCCGTCGCGGGTGATCCCCGCGTTGTTGACCAGGAGATCGATCCGCCCCTCGCGCTCGATCACCTCCCCCACGCCGGAGCGAACGGCGTCCGGCTCGCGCACGTCGACCGCGTGATGGACCGGGCGCACGGCTTCCTCCGGCAGGTCCCACACGTTCTCGTCGGGAGCCTCCAGGTCGAACCCGTGGACGCGCGCGCCGCACCGGGCGAGCGCGAGGGCGGTCGCGAGCCCGATGCCCGACGCGGCCCCCGTGACCAGGGCGACGTCGTCGGTGAAGTCGAAGCGGATCCGGCCCATCGCCTACCCGCAAAGTGCCTCGAGCCGCCTCAGCCTACGGTGGCGGAAGGCGCCCCAGATCGCCGCGCCGATAGCTCCGGCGTACATCGAGTCGGCGTGCGTGCGGAGATCGAGCTGCATCCCGCGCTCGCTCGCGATCTCGACCGCCGCGTGCAGCAGCCCCGCATCCGCCGCGAGCCCGCCGGTGACCATGACGACGCCCTCGACGCGCGACGCCTTCACCAGCTTGATCAAGCGGTCGGCCATCGACAGGTGAATCCCCTTCAGGATGTTCGGAGTGGCGACGCCGCGGCTGACCATGTTGATCACGTCGGTTTCCGCCAGGACGGCGCAGATGCTCGAAACCGCCTCCGGAGCGTCGGCCCGGATCGACAGCGGTCCGATCTCGTCGATCGTCACTCCGAGGTAGCGGCTGATGTTCTCGAGGAACTGACCGGACCCGGACGCGCACTGGCTCGTCATGCGGTGGTCGACCACCCGGCCGCGCTCGTCCATCCGGATGACGCGTCCGTGAAGCGCGCCGACGTCGAGGACGGCGCGCGCCTCGGGCTCGAGGAAGAGGCCGCCGCGCGCGTGCGCGGTCATCGAAAAGAAGTGGCCGGTGCGGAACTCGACGTTCTCTCCCTCCCCCGTCGTCGCGACGTAGTCGACGTCGCCCGCGTTCAGGCCCGCGCCGGCGAGAGCGGAGCCGTAGGCCTCCTCAAGCGCCTCGCGCGGATCGAGGCCGCGGATGCGGCGCATGGACTTGCCCAGCACCTCGGGCGGGACGCCCTCGTCTTCACAAAGGACGACGACCTTGATCGCGCTCGAGCCGACGTCGATTCCGCTTGCCAGGGTCATCGCGCACCTCCCGCGGCGGTCACCGCAAGCTGCTCCTCACGGTCGCCGGCGCCGGCGCGCCGAGCGTAGATCGCGGCGCCCAGCGCGCCGGTGTAGATGGAATCCGGCGACACGTTGATCTTGCGCTCGCCGTAGTTCTCCTCGACGAGCTCTCCAAGGGCCATCACGGCGGCGGCGTTCTTTGCCACGCCCCCGGTGAAGGTGAACTCGTCGTGGATCCCGCCCGACCGCGAGAGGAGCGACATCGCGCGCAGCATGATCGCGCGATGCAGGCCGCCGAGGATGTCCTCGCGGCGCTGCCCCAGCGCCAGGCGGTCCCGGAGCTCGGCGCCCGCGAAGACGGTGCACGTCGAGTTGATCCGGACGCGTTTCCTGGCCTCCTGCGCGATCGGACCGAGCTCGTGCAGGCCGATGTTCATCTCGTCGGCGATGTAGCCGAGGTACCGCCCGCAGCCGGCGGCGCACCGGTCGTTCATCTGAAAGCTCGTCACGACGCCGTCCGCGTCCACCTGGATCGCCTTGGTGTCCTGACCGCCGATGTCGAGCACGGTGCGCGTGCCGGGAAAGAGCGCGTGGGCTCCCAACCCGTGGCAGAGGATCTCCGACCGGATGAACTCCTTCAGGAACGGAAGGCGCGCCCGCCCGTAGCCCGTGCCGACCGTGACGGCGGTCGTGAGCCGACGGGCGACGGCCGCGTCGACGAGGCCCTTCAGAGCGCGCTGCGCGTCCGCGGAGAGGTCGAAGAGCGGGAGCGAGTGCTCGAGCGCCTTCTCCATCGTCTCCTGGAGACTGGTCTCCGGGACGCTGCTTTCGACGGCGATGATCGACTTGTCGAAGATGCCGAGCAGCACCTCGAACTCCACGCGACGCCTGCGGGCGACGATCTGCCCGAGACGCATGTACTCGGCGCTCGCCAGGTCGCGGAAGAAGTCCGACCGCGGTCGGGCGTTCTGGTCGAACGCCTTGCACGTCCGATTCTCCATCTGGTCGAAGACCTCGCGCAGAGCATCCATCACGTCGGGCGCCGCGCCGGCGCGGCGCGCGTTGACCGTGCAGGTCTCCTCTAACTCGCGCAGCAGGTGGACGTGCTGCGCCCGCTGGAAGTTGCGGCGCAGCACGTACGGGAGGCCGCGGGCCTTCTCCGTCAACTCCGGCTTGTCCTCCACCGCTCGTTGAAGCAGGTTCACGCGGGCATCGAGGAAGGCCTCGTTGCGCGCGATCTCGCACGCGACGTCGTAGTTCGAGCGACTGTTCGTGATCCCGCGCCCGAGAACCGCGCCGGACGCGTCGAGCACCACCGCCTTGGTCGTCGTCGAGCCGAGGTCGATCCCTACGAAGCACTTCAAACGGGAACCTCCTCTCTGGCGGCGCGCTTCTGCTCGAGCATCTGGAAGTACGACTCCAGCCTCGTCTTGACGTTGGAAGCCGAGAAGTAGCGCGGATCGACGAGGTCGGTCTCGATGAAGCTGCCCTTCACTCCGGTGAGATCCTCGATCTCGCGCAGCATCACGAGCTGCCCCGCGGAGAAGGAGTTGCAGCTCTTGATGGAGTTGATCAGGAACCCGTCGGCCGCGTAGTCGCGCACGTAGTCGGCGATCATCTCGACGCGCGTCGGCAGGCTGAGGTTCGTGTAGCAGCCGAGGCAGTATTCGGCCAGCGACTCCAGAGGACGCGCCGGGTCGTGCCGGAAGCCGCGGTCGTAGACGCCGCCGACCTTGGTGTAGGTGCTGGCGACCACGACGGCGCGCTCGTCGTAGAACATCTTCCAGAACTCGCGGAAGTGCGTCCAGTTGGGCGGACCCTCGACGACGAGCCGGAAGCGCTCCTCGTCCAGAAGCCCTTCGGGCGTGATCGGGCCCTGCCCCCGCGCGAGCCGCTCCTCGACCTCGGCGCGCAACTGGGCGTAATAGGCCTCCGCCTCCTCGGTTCCGCGGAAGGCGGTGAACATCGGGCCGATGTAGTAGACGCCGCCGAAATACGCGTCGATCGGCGACGGGCGGTGCTTGGCGGTCTCGAGCACGCGCACCAGGTCGTCCTCCGCTCGGGCCGAGCGCACCAGGGCCTCGCGCACGCGATCCTCGTCGTACTTCCTGCCGGTAACCCGCTCGAGCTTGGGAATCACCTCCGTGCGAAGCTGCTTCACGACATACTCAAGCATGTCCGGCGTCGCCTCCCCGTCGGCCTGGTACGGCACGTGGAGCATCGCCACCGGGCAGTCGTAGTGCTGGCGCAGAAGCTCGAACCACTTCATGAACGTGAAGCAGCCCGTATACGAGAGCAGCAGGAGGTCGGGCTCCGGCAGCTTCGTGCCGTCCGGGCCGACGTTGCCCTTGAGCAGCATCCCGACGTCGCACTTGACGTAGGTGCACACGTCCTCGGAGTGCCCCGCGCGCTCGGCCTCGGCGACGTACTCGCCCGAGAGCTTGCGCATGCCGGACTGGAGAGCATTGATCTCCGGGTGTAGCGGCAGCGCGTCGAAGGCGAGCATCAGCTCGGTCAGGTTGCCCGGAACGAAGGTGTAGACCACCTTCTGCCCGCGCTCGCGCGCCTCGCCGAGCTTCCGGAAGTGCGCGGCGATCATCTCCTTCTGCTGGAGCATCGAAGGCTCCTTCAACGCCGTGGTCTTCACAGATCCCCCCAGAGCTTGATGGTGTCCGCGAACGTCCCCGCCTGCTCGCGGATCGGTTGCATCTGCCCGGTGTTCTCAGAGTACTTGAACGAGGTGTGCGCCACGCCGGCCCCGTCGAGCGCCCGCTGGAGCATCGGCCGGTCGAGCAGCGCGGGATCGCAGAAGCTAGGCGCCGCGAAGATCACGCCCTCGGCGCCCCGACGTCGAACGTCGCCGAGCAGCCGGTCGCCCTTGGTGACGCCGTCCGGCACGTAGCGGCAGGCGGACTCGTCCTCCGAGCACAGCCAGGCGTCGGCGATGGCCTTGAGCGGGTCGCCGTCCTCCACCACCTCCGCGCCGTACCAGCGCGTGACCGGAAGGAAGTCGTCGTCGACGACGTAGCAGCCCGCCCGCTCGAGCGTGCGGATCAGGTCGAGGGGAGGCTGCTCGCAGAAGGACCCGACCAGGACCACGCGCGCATTGTCGCGGCGGTCGCGCTCCTCCGCGCGGACCGCGTCGAGATACGCGGCGAGAAGCTCGGTGTGCTCCTCCACCGGGAGCCGCATCCCGGCCCGGAGGAGCAAGTAGGCCTCGCTCGTCGGCACGCGCCACGGCTCGGCGGCGCGCAGGTCGTAGAGGCTCGTGACGAAACGGCGGTTCTCGTTGTAGGCGTGCACCGAACGGCGCAGGTCGTCGTCGGAGACCTCGCGTCCGGTCAACCGCTCCATCCGCTCCAGGAGGTCGCGCAGCACCCCGCGGTAGAAGCTCCCGCCCACGTCCGCTTCGAGGTTCTGCGGGACGTCGAGGTAGATCGAGACCTTGTCGGGGAAGAGCAGCTTCCAGATCCCCGAGAGGTTGCGGATGACGTCACAGGTCGACGGGAAGATGACGCCGTCGAGGGAATCGAGCTTGTCTCTCAGTCCAAGCTCCACCAGCGAGCGCGGGATGTGACAGATGTACGACTGGAAGCACGCGTCTCCGCGCACGATCTCGAGCTGATCGCCGCCGCCGAGGAGTCCGACCGGGAGCACGCCCGCCGCGTGGAGGATCTCGCGCGGGACGTACGTCGGCAGGAAGCCGACCGCCTTGCCGTCGGGGTTGCGCCGCTTCCACGCACGAACGTCGCCGAAGTCCAGGTCGTCGTACAGCGCCTCGCAGCGCTCGATGATCCCCTCCACCCCCATCATCGATCCGCCCAGCGCGGCTCGCGCTTGTTGAGGAAGGCGTCGACGCCCTCGACCGCATCGTGCGTCCGCATCAGCTCGCCGAGGTAGATCCGCTCGAGCTCCGTCAGGTCCGCCAGCAGTCGCTGGGCGTGCGCACGCCGTGCCGCGTGCGTCGCGAAGCGCAGCGCGGAGGCGCTCTTCGTGCACAGGTGCTCCCGGGCCCAGCGCAACGCCGCGTCGCCCGGGTCGTCCGCGATCTCGGCGACGAGCCCCATCGCGCACGCCTCTTCCGCGCCGACGACCCGGCCGGTGAGCAGGAGGTCGGCGGCGTCGCGGCGCCCGACGAGCGCGGGCAGGACCAACGACCCGACAGGCGCGAAGACCCCGAGCGTCACCTCGGGCTGCCCGAAGCGGGCGTCGGGGGCGGCGAAGATGCGGTCGGCCAGCGCCGCGAGCTCGAGCCCTCCGCCGAGACACACACCTCGCACGCAGGTCAGCACGGGCACGTCGAGCTCCATCAGCTCCCGGACGAGCGCGTGGAGTCTGGGGAGCATCGCCCCCACCTTGTCCGGCAGGTGCTCCTGGAGGCTCGCACCGAAGCAGAAGTGCTTCCCCGCGTGGTCGATCACGAGCGCGCACGCGCGGGGCGCGCGCCCGACGACCGCCACGACCTCGCGCAGGTCCGCGATCATGCGCGAGTCGAGCACATTGCCCTTGCCGGCGGAGAGGCGGACCCGGAAGAGGCGACCTTCGTCGAGCTCCTCGACCTCGACCGTCTCCCAGCTCGTGGTCGGTGCGGAGGTCATCTGGATCCGCCGTTGGAGCCCGCCCCGACCGCCTGTTCCTCGGCCGACGGCAGGAGCGTCTCGACGAACTCGGGGGTCCACCGTTCGCCGTGGGACAGCCGCCGGCGAAGGTCGGCGAAGTCGATCTCGCGCTGACCCTTGGGTCCCTCGTTGAACGCACGGAAGCCGGCGGCGGCCTCCGTCAGCATGTTCAGCGCCAGCCAGCTTCGATTGGACTCCCGGTTGCGGTCCCAGTGCGCGAGCTTGTGCTTACGCACCGACTCGATCGTCTTGCGCGTGCAGTTCGGAAACGTGGTGGTGAGCTTCGCGATCAGCTCTTCGACCGCGCGGTCGAGCGACGCGAGGTCGATCGTGCCCTCCCGGAGGAGCTTCTTGCCCGCGGTCAGCGCCGCGTCGGTCTTGGGACGCCCCCAGACGGGCCGGCCGTCCTCCAACCAGCGATCGGTGATCACGAGCGGGTTGCGGATGAGCTCTCCGTCGACGCGGAGCACCGGGACCACGTCGGTGACGAGTCCATGGCTCAGGGCCTCGTAGGCGGTCCACGTTTCGCAGAGCGTGCACGACTGCATCGCTCGCTCCGCGCCGACGAAGAGTGGGAGAAAGTCGGTCGAGCCGCCGTCCGGCGCGGAGCCGTGGCGGGGGCCCGCCTGTCCGAAAACGGCGAGGTCGCTCGCGATCGAGAAGTCGCAGGCCATGCCGATCTCCTGACCGCCGGCGACACGCATCCCGTTGACACGGCAGATGACCGGCTTGTCGCAGTGGAGGATCGACGTGACCATGTCGTTGAAGAGCCGCATGTACTGCAGGTACTCGTCCGGCCGGCCGGCGTAGTACTCGGCGTACTCGGCCGTGTTCCCGCCGGTGCAAAACGCGCGGTCGCCGGCCCCGGTGAACACGACGGCGACGACGTCGCGCTCGTTCGACGCGCGGCGGAAGGCGAGGATCACCGCCTTCACCATGTCGGTGGTGTAGGAGTTGAACTGGGCGGGGTTGTCCAGCGTGATCCATGCCGTGAAGAGGTCTTCCACCTCCCGACCCTTGCGGTCGACGCAGGGCCGGCGCTCGTAGAGGACGCCCTCGGCTCCGTCGAAACCGTCGACCAGGTCGTGGCTCTTGAAGGCGTGGATTTCGTGCAACGTGCTCATCTTTTGTCTCCGCGTTCAGGGGACGAGGACCGGGCGGCGCGAAATCTTGTGGTCGCGCACCTCCTCCAGGACGGTTTGAATCTCGGCCATCGGGCGTGTCTCGACGAACGGCGCCAGAGCGATCCGCCCCTCGAGAACGAGCGCGAGAGCGTCCGGGTAGAGCTCGGGGACACAGCCCCAGTTCCCCCGCGCGGTCGCGTCGAAGGCCATCAGGTTGGACAGACGCAGCGGAATCCGATCCCGCGTGTAGCCGACGACCGACAGGTGGGCCGAGGGGCCGAGGAGGCTCCAGGCGAGCTCCTGACCGCCGGGGGCTCCCGAGCACTCGAAGATCTTCCAGCCCGCCGGGGAGAGTCCGCGTTCCTTGGCGACGGCGCGGACGCGCTTCTTGACGTCCTTCGGATCCGCGGCGCTCGTGTCGATCCCGAGCGCCAGCCCGTGGTCCTCGAGAGCGCTGACGCGCTCGGGGCTGACGTCGAAGCCAACGACCGTGGCGCCGAGCGCGGCGGCGATCTGCGCGCAAAACCCACCGACGCCGCCCAAGCCGACGACGAGCGCCAGGTCGCCGGAGGCGAGACCGGAGCGAAGGACGGCCTGGTAGGGCGTCGTCACGGCGTCGGCGAGCACCGCGAGCTCCGCGAGCGTGCACCCCGACTTGCCCAGCTTGCGTCCCTCGAGTGCGCCGTCGGCGTGCACGGCGCAGAGGCCTCGCGCGGGAACGACGAGATGGCTGGCGAAGCCCCCAGGTACGTCGTTGCCCGGCATCACCTGCCGCGCGCAGATCGGTGCCCGCCCGGACCGGCAGTCGTCACAGGCTCCGCACGGCGTCACCGCTGGAACCACCACGGCCAGGCCGGCGAGCGCCGCTTGGTCCTCCCCTACCGCCTCGACCACGCCGGCAACCTCGTGGCCGAGAGCCAGGGGAAGCTCGTGACGCGGCCGGACGCCGTCGAAGAGGAAACCGATGTCCGTATGGCACACCCCGCAGCCGGCGACGCGCACCAACGCCTCGCCGCGACCCGGCCTGGGCAGCTCGAACTCGGTCTGCTTCAGGGGAGCGCCCGGCTCCGACATCTCCCAGCGAAAACCCGTCTTGGTGGAAGTGGTGGCATGCATGACATTTCCATATTTACGGATCTCTAGGTCGTTTTTGAACTATCGTCTGCGAAAAGGCGACCGGACATACGAAAAAGGGCCTAGGCGTCAGCCCGGGGAGCCGCCGTAGCGCTCCGCGCGCTCGCGGTCGATGCGGGCGCGATTCTCGAGGTACTCCTCCACCGAGGTGATGTAGCGCTCCATCTCACCGTCGAGGCGTTCCGCGAGGTCGTGCGTCTGCGCGCGCAGGACGTCCTGCCACGGACGGTCGTCGATCACCCAGGAGTGCGGGTGAATCAACGTGTGGACCTGCGGCTTGTCGAACTTCGTGCAGATGCAGCCCTCGCGCCAGCGGAAGCCGCTGTCCCCGTAGTACGGGATCCGGACCACGAGGTCGCGCTGGTAGGCGCACGGGTGGTCGGGGCAGATCTCGTCGAGAAGCGGACCCTGCGCGGGCTGGTGCTGGGCGATCGTGCGCGTGCGGAATCCGACGAGATCCTCGAACGTCTGGATGTCGCGGCGGACTCCCTGGACGGGATCCAGGCCCCGCTCGAGGAAGAAGCCGGGCTCGTGGTGCAAGCCGATCTCATGCCCCATCTCGGCGACGCGCAGGACGAGGTCCAGAACGCGGCCGTCGAGCAGGTTGTAGTACGGCGCGTGAAGTCGGTAGTAGTAGGTGGTCTCGACGCCCTCCCGCTGCTCGAGCTCGGCCATGGTGAAGGCGGCCCACGGGTTGATGTCGACGTCGTGGCGGATCAGGAGAAAGTCCTCGTCCGGGAGACCGAAGGCAACGTCGCGGACCTTGGGCAACCAATACCGCTCCTTCGCGGCCCGCAGGATCTCGACGTAATGAGAGAGGCTGTACCGACACTCGCCGTCGGAGCTCATCTTCATAGCCATCCCCCGGGGTAGGTCCAGGACCGCGGGTGCAAGCGGACGCCCCGCTTGCGCAGGAACTCGCGGAAGGCGGCGGCTAGAGGACCGCAGGCGCCGCGGATTCTTGGCACGGAGAGGTCGACGGCGACGACGTCCGCCGGGACGTCCGCCCAGGTCTCCTCGGGAATCCGGGCGCAGACGCGAACGTCCTCGGTCGCGGCCGCGTCCGCGTCGTACGAGTAGTTCGGAGCGAAGCGAAGCCTGTTCACCGCGCCATCCCGTCGAACGGTCACCTCGACGCACGGTGCCTCGTCCACGACCGCGACTTCCAGACCGCGCAGCTCGAGCTGTCGTCCGAACTCGAGCACCAGCGTCCGCGCGCAGTCGACGGCGTCGGCGGGCGACAGCGGGCGCGCCGCCGCCTTGAGGTCCTTCGCCGGCACGCCGCCGTAGAGTCGGCCTGGCGGCACGTCCGTCACGAGCGAGGATCCCGACAAGAGGATCGACCCCTCCCCCATCGTCACGCCCGGGAACAGCGAGCAGTGGATCCCGATCTGACAGCGGTCTCCGATGCGGATCCCGTCGAAGCGGTTGGGGTAGCCGTCCAGGACGCTCGCGCCGAAGGAGTGCGTCATCAGGACCGCGTTGCGCGAGACGACGACCTCGTCGCCGAGGACAAGCGGGCGGCAGGGGTTCAGGTGCACGTGCTCGCCGACGAAGCCGTGGCTACCGACGACGAGCTCCGCCTCGGGGTCCATCGCTCCGCCGCCGCCGATCTCGACGTCGGGGGCGAAGAAGGCGTTGTCGCCGAGCAGCACCCTGCGGCACTTCACCACGGTCCGGGGACCGAGGTGCAGGAGCTCGCCGGCCCGAAAGTCGGAGGCGTCGACGCGGCAGCCGTCTCCGATCCGCGAACCGTCGCCCAGGACGAGGCGTTCGGCGCGGATCACGCTTCCCGCGCCGATGAAGACGCCGCGCCCGAGGATCGCCCCGTGCTTGCGGTAGAGGGCGGCCTTGAACTCGGAGGACAGCGCCGCGAACGCGTCCCCGTCGCGCGCGAGGTAGTCCAGGAACTCCGGGTCCAGGCGCCCGGGTTCGGCGCCATCCCGCGACGCGCCGTCGGACGCAGCCTCGACGTCGCCGACGCGGATCAACCCGCCGGGCCCGGTTCCGCGCACGCCCGTGAGATCGATGCCGCGCTCGGCCGCGAGCCGGCGCGCGGCGGGAGCGGCGGCGACGTCGGCGGGCTCGGCCGGAGCCACGACCGGTGGGCCGCCGCGCGCCGCTGGTTCCGCGGCGGGCTCGGCGACCGGCTCGGCTTCCGCCTCGACGACGAGCTCCTGGAGCCGCGCCTCGTCGATCCGCTCGCCGGCGTCGCCCAGAACGCCTAGGGCCGCCTGGGCGCGCACGGCCGCTCCCTCGGGGACGAGCCGCCGGATCAGGACTCCGTCGCGCTCGGCCTCGAGCTCGAACGTGGCCTTGATCGTCTCGAGGGTGGCGAGGGCCTGCCCCTTCTTGAACGCATCCCCTTCGCCGAGGAGCCACTCTCCGAGGAGAACCTCGTCCTCGGCGGTTCCGAGATAGGGGGCGCGGAGGATCTCCATGGGGTTAGTAGTCGGTGAGAAGGGGGAGCGCGGCACGGACGATCTCTGCCGACGAAGGCATGACCGCGTCCTCGAGCTCCGGGGAGGAAGGAACCGGACAGTGCCGCGCGCCCACCGTGAGAATTGGCGCGCGCAGGTGGCCGAAGGCGTCGCGTTGGAGACGCGCGGCGAGCGCGTCGCCGACGCCCGCGGTCTCCGTCGCTTCGTGCACGCAGATCCCGCGGCCGGTCTTGCGCACGGATGCGACGCAGGTCTCCAGGTCGAAGGGGCTCAGGCTGCGTAGGTCGACGATCTCCGCCTCGAACCCGCGAGACGCGAGGCGCTCGGCCGCATCGCGGCAGATGCCGAGCGCCTGGCCGTACGTGAAGAGCGTGACGTCCCCTCCGACCCGGTCCACGCGCGCGCGGCCGAAGTCGACGAGATGGTCGGGGCCGGGCATCGGTCCCCTGCTCGGGTAGAGGAGCTTCGGCTCGAGGAAGATCACCGGCCCGTCGCTGCGAACGGCCGTCCGCAGGAGCCCGACCGCGTCCGGCACGGTGCTCGGGCAGACGACGCGGAGCCCGGGCACGTGGAGGAACCAGGCCTCGAGGCTCTGCGAGTGCGTCGCCCCGTATCCGTTGCGGCGTCCGATCGGCATCCGCAGCGTCAGCGGCACGCTCACCTGGCCCGCGTACATGTAGGCGAGCTTGGCGGCGTGGTTGACGAGCGCGTCCATGCAGCAGGTGACGAAATCGCCGAACATGAGCTCGACCACCGGGCGGAGCCCTCCGACGGCGGCGCCGACGGCGAGGCCCGTGAACCCGTTCTCCGCGATCGGTGTTTCGAGGACGCGATGGGTACCGAACTCCTCCTGGAGGCCGCGCGTGACGCCGAACGCGCCGCCGTACGCGCCGATGTCCTCGCCGATCAGCACGACGTTCCCGTCGCGTTCCATCTCGCCGCGAAGCGTCTCGCGGATCGCCTCGGTGAGGTTGGTCTCCGCCCCCGCCGCGATCCGGCACGGCGCGGGATCGGCGGGGACCCGGAGCACCGCGAGGTGCTCGAGCGCCAGCTCGCGGTCGCCAGGTGGGGACGCCAGGGCGAAGGCGACGGCCGATCGGATCTCCTCTTCGACGGCCTCGCGCGCCGCGGCCAGGTCCGGCTCCGCGAGCGCCGCCCGCTCGACGAGCACCTTCAGCGGGTCCCGCTCCCGCCAGCGCTCCTCCTCCTCGCGCGTGCGGTAGACGCAGGGGTCGCTCTTCGAGTGCCCGGCCATCCGATACGTCCGGCACTCGAGCAACGCGGGTCCGCCGCCAGCGCGAGCCCGCTCCACGAGCGGCTTCGCCGCGGCGGCTACCGCGATCACGTCGTTGCCGTCCACCGCGCGCGCCTCGAGGCCCTTGTACCGCTCTGCCCAGGCCGTCAACGCGTCGCAGGCGGTCGCGCGCGCGACCGGAGTGGACATCGCGTAGAGGTTGTTCTCGAGGACGAACACGACCGGCAGCTCCCACAGGGCGGCGAGGTTCAGCGTCTCGTGGAAGTTGCCCGTGCCGCAGGCACCGTCGCCGAGGTAGGAGACGACGCACGCGTCGCTCCCGGCGAAACGGCTCGCAAAGGCGAGCCCCGCCGCGATGGGAAGTCCGCCGCCCGTGATGCCGTTGCTCCCCATGTGACCGATCGCCGGCACGGCGACGTGCTGGCTTCCGCCCTTGCCGCCGCAGTAGCCGTCCCGCCGGCCCGCGATTTCGGCCAGCGCCCGGTCGGCGCGCGCGCCCTTGGCCAGGAGGTGACCGTGGCCGCGGTGGGTGCTCACCACCTGATCCTCCGGGCTCAGGATCGAGGAGACGCCGACCGGAACGGCCTCCTGCCCCACGCAGAGGTGCGTCGTGCCGCCAACGCGTCCCGCGCTGACGAGCCGGTGGAGCTCCTCCTCGAAGCGCCGGATCCGAAGCAGCTCGCGATACAGGCGCAAGGCTCCCTCCGGCGCCGTCCCCTCCCGGAACGACGCGTCGGCGGCTGTGATCGTCATCCTAATCCGATTTTCCGACCATGTTATCGGGTTTTGCTTATGATCACCTTAGCCGGGTCAGCCGTCCCGTGGGGCGGCGTTTTCCAGGATCGAGGGCTACCGATGACTTTTTCCCCACTTCGGTCTCTGGTGCCGAGGAAAGTCCTTCACTGCGGTCACGACCCCTCTCCGGACCGCGGGCACGGAGTGGGCTCGTACCTCCGCGAGCTGATCGCGGCGCAGCGCCTGAGCGGGATCGACGCGACCCTGCTGGCGGGAAGCGACACGCCGTGGGCGGAGCCCGGACTGGAGGCGCTCGACGTCGACGGCGTGCCGGTCCGTCGCTTTCACCGCGAAGACCGCTTCTTCGAGCTGCACTCGAGGCTCTACCATCCCGCGGCCGAGGCGTGCATCAGCGCTTTGCTGGAGGAGGAGCGCCCCCAGCTCGTCCACGTGCATCGATGGGCCGGGCTGACCTCCAACATCGTGGAGATCGCGGCGCGGCTTGGGATTCCCTCGGTCGTGACGCTTCACGACCCGCACACGTCCTGCCCGTGCGCCATCCGCATCCGGACCGACGGCCGAGCGTGCTCCCAGCCGATGGCCGTCGAGCGGTGTCTCGACTGCGTGCCGCGCTTCGGTCACGAGAGCGAGAGCGAGCTGAGAGCCGGCGTCGAGCTCTTCCGCGACCAGTATCGCGCGGAGCTGGCCATGGCGGCGCGCGTCCTTGCCGCGGACGTGGCGACGGCGGAGCTTGTCAGCGCGTCGCTCGGCTTGGATCCCCGGCTCATCGAAGTCCTGCCGCCGCCTTACGAGCCGCGCTTTCGCGACCCTTACACCGGCGCGGCGCCGCGGCCGGAGCCGCTTCCCGAGCCGGACGCCCCCTTCCGCTTCGGGTACTGGGGCGAGCTGAGCTACCTCAAGGGAATCCCCGTCCTCCTGGAAGCCTTCGTGCGCGCGCAGGAGCGCGGATTCCCGCGCCCCGCGGAGTTGCACCTCTTCGGAGCGGTCGACACGCCGGAGGTCGAGGCGGAGCTGAACGAGCTCGCGGCGGGTGCGCCGGTGCTCTTCCACGGCGCGTACGACCCCGCCGAGCTCGCGCACGGCGGCCTGCACATGGCGGTCTTCCCGACGCTCTGCTTCGAAACGTACGGGTTCGAGCTCGACGAGTGCTACGAGCTCGGACTTCCCTGCATAGTCAGCGATCTCGGGGCCGTTTCGCGCCGCGCCGGCGACGCCGCGCTGCGGGTCCCGCCGCGGGATGCGGAGGCTCTGGCCGAAGCCATGCGCGCGGTGCTCCTGCACCCCGAGCTCCGCGACCGGCTCCGGGAGCGGATCCCCGACGTTTCGATGGGCGCGGAGGAGCACCGGCGGCGGTTGAACGAGGCCTACGCGGCGGCGCTCGCCCCCGGGCGTCCGAAGGCGGAGCCGGTCCCGCCCTGGCGGCGCTCCCACTTGCTGTACCTCCAGCGTGAGTCCGCCCAGGCGTTGGCCCGTCCCGCGGGAGGACCGAGCTATCCCGCCAGGTTGGCGTAGAGCTCCACGAGCTCGCCGACGTGGTCGCGGAGGTCGCGCGCGCCGTGGCGGCCGGAGCGCAGCGCTTCGAGACGCTCCGGCTCGTCGAGCAGACGCTCGAGCAGCGCGCGAAGCGCGACCGCGTCGTTCCGCGGGAACACCAGACCGGCCGACCCCACGCGCTCGGGCGGGGCGCCGCAGTCGCTCACGACAACCGGAAGTCCGAGGTGCAGCGCTTCGTCGACGGTCATCGCGTGCGTCTCGAACGCGAGGAACGGGAAGACCGCCACGTCGTACCGGGCGCCGAAGCGGTGCCGGTCCTCGTCCTCGAAGGCGCCGTGGAAGAGCACGTCGAGGCCCTCGCCGCGCTCGCGCAGCTCCTCCATGTAGTCGGCGTCGCCGTCGCGACCGTACAGGTGCACCTCGAACGCGTTGCGGCGGCCCGACCCGGCGACCGCGTCCAGCAGAACGTGAGTCCCTTTGCGCGGGTCGAGCCCCGCCCAGTTCACGACGCGGAGTCGACCGGCTTCCGGCGCGGGCGGCGTCGGGCGGGGGCCTTCGACGGGAATTCCGATCGGTAGAACGCGCATCTCTCCCGGCGAAAACCCCGCGATGGTGCGCAGGAGATCCCGCTGGGCGACGCTCATCACGACGACGGCATCCGCCGCGGCGAGCTCGTCCGCGAGCACCTCGGTTCGCTCGAGGATCATCGCCGCCAGAGCCTCCGCGGGCACGCCGCCTGCGTCCGAGGCGAGGCACGCCGCGCAGTCCTCGACGGTCGCCGTGTTCGCGCAGAAGCGCCGCGCGTCCGGCATGCGGAAGTGGCGCGGGCAGGTGACGAAGAGGTCGTGTAGCGTGAGGACGACAGGGTAACCGAGCCCTTTGAGCCGCTGCACGATGCCGCGGGAGAGGGCGTGCCAATGGTGGACGTGAACGACGTCGGGGGCGAAGTCGCGCGCCGCCTCCTCGACCAGGGCTTCGATCCGCTCGGAACCGGCGTCGCCGGACAGCGCCTCCGTTCGCAGGTCGCGCAGGATCCGCCGCGTCGGAACTCCGGACTCGTCGGTGGCGATCACCTCGCCCGTCTCGGAATGAGCGCGGGCACCGGCGACGACCGCGACCTCGTGTCCGGCCGCCTTGAGCAGCGCGGCGGCCGACGCGACGTAGCTCTGCGTGCCGCCGGGCGTCTCGGGCGGGTAGTAGTGGATCACCTGGAGAACGCGCATGTCTCAATCGACGTGCGCGAGCACGCGCTCGTCTTCCATCTGGAGCCGCGCGGCCAGGCGCTCGACGACGCGCCCCCCCAGCGATCCGACGGTCCGGAGGACGACCTTTCCGCCGACGCGCGTCAGGAAGTCGGCCGGGGCCCAGGTGCGCAGCCCGCGCTCGCCCTCGGAGCGGTGGAAGAGCCTGTTCTGCTCCGTCACCAGCCACTCCGAGAAGAGCGCGTACATAGCGAGCAGGGGCAGCCGGAGGCCCTTCCGGTGGACGGACCTCCTCGCGAGCGGGATGAGCCGTGGGAAGCGCACCAGCACGGGGAACCACTTGTGCAGGTTCTCGACCGCCGTCTTGTCCGCGACCTGGATCGTCGCCTCGCGGTTGAACTGCGCGGGAAAGTCGTCGTACCGGGAGACCGCATACCCGAGACCGGCTGTGATCTCGTTCAGGTCGTACTCGGGGTAGGGCTGGACGATCGAGCAGAGCGGGTGGTCGACGCCGCATTCGACGTTGAGCTTGACCGTCTCGAACTCGTCGTCGAGCGTGGTTCCGGGGGCGCCGAGCATGTTCAGGCTGCCGAGGCGGATGCCGGCTCGCTTGATCCAACCGGCCGCATCGGTGAGGTCGCGCCGCGTCGTGTTCTTGCGAAAGACCGTGTTGCGCACGAAGTCGCTGGCCGCCTCAAAGGCCACGCGCGCGTAGACGCAGCCGGCCTCCTTCAGCCGCCGCACGTGCTCCTCGCGGGTCATGTTGGCCATGAGGATCACGTCGAACGGGAGGCCGACCTCGCGCGGCCAGCGCTCGCAGAACTCATCGAGCCACCGGCCGTCGACGTTGAAGATGTCGTCGAGGAAGTGAACGAAGCGCAACGGGTAGCGCGAGCGAATGTCGTCCACCTCGGCCAGAACGTGGTCGACGGAGCGCTTGCGCACGTACGCCCCGGCCGTGACGCCGTACACCTTCTTGCGCCATGCGTGGTGAAAGCAGAACGAGCAGTGCATCGGGCACCCGCGCTGCGTGAGCACGACCTTGCGCGGGTTGTCGCGGTAGAGCGGCTGTGCGTCGTAGATCACCGACCGATCGGGAAAGCCCAGGGAGTCGAGATCACCGACGAGCGGACGGAGAGGGTTCCGCCGCAGCGCGCCGTCCTCGGCAACCCATGCGAGGTTCTCGATGCCGCGCCAGCTTGCGCCGTCCGGGAGGGTGTCGAGGAGATCGACGAGCGTCCCCTCCCCCTCGCCGACGCACACGGCGTCGATCGCAGGATCGCGCACGCACTCCGGCACGAACGTGGGGTGGGGCCCACCCATCAGCGAGAAGAACTCGAACTTCTGTTTGAGCAGGCGGTTCAGGGCGAAGATCGGCTTGTGGCTGCCGGTCATCACCGACCACGTGATCACGTCGGGCCGGTACTCGCGGATCTTCGTCATCCACTTCCGGTCGGGCAGGCAAATCGCCCGCATCTCGTGGCCGGCCTCGCGCACGACCCGGGCGAGCACCATCGGCCCCAGCATCTCCTGGGGCAGCGTCCGCGTGATGTGGAGGACTCTCATTCCGGGCAGGCCCGAGCCACGACAAGCGGACCTTTAGATCCGCATATAGTACCCCGGTTATCGGCCGCGTGGCGCCCGCGACCCAAGAGAGCTCTTGATTCAGGGAATCAGGGCGTGGGGCCCGGATAGCCGCTCTCCGGGCGCTTGCGGCAGAAACGCACCTGATCCTGGAGCGTCGTCTTCTGCAGCTTGTCGATCATCCGTCCGTTGACCGCCTTCCACGTGTCGTGGAGCGGGCAGGCCCGTTCGTCCGAGCACTCCGCCTGTCCGAGGAAGCAACGGCGCCCTTCGACGAGGTGCTCGAGCGCCTCGACGATCTCGAACAGGGTCACCTCTCCGGGCGCGACCGCCAGCGCGAAGCCCCCTCCCCTCCCCCGCTGGCTCGCGAGCATGCCGCGTCCGACGAGCGGCCGCAGGAGCTTGGTGAGGAAGGGCGCGGGAATGTCGAGCTCCGCCTCCATCTCGCGGGCGAGGAAATACCCCTCGCCGTCGTGCAAGGCCAGGAACGTGAGCGCGCGGATCGCGTGCTCGCTGGTCAGCGAGATCCCGTGCATGGTCAGGCGACCACGATACAGCGGCGGGGGACCCGATCTAGGCTCATCCCCACACGCGGAGGAGCACGGCCACGGCGAAGACCCACGCGGCGGCGAACGCCGCCTCGCGCAAGCCGCGCGCGCGCAGCTCGGCGCGGTCCCAGGCGTCGCCCGCCGCGAGAGGCGCGGCGACCGCCAGCGTCCGCCAGGCGAAGAAGGGCCAGGTCAGGGCCAGGAGCAGCGCGCCGCGGGTGAGGGAAGCCCCTCCCGCGACGGCGGCGGCGGGTCCGGCGAGGGCGATCGCGCCGAGCCCCGCCAGGATCGCCGGAACGGACAGGAGCCCGCCGCGCCGCGCGAACGCGACCGCCGCGACGGCCGCCGCCGAGGCGGCGGCCGCGACGGCGAGAAAGGCGGGCTCCGCGCCGAGGACGAGCGCGGTCGCCGTCGCGCCGCAGGCGACGCCGGCGCCCACGCGCATCCGGCGGCCGCGCCTCCTCGCTCCGGAGACGAACGCGCTCGCGAGAACGAAGCCACCGGCGAAGGCGGTGGCGGCCAGGAGCGCCGGCTCGACGCCGCGCCGCGCGCCGACGAGGGCGCCCGCGCCCGCGGAGGCGAAGAGGAACACCCAGGCGCCGTGGGCCCGAACCGGGTCGTGAACGGCGGGCGTCCCGTGTCCCGGCGACACGCCGCGGACGTCGGCTCCCTCGCGCACCGTGTGCCCTACTTCCACCCGGACTCCTCCGCGTCGTTCGAAGCGAAGAGCGCCTGTTCGCCGGGGGGCCGCCGCGGCGCCAGCGGCTCGATCCAGACGGTCGCGGGCCGCGTGTTCCACTCGGCGCGCCACGCGGCGTGCTCCGCCGTCGCCGGAAACGACTCGCCGTCGCCGTATGGGTAGCCGCTCATGCCGTGGAACGGAAGCGGCTCGACGTACAGCGCCTCGAGCGTGTTCGGATCGCGGTCCTTCGCCCAGCCGTCGAAGAAGACCAGGAAGTCGCGCTCCCAGCCGTCGCGGAGGGGCGGGACCTCGTCCGCCGGGAAGCGTACGGTCAGCGCGTCGCCCGCGCCCAGGATCGCGAAACGGTCGTCGATCGCGCCGATCAGGGGCGTACACGATCCGAGCTTCGTGTACGAGCCCGGGTGCTGGTTCCAGCGCGGCGCATCGAGGGCGTCCCAGTCGAACCGCTCGAGCTCCGCGTGGCGCGGATGTGGGAGCGGCCTGGAGAATCCGCGCAGCCAGAGCTCCGCCGCCGACGGCTCGATCGACGTCGTGACGAGCGGCGCGTCGCCGGCGTCGACCGCGAGGCGGATCGAGTCCCAGTAGAGCTGCAGGCTGGTGAGCACCCGGACGCGGGGCTCGGAGCGGTCGATCGCGTCGGTGACGTCGACCACCATCGTCTTGAGCTTGCCCGCGGGGAAGCCGAGCACGCCGGCGTCGCGCCAGCCGCCCTCCGCGTCCGGTACCTGGAGAAGCGGAGGAACGAATTCGATCTTCGGGTGCCGCGCGGCGGCGACGTTCACGCTCGCGTTGGTCCAGAGGAGCCAGCCGTTCAGTACCAGGCGCAGCCTGTCGGCATCGCGGACCGCCTCGGGATCGAAGGACAGCTCCAGGAACCACGGCGGGCAGAGCCCCTGGAACTGCCCGCCGTAAGGTTCGAACGGCGTCGCGAGACGCCGGTCGTCCGCGCGGAGCTCGGCGGACCACTCGCGCCCATCGCTACCCTTCGCACCCTCGGGTACAAACGCATGCTCCACGGAGTGCACGCGGTGCTCGGGGAACGGCGGGAAGGTGAAGCGCTCGTTCGGAAACACCTCGACGCCGGCCGGATGGTCGAGCACCTCGAGCCGCACACGGTCGAGGTACGTCACCTCGCGCAGCTCCTCCGTGATCTGGATCACGTACTCGCCGTCCTTCGGCCGCATCTCTTCGCCGCGCACGAGCACGTACTCGTCGTGGTCCGGCGGGACGAGCCTCCCGGGCGCCATCGGCAGGCCGAGCGGCGTGTTGCCCAGCACGTCGGTGATGAAGGCGAAGCGCTCGCCGTCCCACGCGTAGAGGAACGGACACGAGCCCTGGAGCCCCGGGCGCTGTTTGACGGTGAGCTCGCCCGACCCGGGGACGTCGATCAGGTGCTGGATCACGCCGTTCGGCCACGTGACCCGCACGACGTCCACCGTCTCGCGGCCGTACGTCGCGATCGCGAGCGTCCCCCCGCGCCAGTACGACCGGCGATACGCCGGGCCGAGGATCACCTCGACGAGCGCGCCGACCCCGCGGTGGTTGTCCTGCACGCCCTGCAGCGCGAGGCGCAGCGCCGTCGCGCCGGCGTCGAGCGCTCCCACCCGCGTCACTAAGTCGTCGCCCTCGAGCGCCACCAGATCCGGTGCGCCGTCGCCCTCCTTGTCGCAGAGGACGGCGCCCGCGGGGACGTCGACCGTCTCGCCGGCGAGAAGCGCGGGACCCGGGGGCGTCGTCCAGGCGCCGACGGGACGCCAGGCGCCGCTCGGCCCACCGAGCCAGGTCGCGCCGCCGGAGGCGACGAGGTCCGCCCAGCCGTCGCCGTCCGCGTCGCGGACCCGCGCGCCGTCCCGGAGGCCGGCGGGGAGCTCCGCGCTCGCGTCGGAGAAGCGTCCACCGCGCTCGTTCGACGCGGCGAACACGCCGCCGGGGCCGCCGTAGAGCAGGTCGACGTCCTTGTCGCGGTCGAGATCCTCGGCGAGGCACCAGGCGAGCCGGCCGCCGTTCGGGATGCCCGCCTCGCCGGTTGCATCCGTGAACGCGCCGGCCTCCTCGTGGACGCCGTCGTTGCGCAGCAGCGTCGCGCCGCCCTCGCCGGCGAGCAGGAGGTCGAGGTCGCCCTCGTGGTCGAAGTCCACCGCGACGATCGCGCGCGGCGGCATCGCGTAGGCGAACACCGTCCCCGGCCGGCGCCGGAGCGCCCCGTCTCTGCGCTCGAGCAACACGAGCCCACCGTTGAGCGCGACGGCGAAATCGGCGTCGCCGTCGCCGGCCTGCGCGGGGTGCGCGGTGTCCGAGTACGCCGGATCGCCGAGGTCGATCACCGCCGCGGCGTGCACCGGTTCCGCGAGCAGCGTCTCGAGCTCCCACGCGGCGTCTACCCAGCGCGCGACCGCGAGCCCACCCGCGCCCCACACCAGGATCTCCTCGGGGCCGCTCTCGGTCGCGAACGCCCAGGCGAGGCTTCCCCCCCGCTGCGAGACGGCTCGCGCATCCGGGGGGATTCGCATCTCCGGCACGAACGCCTGGACTCCGCGTGCGCCCGCGAGCGCGCCTTCCTGCCGCGCGACGTCCCGCCAGGACCACGCGCCGCCTGCGAGGGCATCCTGTTCCGCCGCCGGTAGCGGGTAGACCTCGTCGGACGGCGGAGGCGGAAACGAGCCGAAGGTCCCGATGTCCGTGTCGGTCGCGGACGGCGACGCTACCCCTTGTTCCACCAGGCGCGCGTGCTCCTCGCCGTACGACCTCGCCTCGTCCTCGCGGCCGTTCTCGATGAGGATCCGCGACATCCGGAACACGGCGGCCTTGTACCAGCTTCCGCCGAAGTCGGGGCCGACCGCGATCACGTCGCGGTAGAGCTGCACGATCTCCTCGACCGGCGGGGCCTCGCGGGCCGTCAACGCGCTCGCCAGCGCGAGCTTCGTGGGGAGGTCGTCCGGATCGTCCCGCAGGATGGACCGAAGCAGCGCCTCCGAAGCCTCGAAGTCGCCATCCAGCTTCGCCAGCCGGTACGAGGCCCAGCGCACGCGCTGATCGTCCGGCGCGATCGCCCTGGCCCGCTCGACCCAGGCGCGCGCCCGGTCGACCTGACCGACGTAGGGGTCCAACGCGACGGAAGCCGCGTGGATCAAGTCGTAGGGCGTGGCGTCCTCGCGGTCGGCGAGCGGGCCGATCAGCTCCAGCGCCTTGCCGCGCTCGCTCTCGGCGAAGTAGGCCGACGCGCGCTGGCGAACGAGCAGGTCCTCCGCGGACACGCCGGCCGAACCGTCCTCGCCCCCGCCGCACGCCGAGAGCAACACCGGCGCCAACGCGAGCGCCCGGCGCAAGCCGCTGCACTTCGCCATCGCGCCCATGGGACCATCGGGAACCGTCCGGTCCAAGCGCCGATCGCGCGCGCGCATCAGGACGCGCATCAGGAGCCGTACTCGACGTCGACGTCCGGTTCCCGTGTTCGGAGGGTACGCCACCGATCGAGGAGGCCGTCCCTGGCTCGCTCCGTCGTGAGCGCGGAGCCGCTCCTCGTCTGCCCTTCGCTCGAGACCGAGTCGCCGCCCGGGCCGGCTTGCGCCGCGACCTCGTGCGCGCGCTGGAGGAGCCGCTCCGCCTCGGTACGGTCGTTCTGGAGGTAAGCCGCGCGGCCGGCGAAGTAGAGCGCGGGCACCGAGCGCGGGTTGAGCACGGCCGCGTCCGAGCAGAGCTCGTGCGCGCGCGCCGGGTCGCCGCGCAGGAGCGCGACGATCCCGAGCTGCACGATCGGTCCGCTCTCCTCGGCGTTGATGCCGTGGCTCGTCTGGAACGCCTCCTCCGCGAGCGCGAGGTCGTCCAGCGCGGGATCGCCGCCCGGCAGGCGCAGGTGTCCGATCTCCATCCACGCCCGGTTCGAGCGGGGATGGTAGGCAACGACGCGCTCGAGCGTGGCGAGCGCCGCGGCCTCCCGCCCGAGGTCCGTCTGCGCCTGCGCCAGGTAGTAGAGGCAGTCGTCGTGCCCGGGCCAAAGGCGGAGCGCGTCGCGATACCGCTCCACAGCGCGCTCGAGCTCGCCCGCGAGACGGGCCTGGGTGGCCTCGTCGCGCAGCGCGTAGAAGCGGCGCTGGACGTCGACGTCCGCGGGCTTCTCCAGGTGCGCCGCGAGCTTGCCGGGCAGGACCTCCGCCCGCGGCGCCGAGCCCCGCACCCAGGTGACCAGCGAATCCGCGGGGAAAGGGCCCGCGCCGTCGGTCGCGCCGTCGGGCCAGGTCACTTCGATCCGCTCGACCTCGTGCGCGTCGCCGAGGCCGAAGGTCAGCTCGCCGACGGCGTGCTGGGAGAGGTACGAGCCCTGCGTGCCCACGACGTCGAGCGCGGTACGTCCGCCGGCGGTGATCCGCGCCACCGCTCCGAGAGCGAAGCGGTTCCCCTCCGGTTCGCGCAGGCGGAGGCGCAGCGCGTTGAGCGCGTTCCCGCCGTCGTTGCGCAGGAGCCGCGCCGACTCGCCGTGCAGCATCACGAGCAGATCCTCGTCGCCGTCGAGGTCGTAGTCGAACGTCGCGCCGCCGCGGCCGACGTGCTCCTCGCGGAAGAAGTCGCCCGACACCGCGCCGACCTCGAAGAACCCCTTCGCACCGGCGTTCCAGTAGAGGTGAGTGCGCATCGCCTGCAGCCGCGAGGTGTCGTCGCGGTCGGGGATCGTGCTCCCGTTGACCACGAAGAGGTCGCGCTCGCCGTCGTTGTCGTAGTCGAACCCGCGCGTCGCCCAGCCGACCATGCGCAACGCCGATGCGCCGAGGCCCTTCGCGTCGCCGAAGTCGAGGAAGCGCGGGACGAGCGTGCCGCCGTC
>JANQEJ010000323.1 GCA_028278425.1 Planctomycetota bacterium | reverse complement strand
GCGGCGGGACTTGCACCCGCGAGTCCGACACAGCCTGCTACGCGGTCCTCCGCTACCCAACGGGTGACCGGGGACCGCTTCGCGTCAGGACGCACCATGCCGCCCAGCCTACTCACACCGAGGTGAAGGAACTGTCAGATCCCCGTGCGCCGCAGCTCGAAGCCGTCGAGCGCTTCCGGATTGCGCTCGCGCACGTCGAGCGCGTCGACGCGCGCCGCCGGCGGACCGCGCTCCAGCCAGCGGAGCAGCGCGTCGACCGCCGGCGCGTCGCCCTCGGCCCAGATCTCGACGCGGCCGTCGACGAGGTTGCGCACCCAGCCGCTCACGCCGAGGCGCTGCGCCTCGTCCTGCGTCGTCCAGCGGAAGGCGACGCCCTGCACGCGGCCGGAGACGAAGACGTGACGGGCTTTGGTGGGCATGGAACACTACTACCATGATCGCCGCTCTCCTTCTCACGCTCGCGCCGGCGAGCGACCTCGAGGCCGGTCCCTGGCGGTGCGTGCTCGAGAGCCCCGGCGGCGAGCTGCCGTTCGGCCTGGAGCTCTCGGAAACCGAGCAAGGCCTCGCCGGAGTCCTGGTGAACGGTCCCGAGCGGATCCCGGTGACCGCCGTGGAGCACGACGGCCCGTCGGTAACGATCCGCATCGACCACTACGACTCGCGGATCACGGCGCGCGTCTTCGACGGCGGACGAGGGCTGGAGGGCAACTGGCGCAAGCGCAGCGGTCCAGCGACGTGGTCCGAGCTCCCCTTCCGCGCGACCGCCGGGTCGACGCGTCGGTTCGCGGGCGATACCACGGACCCGGCGGGAAGCATCGGCGGCCGCTGGTCGGCGAAGTTCGCGAGCGACGACGACCGCGCCGTGGCGATCTTCGAGGAGCACCAGGACGGCATCGTCACCGGGACGTTCCTGACGACGACCGGCGACTACCGCTACCTCGCGGGGAGCTTTCACGGGAACACGCTCCAGCTCTCCTGCTTCGACGGCGCACACGCGTTCCTGTTTCGGGCGACGCTCGACGGCGGCGCGCTGAAGGGCGACTTCTGGTCGCGCGACACCTGGCACGACACCTGGACGGCGCGGCGCGATCCCGACGCCGAGCTGCCCAACGCGTTCGAACAGACCGTGTGGAACGAACGCGCCTCGCTCGCCGACCTCGTCTTCCCCGACGTCGAGGGCAACCCGCGCGCACTCACCGAGGCGGCGTTCATGGGGCGGGGCGTGCTTCTCCAGGTGTTCGGCACCTGGTGCCCCAACTGCTACGACGAGACCGAGTACCTGGTCGAGCTCCACGAGCGCTACGCCGACCGCGGTCTCTCGATCGTCGGGCTCGCCTTCGAGATGACCGGCGACTTCGAGCGGGACGCGGCGCAGGTCAAGAAGTACGTCGAGCGCCACGAGATCCCCTACCCCATCCTGATCGCGGGCACGTCGAAGAAGTCCGACGCCACGAAGGCGTTCGGCGCGCTCGACCGCGTGCGGTCCTATCCGACGACGATCTTCCTGCGCGGCGACGGGACCGTGCACTCCGTACACACCGGGTTCACCGGGCCCGCGACCGGGCCCGCGTACGATCATCTCCGCCAGCAGTTCGAGTGGCGCATCGAGGACCTCCTCGCCGCGACGCCCCCGACGTGGGGTGAAGCGGGCTTCCACCTGCTCCGGGGCGACTGGCACGACTACGCCGGGTTCGCCGGCGGCGACTACCGCTTCTTCCCGGAAGGCGACCGGCTGCGGGCGCTCCACCGCGTGTTCGGCAGCGGGCGGCCGGTGGTTTCGGGCGAAGTCCTCCCGGTGCGCATCGTCGACGACGCGGTGTGGATCGGCGACGAGTGCTTCCGCTTCGACGAGGCCGCGGGCGTGCTGACCTATCCGCGCGACTTCGGCGTGCGCCTCGCGCCGCGCGAGTCGCCGACCCCGATGCTCGCGTCGCGCGGGATGAGGGGCGAGGAGGAGTGGCTCGAAGCGCTCGCGAGCGACGAGGCCCTCGTCCGGCGCGAGGCGATCGTCGCGATCGCGATGAAGCGGCGTCCGGTGCCCGAGAGCCGCTTCCGCGAGGTGGTGCCACTGCTGCGCGATCCCGACGTCGAGGTCCGCGTCGCCGCCGCCTGGGCGGCCGGCGCGGTACGGGAGGCCGACGCGACCGAGGCGCTCGTCGAGCACCTCGGGCACCCGAACGCCGCGCTCCGCCGCGAATCCGTGAAGGCCCTCCACGCTCTCTCGCTCGCGGACGAGTCGCTGCTCGGGCCGCTGCGCCCGCTCGGCCGGGACCCCGACCCGCTCGTCCGCCGCGCGGTGGAGCGCGCGCTCGCCCGTTGACATCGCGTTGACAAGAGCGCGGCCCCCCGGCCTAGCCTGATTCCGTGCGAGCCGACCGAAGCGGAGGGCGCGGGCGGGAGCGGACCGTCCTCGTCGGCGGGCTCATGTCCGCGGCGGCGCTCCTCGGCGCCGCCTTCGCGGCCTACGACGATCCCTACGCCGTCGGCCGCGCGATCGTGTCGCGCCTCGCGGGCGAGGTGGCGGACGGCCTGATCGCGGAATGGCGGCGCATCGAGCGCGACGAGCTCTTCGACGGACCGGCGGAGGAGCTCTACCGCTGGAGCGAGCCGCCCACCGTACCGCCGGAGACGCGCGATCTGCTCGCGTTGCGCGAGCAGGGGCACGCGGCCTTCGACGCCTTCCTGACCGAGGCGATGCGCCTCGAGGTCGGCGAGCAGAGCTACGGCGGCGCGCTACAGCTCGTCGAGGAAGCGCTCGAGCGCCCCCACGACGCCGGCCGCCGGGCGGAAGCCAGACTGCGCTCCATCCAGCTCGCCGCGAAGCTGGGCGACGAGGAGCGCGTGCGCGAGCACTGGAACCAGGCGTCGATCGAGCTCGCGGGGACCGACGCGCGCGGCGACACCGCCTACTTGCTCTTGTGCGGCCTCGCCGCGATGCCGCACCTCGACGCGAGCGCGCGGGAGCACGCGCGTTCCCGCCTCGGCTCCCTGTGGGCGGAGGAACGGCTGGCGCTTCCCGCAGACGCGGGAACGCGCGCGGCTCTCGCCCGAGAGCTCGTCGCCGCGGGCGTCGATCGAGAGACGCTCGTCCCCGCGGAGGAGTCGCGGCGCCTGCGGGAGCTCGAAGCGCTGCTCGGCGAGCTGCCCCCGCCCTCGGCGGGTCTCGGCGTGATCGCGCGCGGCGACCGGCTGTTCCTGCATCGCGCAGCGGCCGGCGGGCAGGAGGGCCGGCTCGTCGCGCGCGCCGCGCTCGAAGCCGAGCTGCGCTCGGCCGCCGAGGAGCACGAGCTCCTCCCCCAGGGCTTCGCGCTCGACCTCGCCGGCGACGACGTCGCTCTGGGCGAGCAGGCGCGGGAGTGGACTCCGCTCCTCGGCGCGGACTTCGGGTTCGTCCTGCGGCACGAGGACCCCGACGCGGTGGCCGAGGCGGAAAGCGTGCGGATCGCCTTTCTCCAGGGCGGCCTCGTCCTCATGGCGCTCCTCGTCGCGGCCGCCACCGTGTTCACCTGGCGCGCCCTGCGCCGCGAGCGCAAACTCGCCGGCTTGAAGTCCTCCTTCATCGCCAACGTGTCGCACGAGCTGCGCACGCCGCTGTCTTCGATCCTCCTGATGGCGGAGAACCTCGAGGAGGGCCGCGTCGGCGACGAGGCGCGCGACCGCTACCACCGGCTCATCCGCCGCGAGTCGCAGCGCCTGCGACGGCTGGTGGACGACGTGCTCGACTTCTCTCGGCTCGACCGCGGCGAGCCCGCGAAGCTCCGCGCGGAGGACGCCGATCTCGCCGCCTTCGCGCGCGGGCTCGAGGAGGAGCTGCGCGAGCGCGTCGAGGGCGACGGCGGTACGCTGGACTTCCGCGCCAACGGCGTGCCGGAGCGCATGCGCTGCGACGGCGAGGCGCTCCGCCGCGCGGTGATGAACCTCGTCGACAACGCGCTGAAGCACAGCGGCCAACGCGACGTCGCGGTGCGCGTCGACCGCGAGGGGGAAGAGCTCGTCATCGCCGTCCGCGACCGGGGCCGCGGCGTCCCCGAGGCGCGCCGGGCGGAGGTCTTCGAGCCGTTCGCGCGACTGGACGGCGACGACGCCGTCGCCGGAACGGGCCTGGGCCTCGCGATCGTCCTCGACGTGGCGCGCGCCCACGGCGGCACGGCGCGCGTGCGCGCGCCGGAGGAAGGTCCGGGCGCGGTGTTCGAGGTCCGGCTTCCGCTCGATGGGGAGGAGACCGCGTGAACGGCGACGGCGTCCGCATCCTCGTGATCGAGGACGAGGAGCCCCTGCGCATGGCGCTCGTCGACGCGCTGCGCGCCGAGGGCTTCGCCGTCCTCGAAGCTGGAGACGGCGAGACCGGGCTGGCGCTCGCGCTTTCCGAGGGACCCGACGTCGTGCTGCTCGACCTGATGCTCCCGCGCCGCGACGGCTTCTCCGTCCTGCGCGCGCTCCGCGAGGACCGGCTGACCGCGGCGGTGATCATCCTGTCGGCGCGCGGCGAGGAGTGGGATCGCGTGCAGGGGTTCGAGTACGGCGCCGACGACTACGTGGTCAAGCCGTTCTCGACGCGCGAGCTCCTCCTGCGGATCCGCGCCGTGCTCAACCGCGCCGACGGGCGCACGCCCGGCCTCGACGTCGAGGGCGGCAAGGTGCGCGTCGGCGAGGCGGTGATCGACTTCGCCGCCTACACGGTCACGCGCGACGGCGAGCGCCACGGCCTTTCGCGGCGCGAGCTCGACCTCCTGCGCTACCTGATCGAGCACGACGGCGAGACCGTCGAGCGCGGGCGGCTGCTCGAGGACGTCTGGGGCAAGGACGAATATCCCACGACGCGCACGATCGACACCCACGTCCTGAAGCTCCGCAAGAAGCTGGAGCGCAACCCGGAATCCCCGCGGCACATCGTGACCGTTCACGGCGTGGGCTATCGCTTCTCGCGGCGCGGTTGACATCGCGTTGACAACCGCGGCACCGCCCGGTGACAGGCTGCGCGCAGTCGGGGCGTACAACCTGCCGATGGACTTCGCGCGGAAGGCAGGCATTCGAAAGGCGAGAGCGATGAGAGCGACGATCCGGATCCTGGTGGTGGCGGTCCTTGCGGCGGTGGCGGGCGCGCAGGAGGTGCCGCGGTCGATTCCCCACGGCAGCGAGCAGACGGCGGACTTGGGCCCGCAGCAGATGCGGCAGCTCCACGACACGGTCGACGAGGCGCTCGTCCGCATCCGCGTCGGCCGCGAGTTCCAGGCGGCGGAGTCGATGCTCAACGGCGTCTGGCTTCAGGCGGTCTCGGTGAAGCCGTTCGAAGGGCAGCGCGAGCTCCTGGTCGACGTCGCCCTCGCGCGCTCCGAGCTCTTCGAGGCCCAGGGCCAGGTCGAGCTCGCGGGCGAGGCCACCCGCTACCTCCTCCTGAACGCCAACGCGCCGAGGTGGAAGACGAGGATGGAACGGCTGGTTCCGGCGAGCGCCGAGCTGATCGCGCTCACCAACAAGACGTCGATGCACCCGCGGCTCGAGGCGCGCCGCCGCGAGCTGTTCGAGCGCTCGCGGAAGGCCGACGCCGGGGACCAGGAAAGCCTCGAGACGATCCTGCGGGACCACATCGAGACGAGGAACTTCAAGTTCGTCACCGAGATCGGCGCGCGCGCCGTGCCGGTGCTCGCCGACGTCGTGCTCGAACGGCCGAACGAGTTCCCCACCGTGGTCCACGAGGACCCGCTCTTCTTCCTGGTCATGCTCGGCGAGCGGCAGGCGGCCGAGCTCATCCTGCGCAACATCGACGCGGGCGGGTACGCCTGGCACCAGCGCATCATCCGCGCGATGGAGTTGCACGACGTGCTCGCGATGGACGAGAAGTGGGGCGACCGCCCGCGCGCGGGGGCCCCCAGGCCCTGCCTCGTGCCGGAATGGCCGGAGATCCTCGCGCGCTTCCTCGCGACCCCCGACAGCGCGCGCGAGGCGATGAAGCTGGTCTCCCAGACGATCGAGGCCGACGGCGTCACGGCGGAGATGGCCCAAGCCTTGAACGCCGCGCTGGACAGCGGCCAGCCCGACCTGAAGCACGACGCGCTGAGCGTCCTCAAGTACCAGGGTCGGAAGCAGTCCATGTTCCCGGTCCTCGAGCACGCGGTCGCCGGCGACGACCCGTTCGTCCGCCGCTTCGCCGCGGACAAGCTTCTGGCCTACCGGACGAGCGAGGCGCTGCGCAAGCGCGTCGACGACCCGGAGCCGGCGGTGCGCACGAAGCTCGCGACGCTTCTCGGGCGCCACACGATCCCGAACTACAACATGTGGCCGGCGGTGACGGACGCCGAGGGCCGCGCCCTTCTCCTCCGCCTGGCGGAGGACGAGGACGTCGAGGTCCGGCGCGCCGCTGCCGAGAGCATCGTCGATCTCGCCGAGCCGCTCGGCGACGACGTCTACTTCCGATTGCTCGACGATCCCGACGCCGGCGTTCGCATGGAGCTCGTGATCCTCGATCACCCGCGGCCGGAGTTCCTGTCGAGAGTGCTGGACCGCCTGGCGGCGGACACGGACGAAGAAGTCCTCGAGGCCCTGGACGAGCGGCTCCGGGACAACGAGAAGTGGCACGAGCACTCGACGGCGTTGCGGGCCGCGGCGACGCGCCGCCTGCTCGAGCGCGTTCGGCCGATGAGCCAGGACGGCTACGATCGCGTCATCCGCCATCTCGCGGGCTCGGACCAAGGGTTCCGAACCTTGATCGAGGCGGCCTTGCGCGAGGAGGACGGCGCCATCCTCAAGCGGACGCTCGATTTTCAGAGCAGCATCCGGACGTCGTTCGGCCACGGCAGCACGGGGTTCCTCGCGCTCGACGACGCAACGCTGGCGGACACGCTTCCCGCGCTCTACCGCGCCAACGAGCAGTCCTACTACAACGTGCGCAACGCGATCGAACGCGCCTATCCCCCGCGCTGGGCGGCGATGCGGCGCTTGCTCGCCCGCGAGGACGCGCCGATCCACGTGCGGCTCGGAGCCGCGAAGATCGCGAGCAAGGGCGGCGGCGAGGAGTTCCGCCGGCAGTTGCTCGACCTGCTCGCGGACCCGCTCTGGCGTACGCGTCCGCCGTCGGAGACCGACCGCGAGCTCCTCGGCATGATCGGCGACGCTCTCCCGTCGCCGGACGTGAATCCGCTCTGCCTCGAGCTCGCGCGCCGCCGCGACGTCCTCGACGAGCTGTGCTTGACGCTGATGGTCGAGTACCGGCCGAGTCAACCCCTCGGTCGCGACATCTCCCTCGCGGTGCTCGACCGCTGGTTCAGCGCCGACGGACGCACCTTCATCGCGGTGCGCAAAGCGCTCTTCCACCTGCGCTCCCTTCCGGACCACGTGGACCCGAAGCTGCTCAAGTCCGCCGCGCGCACCGAGGGATACGCGGAAACCGCCGTGGAGACGATGGGCGCGCTCCGGTCCCCGGAGTACCTCTCAATCCTCGGCGAGTGCCTGAACGCCAACTGGATCTACGAGCCGACCTCCCGGCGCAACGTGCAGTTCGCCGCGGCGCGCGCGCTCGAGGGCTACTTGAGCGACGAGGCGGCCGACCTCCTGCTCGCCGGCCTCGGGATGGCCTCGGAGGACTCCGTTCGCGACGTCTGCCGCCAGGCGCTCGAGAACATCCGCAGGTACGAGAACGAGAAGCGCCTCTGGCAAGAGCACAAGGAGGGCCGCCTCGAGCGCGACGACGCGATCGTCAGCCTGCTGGCCCTTCTCGCCGACGACGACGCGACGATCCGCGCGGAGGCGGCCAAGGGGCTCGGGACGCTCGGAGCGGTCGAGTACATCCCGCGCCTGATCGAGATGCTGCGCGACGAGAACGACGACGTGAAGTCGGCGGCGCGTCAGGCGCTGGCGCGGCTCAACGAGACGACGGGGAAGAAGGACTAGCCGCCAGCTCCCCGCCGACTTCCTCCTCGCCCTGCTCCTCGCGGGCCGCGCGCGCGAGCTCGTGCAGGGTGTAGTTGTGCAGCGACTCGCGCGATTCGCGCTCCAGGGCGGCGAGGACCCGGTCGACGCGCTCGTCGAGGCGGCCGCGGGGCTCGATGCCGGTGGAGCCCTCCTCGATCTTCAGCGATTCGAGCACGTCCGCGACGGAGATCGAGTCCGGATCGCGCGCCGGGAGGAAGACGTCCTCGTCCCCGTCGTTCGAGCGCGCGAGCAGGTCGCTTCCCACGAGCGAATCGAGCACCTGGGTCGCCGCGCGCGGCGAGACGCCCAGCTCGGTGGCGAGCGCCATCGCGCTCCACGGCGAGAGCCCGCGCAGGAAGTGGTCGGCGATGCGGCCGCACATGCGCAGGGCGAGCGATTCCTTGAACGCGTGGTCGACCGTGCCGGTGCGGGCGATGCTCGTAAAGAGGGAGACGTTCTGCTGCGCGTAGGAGAGCTCGGCCCCGACCAGGAAGATCACCCAGGAGGCATACGTCCAGACGAGGAAGATCGGGAAGGCCGCGAGGGCCGCGTAGAACTCGTTGTACCTGGCGACACCGTACTGGAGCTCGACGTACAGGTATTGGCTGGCGAGCCAGAGCAGAGCCGCGCCGATCCCTCCGACCATCGCGGGCTTGATCCGCACCCGCGTGTTCGGAAGCGCGAGGTACGCGAACGTGAGCCCGATCCAGATCGAAATGAGGGGTGCGGCCTGGAGGATGAAGGACATCAAGCCGCTGAGGTCGACCTCCACGTCACCCCAGACCGAGCGCAGGCGCAGCGTGCGCAGGGCTGCGGTCGCTACCGTCCCGAGCAGGAGCAGGACCGGCGTCACGATGACGATGGCGATGTAGTCGGAGAAGCGCCGCGCCCACGAGCGTCCGCGGCGCACACCCCACACTTCGTTGAGCGCACGCTCGATGGCGCTGATGAGCTTGACCGCGATGTAGAAGAGGATCGCGAAACCGACGACGCCAATTCCGGCACCGCTCGCCTTGTCGACCAGCCCCAGGACGTAGTCGAGCGCGTCGCGCAGGTTCATCCCGCTTCCCTCGGCGGATGCCTCTCCGCCGACCGCCGCGGCGCCGAACGAACTGTCGAGGAACGGGACGATCGTGTTCTTCTTGAGATCGTCGTAGAACCCAAGTCCTCGCGCGGCAGCGAACGAAACCGCTAGCACCGGCACGATCGAAAGCACGGTGAAGTAGGTCAGCGCCGCCGCCTGCACCATGCTCTTGTGCACGTGGAACCCGCGCCCCGCGAGGATCAACACGCGCGTGCAACGCAGCAGGAACGCGCGAAAGCGCGAGATGCTCGCCAGCTCGACGAGCCAGATGTCGCGCGTGACGAAGTTCGTCACGCGCCGCAGCGGGTTCTGCTTCTCGGTCATGCCAGGCCGGAGTGGATCCGCGCGGCGAAGGGCAACCGCTCGACGACCGCTCCCTCGAGCGCGGCGAGCTCCCCCAGCCGCCGGGAGACCACCCCCTCGGGATAGCACCCGCGGGCGAGATCCACAAACAGGATCCCGTGGCCGGCCTCGGAGGGTCCCAGGTCCGCGTAGAGCGGAGCGATCCGCTCGTCCGCCGTATCGGCAAGAAGCTCGAAGCGCTCGAGGCTGCGCCGCTCGATCAGCGCCGCGACCAGGAGCCGGTCGAGTAGCGACTCCTCCCGGGTGTCCGCGGATGCGGAGAGCAACCCCTTCATGTACGGGTTGGGCTCCGCCGGCAGGAGCCGGCCGCCGAGCTCGTGCAGGAGCGCCGTGACCTGGCGGAAGTGGCTCATCTCCTCCATCGCGAGCGCGGCCAGCCGCTCGACGAGCCGCGCGCGGCCGGTGTTCCGGACGATCAGCATCTGCGCGGACGCGGCGGCGCGGAGCTCGCAGTGCGCGTGATCGGAGAGGAGCTCGAGCGGCGCCGCGAGCGCCCGCTCGGCCCAGACCGGCGGCGTCTCGTAGGCCAGCTCGATCACGCCTGCGTCTCGCCGGGCCTCCACAGGACGTCGCCTTTGCCGTTGTCGTTGGCGACGCGCGCGAGCACGAACAGCAGGTCGGACAGGCGGTTCAGGTAGCGCAGCGCCTCGGGGTTGACGCTCTCCCCGCCCTCCTCCGCGCGCAGCGCGGACACGTGCCGCTCGGCGCGCCGGCAGGTCGTGCGCGCGAGGTGCAGCCACGCCGCGATCGGCTTGCCACCGGCGAGCACGAAGGAAGTCAACGGCGCCAGGTTCTCGTTCAGCTCGTCGATCCAGCCCTCGAGACGCGCTGTGTAGACCGGCTGGATGCGTAGCTTCTCGCCGCCCTCGCCCGGCACGCACAGGTCCGCGCCGACGTCGAACAGGTCGTTCTGAACCTTGCGCAGGATCCCGGCCAGCGGCTCCTCCGCACCGTGCGCGAGAACGAGACCGATCAACGACGAGAGCTCGTCGACCGTGCCGTAAGCCGCGATGCGCGGATGGTGCTTCGCGAGGCGCGTGCCGTCACCGAGGCCGGTCGAGCCGTCGTCGCCGGTCTTGGTGTAGATGCGGTTCAGCCGGACCATGACCGGGGGAGCATACGGTGACGAGAGCAGGGCGCAAACCGGAGTCGCGACGGTCTTGTCCGTCCACCGCGCCCTTGGGTGTCGGGGAGCCCCAACCGAGGACTCGAGGGTTCGGCGGGGACACCCATCTGCTATGGTTCCCTCCGTTGGCAGGCGCCACCGGACGACCGGCCGAGCGACGACGACGAGCGGCCGGGTATGGCCCAGGGAGCCCCGATCCGAGATGATTCGCGACCCCGAAGAAGTCCGACAGGCCCTGCGAGACAAGGTGCGCTGGGGCTATCGCCCCAAGCGCAACCGCGAATCATCCCTCGATCACTCCGTGGACTGGTTCGCTTTGACGGAAGAGGAGTTCGTGGAAACAGAGCGAGAAGCACGGAAGGCCGGCCCGGCAGACGACAAGCCCGCAAACACCGAAGGCGAGTCCGGAACGACTCCCGCCCTCTTGCCGCTGGCGGATTCGATCGCCGGCGCGCTGGGGGATTGCTCCGCCGAGCAGCTCCACGCGATCCTGCGCGACGCGCTGGGCACGACGCGATTCGTCGACGACCTGGCGGAGCTCTATCGCGCGGACCCCGAGAGCCTGCGCGAAAAGCTGCGCAGCCTCGGGCTGCGGCCACAGGCGCGGAAAGCGGCCGCCGGTGCGGGAGGGCTCAGCGATTGGGTGTGCTCCCCGTCGGTGCAGGAGGGCCCGGGCTTCCGCATCAGCGCCTCCGGTCCGGCGTTCGACCAGCCGTTCCGCGGCGCGCCCGACGCCCGCGAACAGGTCGAGTCGGAATGGCGGGATCACTGCGAAAGCGAACCGGGAGCGTTCCTCGCCTACTACCGCACGGGCCTCGACGAATACGTCGCGAAGTACGGCGCCGAGACCTCGCCCAAGATCCGGACGTTCCTGGAGGAGCGCTTCGGCACCGGCGGGCCGCGATACATGCTGACGGTCGGCATCGGTGCCAACGAGCAGTTCTGGCACTTCCCCCAGAGGCTCCACCAACGGGGCTCCCACGACGTCCACTGGCTGATCGCCGACAACCCGAAGGACCTCGGCGACCTGCCGCCCGACGCGAGCGCCGACAACACCGTCGTGCTCGAGTTTTCGCGAAGCGGCAAGACGCAGGAGACCGTCAAGTTCGACGAGTTCCTCGATCCCGCGGTACCCCGCATCGTCTTCGCCAACTCGGGTCCCCTCGCGGAGTTGGGAGCCAGGAACAAGGCCCTTTGCCTCGAAGTCCCCGAAGAGATTCCCGGTCGGTTCAGCAAGAACCTCAGCCCGGTCCTGCTCGCTCCACTCGACATACTCGGGCTTCCCATCCAGGAGTACTGGGGCCAGATCACGCGTTGCATCGAGCAGTGGGATCTGTGCGACCCCTCGTCGCCGCCGGCCGCTCTCGCGCGCTATCTTCGCGCAGCTCTGTTGCTGCACGGCGCGAATCACCTCTACGTCGGCTGCAACGACGAGGTCCTCTTGGCCTCGTGTGACGAGCTCGTCCAGTTCTGGAACGAGGGAGTGAACAAGGGCAGCGACTTCCCGATGTCCCGTTACTTCGGCTTGCCGCGCGACTCCCACCTCAACATCGAGGGGATCCTGGCCAACCACGCCACGAAGGCGGGTATCTTCCTGCTCCGGCGCGGTGGCGACGAGCGTTTCCAGCATCCCCTTCGGGCCAAGGAACCGCGGCCGATCAACAGCTCACACGCGGGGCTGTCCGTCGCGGACGTCGACTACGCCCTCGCGCGCGCCAACGCCGAGCACTTCGGATCGAGAATGCCCACGGTGACGATCGAGGTCGACGAGCCCGACCTCTTCTGCTCCGCGATCCTGAGCCAGCTCTGGACCGATACCGTCTACGTGTACTCCAAGATGATCCGCGTCAATCCCGGGTCCAATCCGGAGGTCCGAGAAGTGCGCGACCGGTCCGAACGGCTGCTGGCCTCCTTCGCCCGTTCCAAAGACGCGCCCTCCTGAGCGGGCACGACGAGGGTCAGCCGCCCCGTCAAGCCTCCAGCAGCTCGTGCGCCCTGGCCGCGGCCTTGACGACGGCCTTGATCAGCGTGACCCGCAGGCCGCCGTCCTCGAGCTCGAGGATGCCGTCGATCGTGCATCCCGCCGGGGTCGTCACGGTGTCCTTGAGCCGCGCCGGGTGCTCGCCGGTCTCGATCACCATCGCGCCGGCGCCGAGGCACGTCTGCGCCGCGAGCTCCGTGGCGACGTCGCGCGGCAGGCCGACCTTGACGCCCGCCTCCGCCAGGGACTCGATGACGATGTAGAGGTACGCTGGACCGCTCGCCGACAGGCCGGTGATCGCGTCCATGTGCTTCTCGTCGACGGCCACGACGCGGCCGACCGCCTCGAAGATCGCGCGGGTCGTCGCGACGTGCTCCGGACCGGCGTGCGTGCCGGCGGCGATGCCCGTCATGCCGACCTTGATCAGGGAAGGCGTGTTCGGCATCGCGCGCAGTACGGGAACCGGCTTCCCGAGCCGCTCCTCGATGAAGCCGGTCGAGACCGACGCGGCGGCCGTGATGACGAGCTTCGACGGATCGAGCACCTCCGCGATCTCGTCCACGACCTCGGGGATCGTCTGCGGCTTGGTGCTGAGCAGCACGACGTCCGACTCGGAAACGGCCTGGGCGTTGGCGAGCGTCGTCTCGACACCGAAGCGCTCCGCCAGAACGTTCAGGCGCTCCTGGTGCGCGGCCGTCGCGATGACGTTCGCGGGCCGGACGGCGCCGGCGTCGAACAGTCCGCCGAGGATGGCCTCGCCGAGCTTGCCGGCGCCGATGACCGCGATCTTCTTGTCCTTGAGCATGGCTTCCTCTAGGTGCCCCTATGCCCGTCGAGCAGCGGCGTCACGCGCGCGCGCAGGTCGGGCGGGAGTTTTTCGTCCAGGGCCCGCGTGATGTCGCGGGCCGTGTAGCGGGAGGAGAAGTGGGTGAAGAGCAGCGCCTCGTTCTCGAAGAGCTCGGCGCGCTCGGCCACCTCGTAGAGATGGATGTGCCCCTTCGCGCGGCTGTCCGCGACGCTCACGCGATCGTCGAGGAAGGTGACCTCCATGATGAGCAGGCGCGCTTGCCGCACGACCTCCTCCTTCTCGACGACCTCGATGCGCGAGTCGCCGGTGAAGGCCACCTCGGGCGACTCGTGCACTTCGGTGACGGCGACGCCCTCCTCCTGGCGCAGGCGGCGGATCTCCTCGTTGTCCCGGCCGCGGAAGGCGGGGAGCAGCTTCTGCTTGCGCCGCCAGAGCCCGTACCCCTGGCAGGGCGAGCGGTGGAGCGCGCGGAAGGGCCGTACGACGAGCCCGGGCCGGAGCTCGTGCTCCTCGCCCGGTCCGAGCGGGACGAGCTCGTACCGGAGAGCCGAGCGATCCAGCTTGCGCCAGACCTCGAAGAGCTCGGCGAAGGCCTCGGCGTCCTCGTGCGGCACGACGTACGTCGGCGGGGCCATGTGGCGCAGCGCGCGCGTCGACGCGTGATAGGCGACGCCGCCCATGTGGTCCATGTGCGCGTGCGTGAAGAGCACGGCGTCGCGCGACACGACCTCGGGCGGACAGCGGCCGATGTCGAACGCGAGTTTGTAGCCGGGAAGCTGGATGCAGGTTTCGATCCCCCCCACCGAGACCCCCGCGACGGCGATGCCGGCGAGCTCTAGCACCGGCGCAGGGTAATGGACTAACCTCTGGCCTCGAAAGCCCACCCCGGGAGGATTGCATGGTCGAATTCCAAATGCCCGCCGACGACGCCTGCACGACGACCGCCAGCGGCCTGAAGTACGAGATGATCAAGGAGGGCGACGGCAAGTCCCCCGGCCCCACCGATTCGGTTGAGGTTCACTACGCCGGCTGGACGACGGACGGGCAGCAGTTCGACTCGTCCTACGACCGCGGCGCCACGATCTCGTTCCCGCTGAACGGCGTGATCAGCGGCTGGACCGAGGGACTCCAGTTGATGAAGGAGGGCGGCACCTGTCGCTTCGTCATCCCGCCCGATCTCGCCTACGGTTCCCGAGGCGCGCCGCCGGCGATCGGCCCGAACGCGACGCTGGTCTTCCAGGTCGAGCTCTTCCAGGTCAAGTGAAGCTCGGAACGCCGGGCTCTTGACCGAGCCCTGGAATCCCGAGCGCGAGGTTGCGACCGACCTCGCGTGCGCGCTCGTCGACGAGCAGTTCCCCGAGCTCGCGCCGTCGCGGGCCGAGCCCTTCGGCGTCGGCTGGGACAACACCGCCTACCTCGTGAACGGCGAGTGGGTCTTCCGTTTTCCGCGCCGCGAGATCGCGGTCGAGCTGATGCGGACGGAGATCCGCGTGCTGCCGGTGATCGCGCCGCGCGTCACGCTGCCGGTTCCCCTGCCGATCTACGTCGGCGAGCAGACCGAGCGCTTTCCGTGGCCCTTCGCGGGCTACCGGATGCTACCCGGCGAAACGGCGTGCCGCGCCGACCTCGACGACGAGGAGCGGATGCGCACGGCGGAACCGCTCGCGCGCTTTCTCGCGTCGCTGCACGCGGTGCCGCCGGAGGACACCGGCGCCGGGCCCGACGCCTTCGGCCGGCTCGACCTCGCCAAGCGCATCCCGATGATCCGGGACTCGCTCGCCCGCGCCGTCGAGCACGGCCTGATCGCCAGCGCGGAAGCCTGGGAGCACGTGCTCGACGACGCGCCGCTCGACTGGAAGCCGGGCACCTCCACTCTCGTCCACGGCGACTTCTACGTGCGCCACTTCCTGGTCGGCGCGCACCGTCTGCCCTGCGCGGTCATTGACTGGGGCGACGTTCACCGCGGCGATCCCGCCGGCGATCTCTCGATCGCGCACGGGTTCCTGCCGCCGGCCGCGCGCGAGGCGTTCCGCGCAGCGTACGGACCGATCGACGACGACCGCTGGCGGATGGCACGGGTGACTGCGCTCAAGTCCGCGGCGGCGATACTGAACTACGGGGACGACGTCGGTGACGGGGCGCTCAAGCGGGAGGCGCTGCGGGCGTTGGAGCACTTGAAGGCCTAAGAAAGAAGAAGAGGCTTTGACGACGCGGGTTGGCCGGGAGGGGAGTGAGGAGGTCCCGGCCGCGTCGGGCGGTTCTGCAGCGCGGGACGCAACGGCCGGGCTTTAAACGGTCTGCCGGACTCGAAGACGTCTTCCCTGTACTGACTGAAGTAGGCCGCTTCGCTTCTGAAGTGAGAGCGTAAGGCACTTCCGAGCCCACGCCTCTGTGTGCAACCGGAAACATGGTTGACAGATCAGACCGGGAACATGGTTGACACCTCATGCTCCGTCCACGCAGAGGCTTGGGCATCCCAGACGGG
>JANQEJ010000321.1 GCA_028278425.1 Planctomycetota bacterium | reverse complement strand
CACGTTGAAGCGATAGCCAGGCCGGATCTTGAGCGTGGGCTGCACGTTCATCTCGCGGCGGATCATCTCGTTGGCGACCTCGCCGAGGTTCTGGCCCAGCGCCGTGGCGAGCGTGTCCTTCACCTGGTCGCGCGTCGACCGCTCGCTGCCGAGGCCGTCGTTCGTGTTGTCGTCCTGGCTGAGCGTGACGCCAGCGGTGATGACGGAGAGGAGCAGGGCACTTCCGAAGACGCGCTTGTAGTGGCGATCGACCTGGTCCTGGAAGCCTGCGGCTCCGATCAGGTCCGTGCCGGGCATGCCGCCGATGTTGAGCTTCGTGCCGTCGGGGAAGATGAGCCGCTGCCAGGCGACGAGGAGACGCCGCTGCCCGAAGGTCACGACGCTGTCGTAGACGCCGACCAGGGTCGTGCCCTGCGGAAGGAGAAGGTGCCGGCCGGTGGCCGAGTCGTGGACGTTCTCGCGGACGCGAGCGGTCATGACGCCGGGGAGATCCGAATCGCCCTGGGTCACGAGGATGGCCGGCACGATCATCCCCGCCGTGACCTCGTAGGTGGAGATCGGCTCGCGCACCATGTGCGGATTCGTCTCGTCGGCCTCGCCGATCCCCGCGGAGTCGAGGAAGGCCTTCTTTCCGGCCTGGTTGTTCTGGAGGATCGTCGGGTCCTTCGGCGCGAGGGCGTCGGCCAGGGCGCCCAGCATCGGCGGGTGAGGCTGGGAACGGCCCGCGCCTGCCGTCGCCCCGCCGAGCGAGGCGGGAACCGCGTGGGTTCGGAAGGCCGCCACGATCGGCGCCGAGTCGAGGGCGCGGCGGACCCGCGCGAGCCGCTGCCGCTCCTCCTCGTCGAGGCCTCCCGCGGCCACGGGGACGACAGCCGGATCGCCTGGCGGAGGCAGCACGGTCTCATCCGGCGCCGCCGACACGTCGGGGAGCGGCACCCCGTCCGGCTGCGAGCGCCAGAACGCGTCGGCGTTCCGGTCGCTCGCGACGGCCGCCGAGTCTGGGGCCTCGATGGGATTGCGGTTCTCGACCAGCGTCACGGCCGCGGCGACGAGCACCGCTCCCATGAGCAATGCCCCCACCAGCAGGGCATTGCGATTGAGCCGCGTCGTGCGCGGCCGCGGCCGGAGCTCG
>JANQEJ010000291.1 GCA_028278425.1 Planctomycetota bacterium | reverse complement strand
GCCGGCGGAGACGTGCAGCAGCGCGTCGTCGTCCTGCTCGCCGGTCAGCGTGATGTCGAGCGGGTTGCCGCCGACGACCGGCGACGCGGCGTGGAACGAGCGCGCCGTGCCGGGCAGGTCGATGACCTGGCTCCCCGGGGCGACGGTCTGCGCGGGCGCGTCGGCGCCGGCCGGCATCCCGCAGCTTCCGGATCCGCCCAGGCCGCCGGTGACCGCGCAGTCGAGGAGCCGCGCCGTCGAGTCCGGGTTCACGAACCCGCCGGTCAGGTCCATCCCCGGCGAGCCGTCCTCGCCGGCGAAGCAGCCGCCGACGCCGCTGCCGCCGTCGCCGCCGGCGATCGTGCAGCCCGACGCGAGCATCGTCGAGCCGCGCAGGACCACGCCCTCCGCGCCCGGTCCGGGCGGGACCGTGACGAAGGCGATGTCGCCCGAGGGGGTGCCGTCGCTGCCCTCGATCACGCAGTCGTAGAGGAAGAGGTTCGAGTCGGAGGCGGCGAGGCCCGGGTAGGGCACGAAGCCGAGGAACGTGAAGGCGCTCAGCGAGATGAACGTCGGCGGCGCGACGAGCTCGCAGTTGACGAAGGTCGCCGAATCGCAGTTGCGCACGACGACCGGCTCGCCGAAGCCGTTGATCGTGCAGTCCTCCATCAGGATCGGGCCGTCGCAGTTCTCGAGCTCGACGGTCTCCTGCTCGGCGCCGCCCAGCGCCCAAGTGTCGAACCCGCGCAGGTGAACCGCCTGGCCCGGCGACAGGTTCTTCACCTCGATGTTGGGGATCGAGGCCAGGGCCACCTGGATCTGCGCGGCGCCCGGGACCTCCGATTGGATCGTCAGGCCCTTGCCGTCGATGCGGATGAACCCGTACGCGCCCGGTCGGACGACGATCACGTCTCCGTCGGCGACGGTGTCGATCGCGGCCTGGATCGAGATGAAGTCAGCGGGGCCGTCGTCGTCGACGGTCCAGAACTGCTGCGCGGAAGCGGTCGGAACGAAGGCGAGCCCGGCGAGGGGAAGCAGGCGAAGCATGGGAGTCCTCCGGTGAGCAATGGGGGGAGAGCGCTCACCAGCGTAGCAACGCCCCGCGGGGCGTGTTCAGCTCGCCAGGTTCTTGAACGGCAGGTAGCTCATGAAGTCGGCGTGGTGGACGATCGTCGCCTCGACGCTCCGCTTCACCAGATCGCCCTCGCCGGCGTGGGCCGCGACGATGTGGCAGATCGGCTCGGGGACGCCGCATTCCATGCAGAGCGCCGTTCCCGTGAACGGGTGGCGCAGGAAACGTCCGCGCTCGCTCTGGCGGCACTCGCCGTCGACCTTCTCGTACTCGAGCACCTTGCCGACGTCGGCGAGGATCGCCCCGGCGATCACCGTGTCCATGTCGATCGGTAGGGCTTTCCCGAGGAACTCCTTCATCGCCTCGGCCGACTTTCGCGCGATGTGGACCACGCAGCGCTTGTGCTCCATGAACGTCGCGGGGCAGTTCGGGACCAGGAGCGTGAAGGGGATCTCCTCCAGGTCCTTGGGGACCAGCGGGCTTCGCTCGAAGCCCAGCACCCACGCTCGCAGCACCTTCTCGCGGAGGTCGGTGTCATCGATCCACTCGATCTCCGGCCAGATCCGTTTCACTTCGGCTTGCAACATGGGGGACAGGGTACAGCTTCTCCCGCTTCTGGTGGTAGAAGCGCACCGAGTAGTCGACCGCCGCGGCGACGTTGAGCAGCACGGCGATCGCGAAGAGCGCGAGGTGGGCCCCGGTCGCTTCGGGCCAGAGGACGACCGCGAGCAGGAACACGAAGATGCCCACCGTCGTCGCCCGGCCCGGGAGGCGCGAGGGGACCTTGCGCAGGTCCCGCCAGGCTCCGGTGAGGGCGTTGTAGACCGACATGGCGAGCACCGCGAAGTCGCGCACGAGCAGCAGGAGGATCTGCCAGATCGCGAGCATCCCGTGAGCGGTCAACGTGATCAGCGCCGACAGCACGAAGGCCTTGTCCGCCACCGCGTCGAGCACGCCGCCGATCCAGCTCGCGGCCTTCAGGCGTCGCGCCAGGAACCCGTCGACCCAGTCGGAGAGCCCCGCGCCCAGGATCATGGCGAACCACCACCGCTCGGGCGCGAACGGCAACGCAATGGCGAGAGCCAACCGCAGCGAGCTCAACAGGTTGGGGAGGGCCTTCACGGGACGGGAGAGGTTCGCGCGGGGGCGTGATTCCGGGTCAGCCTCCGCGGGTGTGCATTTCGAGGTGGGGGTCCTTCCGCAGGTCGGTGATCGGGACCAGGGGCGTCCGCGGGCCCTCGGCGAGGCGTCGTTCGGCGCCGCGGTCGTCGCGCGCGTTCCAGGTCCCGGTGACGAGCGCACGCAGCTCCTCGGGCGACGCGCCGGCGCGCAGCGGCCCGCGCAGGTCGGTTCCCTCGGCGGCGTAGAGGCACAGGTACCACATGCCGTCGGCGGTGAGCCGGCTGCGGTCGCACGAGGCGCAGAACGGCCGCGTCGTCGAGGCGATGATTCCGAAGACGGTGCCGTCGGGGAGGCGGAAGCGGTCGGCGGGGGCGGAGGCCTCTTCGGCGCCCGCTTCCCCGGTTTCGAGCGGCTCGACCGGGCCGTAGTGCGCCGCGAGCCGCGCCAGGATCTCGTCGCACGGGACCACCTTGTCCATCGACCAGTTCGTCGCCCCGCCGACGTCCATGTACTCGATGAAGCGGACCTCCGCGCCGACGTCGCGGCCGCATTCGACGAGGGGGACGAGCTCGTCCTCGTTGACGCCCCGCATCACGACGGTGTCGAGCTTGGTGCCGGTGAAACCGGCCGCCGCGACCGATTCGATGCCGGCGAGCACCTGCTCGAGCCCGTCGCGGCGCGTCAGCGCGCGGAAGCGGTCGGGGTGCAGCGTGTCGAGGCTCACCGTGACGCGGTGCAGGCCCGCGGCGCGCAACGCCTCGACCCGCTCGGGCAGGAGCAGCCCGTTCGTCGTGATCGCGAGGTCGCGCAGGGCCGGCTTCGCGGCGAGCATCTCGATCAGCCGCTCGACGTCCTTGCGCAGGAGCGGCTCGCCGCCGGTCAGCCGCACCTTGTCGACGCCGAGCTCGCAGAACCGGTCGACGAGGACGCTGATCTCCTCGAAGTCGAGGATGTCGACGCGCGGCAGCCAAGCGTAGTCCTCCTCCGGCATGCAGTAGGCGCACCGCAGGTTGCAGCGGTCGGTGACCGAGAGCCGCAGGTTGCGCAGGGGCCGACCGTGAACGTCGCCGACGAAGGCCATGGCGGCGCCATCGTAGCAGACGGAAAGCGTTAGAATCCTCGCCCCAACCCAGGAGGCAAAAAACCCATGTCCTATGAGACGCTGAACCCGGCGGGTTCGAAGGAGAGGCTCGACGGCGGCTGGACGTACGTCGACGTGCGTACCGTCGAGGAGTTCGAAGCGGGTCACGCGCCCGGCGCTTACAACGTCCCGATCCTGTTCCGCGGGGCGATGGGGATGGAACCGAACGAGGGCTTCGTCGCGGCGATGAAGAATGCGTTTCCGGCCGACGCCAAGCTCGTGCTCGGTTGCGCCGCCGGCGGTCGCTCGATGCACGCCTGCGAGGTCCTCGCCCGGGAGGGATATAGCAATCTCGTCAACATGCACGGCGGCTTCTCCGGGGCGCGCGACCCGATGGGAACCGTCACCGAGCCGGGCTGGCAGGCCTGTGGCTTCGAGGTCACGGCCGAAGCGGCGCCGGAGCGGACGTGGGAAGCCCTCAAAGCCGATTGAGCTGGTAGGCTCTGTTCTTCCTCCCCCTAAACACCGGGAACGCACCCATGAAGACCCTGCTCCTCTCTTCGCTATCCGCTCTCTTCCTCGCGACCCTCCCGGGGGCGCAGAAGGCCGTCCGGGTCGTTCCGGAGGACGACCCGAACGCGACGGTGACCGAGTTCACCTTCCCCGAGCTCGGGGTCGCGGTGAAGGACGTTCGGCGCGTGCTCCCGGACGGGCGCATCGAGCGCGTCGGCTACGACGCGAAGGGCCAGGTCGTCGACGTCGACGCCCTGCGCCGCGAGGACCACGGCCTGGAGATCGCGCGCTTCGGCAAGATCGACTCCACGCTGCGCGAGCGGCTCGAAGGCCTGCAGCCGGGGGACCCGATCGAGGTGGGCTTCTGGTTGCTCGAGCCCGACGACGGCTTCCAGGCGGGGCGCTGGATCTCCGAGCGGACGAAGGACGTGCCCGAGGAGCTGATCGCGGACACGGTGCGCTCCCTGCGCGTGCAGGCGCTCGCCCTCAACGAGGCGCGGCTCAAGCCCGGCGTCGACACCTTCGCCGACGCGGTGCGCGCCGCCGGCGGCGAGACCGTGACGGAGGGGCTGGGCTGGCCGCTCGTGATCGCCACGGTCCCGGCCGGGAGCGTGCCCGACCTCGCGGCGCACCCGCTCGTCGACACGGCCTACGTCTCCCAGCCGGCGTGGGAGCCCGAGGGCAACAACGCCCAGGGGACGATGCGCACGTACAACGTCCACGACCTGCGCATCTTCGCGGACGCGAGCGTGCGCGTGATGGTGAACGACGTCGGCGCCATCGCACCGAACAACCCCTACCTGCCGCCGATCACCGTGGTGACCACCGACAGCGTGAGCTCCCACGCGACCAGCGTCGCCGGCAACATCTGCAACGACCACCCGCTCTACAAGGCGGCGGCCTTCTCGCTGCCGACGATCTACGACGGGCCGGGCACCGGCGACGGTGTGGCCCAAAGCGTCTGGAGCGCCGGACTCGCCCAGGGTATCGACTTCGGCAACTGCTCCTGGTGGAACTTCCTCAAGGGGAAGATCGAGATGCTCGACCGCTTCTTCGACTACACCATCCGCAACTTCAGCGTGATGATGTTCAAGTCGAACGGCAACCAGGGCGGCACGTCGACGCCGTTCGGCACAACGCCGGGGCAGGGCTACAACATGACCTGCAGCGGCAACTACAACGACGGCGACAACGACGACTGGGGCGACGACTTCATGACGAGCTCCTCGTCCTGGTGGAACCCGCAAGAGGGACACGAGAAGCCCGAGGTCGCGAGCCCGGGCGACTGCGTCGCCACCACGTCGGGAGGCAGCACGACGAGCTGCTTCGGCGGCACGTCGTCGGCCAGCCCGCTGACGTGCGGCGTCGCTACGCTGATCGCGTCGTACGACAACACGCTGCTCGCGCAGATGACGACGGTCAAGGCGATGCTGATGGTGTCCGCGTGGCACAACGTCGAGGCCGAGGCGCTCCTCTCCGACAAGGACGGCGCCGGCGGCACGCACGCGAAGGCGGCCTTCTCGCTCATCCGCGACCAGCAGTGGTGGTATCAGGACGTCGTCGACAGCGACTTCCCCGGCGACGTGCTCGACGTCACCGTGCCGCTCGTCGCCGGCGACGAGACGCGGCTGATCGCGCTCTGGTTCTCGAGCGCGAACGTGGAGAGCACGCTCGACGTGCTCGAAATGGATCTCGACATGACGATCCTCGACCCGGGCGGCGGCACGGTCGCCTTCTCCGCCAGCGCGGTCAACCCGTTCGAGCTCGTGAGCTTCACCCCCGCGGTCAGCGGCAACTACACCGTGCGCCTCACCAAGCAGCGTTTCGACGGGACGAGCGAGCCGCTCACGATCGCCTGGTGCACCAAGAACGACGCGGGCACCGCGGCCGTCTTCCACGACCTGACCGGCGACCCCTTCGCGGTCGGCGCCAACCCGACGTTCCTCCTCAAGGAGCAGTACGACGGCGGCTTCAAGGACTACGCCGCCTTCGCCGCCCTCTCCGACGTGTCGGCCGGCCCGCTCCCGGGCGGCTACGCGATCCCGATCGCGTTCGACGGGATCAGCAACTTCGTCATCGGCCTCCCCGGCTGGCTCGGCCAGTTCCCCGCCTCGGGGGAGACGTCGACGACGATCGCCCTTCCCGCCCTGCCCGCGATCGCCGGGATCGACGTCTACTTCGCGATGGTCATGTACCCGACCGGCGCGCTCGGAGGGCCGGAGGTGTTGACGGTGTCGGATCCGTTGAAGTTGACGATCGATCCGTAGGGAGATCGCGGAGACGAACGGAGGGCACGGAGCTCGGAAGTTAACACGGAGGAAAACGGAGTTATCGGAGACCACGGAGCGGAAGGGGGCGGAGCACGCTTCCGGCGTGAACCACGGCCCTGACCGCTCCGAGGCAGCCGCGAGGTGACTTGCCGGGATCGTGGAACGGTCAGGACCGAACATCTCGCGGGAACGGGCCCCGCAAACTCCGATCTCCGTGTTCTCCGATAACTCCGTTCTTCCTCCGTGTTAACTTCCGGGCTCCGTGCCCTCCGTTCCTCTCCGAGGTCTCACGTCACCGGGCGCCCCCAGTCCATGACCCGCCTCCAAATCGCCACCGCCGACATCACCACCCTCTCCGTCGACGCCATCGTCAACGCGGCGAACGAGTCGCTTCTCGGCGGCGGCGGCGTCGATGGCGCGATCCACAGCGCGGCCGGGCCCGGCCTGCTCGAGGAGTGTCGCGCGCTCGGCGGCTGTCCGACCGGCGAGGCGCGCATCACCGGCGGCTACGACCTTCCGGCCCGCCACGTCATCCACACGGTCGGCCCGGTGTGGCACGGGGGCGAGGCCGGCGAGGACGAGCTTCTCGCGTCCTGCTACGACGCGAGCCTCGTACTCGCCGCCTCGAACGGCGTCCGGACCTTGGCCTTTCCGGCCATCTCCACCGGCGTGTACCGTTTCCCGAAGGAGCGCGCCGCCCGGATCGCCCTGGAGAGGACGCAGCGATGGTTGGACGAAAACGAGCTTCCCGAGTCGGTGACCTTCTGCTGCTTCTCCGCCGAGGACGCGGCCGTCTACGAAGCGGCGCTGCGCTGAGCCTCACCGCGCTCGCGGGCTGTGGCTGTTCGACGCTCGAGTCGCCGGCCGTGCTCGAAGAGGAGTACGTCGAGTCGCTGGCGGAGTTCGAATACGACGGCTGGGCCGCGGTGCTCGGCAACCACGTGGACGAGGACGGCCTCGTCGACTATCCGGCGCTGATCGACAAGCGCGCGCCGCTCGACCACTTCGTGGCGGTGCTCGCCGAGGTCGGTCCGACGACCCGGCCCGAGCTCTTCCCGACGCGGGACCACGAGCTCGCGTATTACCTGAACGCCTACAACGCCTGCGTCCTCTTCAACGTGATCGAGCGCTACCCGATCGACTCGCCGAAGGACGACCAGGTCGACTTCTTCTACCTGACGGGCTTCCTGATCGACGGCGAGCGCTGGAACCTGTACGACCTCGAGAACGACGTCATCCGCGCGCGCTACGAGGAGCCGCGCGTCCACTTCGCGCTCAACTGCGCGAGCCTGGGCTGCCCGAAGCTCCCCGCTGAGCCGTTCCTGCCCGAGACGCTGGACGAGCAGCTCGAGCGCGAGGCCGACCGCTTCCTCCAGGAGGAGCGCAACGTCGCGGTCGAGAACGGCGAGCTCGTCCTGAGCGAGGTTTTCGACTGGTTCGCCGAGGACTTTCGGCCGGACCCGGTGAGCTGGATCCTGGCGAACGCGAGCGATCTCGCGCTGCCGCCCACGGTCGAGGTGCGTTACCGCGAGTGGGACTGGACCTTGAACGACGCGACGCGCTGACTACGCGCCCACCGCGGCGCCGAGGATCACCGTCATCGAGGGCGCGCTTGCCTGGATCTGGCCGAGCGTGTCGACGAAGAGACCCTGGGCGAAGAGCGGCAGCGCCCGGTCGACCAGGCCGATGGGTCTGATGGGCATGTTGAACACGAGCTCGCCCGACGCGGGCACGGTGCCGCGGAAGAAGATCGTGACCGGCGGCGTGGGAAAGGGAGGGGCCTGGATCAGCGGCAGGTAGGGGAGCGTCCCGATCCCCGTCGAGAACGCGAGGAAAGCCAGGTCGCCGGGCTGGCCCTGGAAGGACTCCTGTAGCGTGCTCCCCTCCACGACGGTCGCGGTGACGATCAACGCTCGCGACGAGCCCGGCAGGATCTGCAACTGGCCGGGCGGCACGATCAGGTCGGCGCCCGGCACGCCGTCGACGCACCCGGGTTGCGCGACGCCGCCCGCGCCGCCGAAGCCCGCGCTGTCGAGCAGGCGAACCCCCGCTCCCGCGAGGAACTCGAGCCCGTCGCCGCCGTCGCCGGCGTCGCACCCGAAGAGGAAGGGCGTGTCGCCCTCGCCGCCGACGAAGTCGCTGCCCGAGGCGTAGATCTCGCCGCCGGTCACGAACAGGCCGTCGCCGCCGTCCACGGCGCTCGCGCTGTTCCCGTTGCCGCCCGCGACGAAGGTCTCGTACGCGTGCAAGCTCGGACCTTCGACGCGGAGCCCGATGGTCGGACCGTCACCGGCCGCGATCGCGCAGTGGGACAGCGTGAGCTGCGACGACCCGAGGATCCGGACGGCGCTGTTCGGCGGGAACCCCGCGCCCGTGACGGCGCCGGTCACGGAGCAGTCCTCGAAGAAAGCGGGCTGGTCGAGCTCCATCTCGATCACTTCGCCGAAGGCCTTCTGGCTGAAGAAGTCCAGCCCGCGCACGGCGAACGGGGCGTCCACCGTGTCGATCCCGTTGTTTCCGACCGCGACCGCCGTTGAGCCGTGCTCGACCACGATCACGACCGGCTTCTTCGTGAAGATCTCGAGGTAGCTCCCGTCGCGCACGAGGATCACGTCCCCCGGCGCCGCGGCGTCGACCGCGTCCTGAAGGACGGTGAAGTCAACGCCGGGACCGCCGTCGTCGTCGACGACCTGAACACCGACCTGCGCGGAGGCGAGCGGAACGAGAAGCAGGAGGGGGGCAAAGGAAGATTTCATCGGTTCCCGCATTATGAGGGCCCTGGGGGGAGTCTGGGGGCCGAACCGCGGCACCCCCGCACATTCCTCGCCCTTCTTCGCGATTCCCGCTAGTCGATCCAGTCCGCCGCGCCCTGCCGCCGCCGGTCGACGGTGAGCCGCAACACGTCGGGCCGCGCGTAGTGCCCGGCGGGATCGAAGTTCTGGCGCTCCTCGAGCACGCGCGCGTGGTCGAGCTCGGCGGTGAGAAGCTCTTCCCTTCCGGCGACGGGCTCGACGAGCCATTCGCCGTCCGGCCCGGCGACGCACGAGCCGCCGTCGTAGAGCAGCTCGCCCGGCCGCGCGATCTCGTCGCGCAGCGGCAGGTCGTCCGGCAGATCCTCGGCGCGCAGGATCGCGCCCGCCGAGAGCACGAAGGAGCGCCCCTCGAGCGCCGCGAAGCGCGTGACGTCCCGCGTCAACCCGACGCTTCCCGGCCAGAGCATCACGTGCAGATCCTCGCCGGCGGCGTGCAGCGCCGCGCGCGCGAGCGGCATCCAGTTCTCCCAGCAGTTGAGCGCGCCGAGGGTGAACGGGCCGACCGGATGGGTGACGAGCCCCGCTCCGTCGCCGGCCGCCCACACCAGGCGCTCTTCGTACGTCGGCATGAGCTTGCGGTGCGTCGAGAGCACCTCGCCTTCCGCGCCGACGAAGACGCGCGTGCAGAAGAGGGAGTGTCCGCCGCGCTCCGCGGCGCGTTCGATCACGCCGAGCACGACCGCGATTCCGCCACCCGCCGCCGCCTCGCGCACCGGATCGAGGTCGCCGCGCTCGACGACCACCGCTTGGTCGAGGTAGCACGCGTGCAACCGCTTCTGATCCGCGTCGTCGAAGCGCGCGCCGCCGGTGCGGCTCAACCAGACCGGGTATCCGGGCAGCAGCGCTTCGCCGAAGGCGACCAGCGAACAGCCGGCCCGCGCCGCATCGGATACGCTCGCGACGACCTTCTCGAGGGTGGCTTCGCGATCGAGCAGACGCGGTGCGATCTGGGCAATGGCGGCCTTCATGTTGCTAGGATCATAGGGCAAGGGCCCTTAGCTCAGTCGGTTAGAGCTGGCGACTCATAAGGGCAGCCGTCTACCTGTCCGCTGTCCAAGCTCAGCATCGCGGAGACCTCGTTCCCGTGGTCTGTACCGCCCATATCTTCCTTCCTGGGGAGGATCGAGCTTGAAATGGACGGGGCTCGAAGGCCCTTCGGTGTGCAAACGGGTGGCCCATACCACCCGATGAAGGTCTACCGCCGAGGCAACACCTACTACGTGTACTTCCGGGCCAACGGCCGAACCTACCGCGAGTCCGCCCGCACGGACGACCGCGAGCAAGCCCTTCTCTACCTCACCCGCCGCTACGCCGAGGAAGCCGAGAACCCTTCCACGGGGGGACGTCTCACGCTCGGAGACGCCTTCCAGCTCTGGGATGCATCGGTCGGCGGCTCGAAAAGCCAGACTTGGCATCGCAAGCGATACGGAAACGTCCGGCAATGGGTCGAGCATGAGGGCAGCGACAAGCCGGTGTCCGCGATCCGCAACAAGGATCTCACTCGCTATGCAAGCGAACGAACGGAACAGGGCATGTCTCCTTCGACCATCGCCAAGGAGTTCTCCTCAATCTCTTGCTTCTTCTCCTGGCTCCAGCACGAGGAGCACGTCGAACAAAACCCCGTCCGGGGAGCGAGGAAACCTCCGCTGAAAAACGGGAAGAAGGTGGGGTTAGAAGTCGAAGCCGTACGGGCCGTCTTGGAGAAGGTCAAGGGACATCAGGTGCTCGAACCCGCATTCCTACTGGCCTACACGCAAGGACTTCGACGCTCTGAGATTGTCGCCGCACGTTTCGAGCACGTCGATCTCGCCCGGCGAACGCTGTACGTTCAGGGGAACAAGACCGACCTACCCGAGGCGACGCTCCCGCTTCATCCCAGGATGGAGGAGTGGTTACGCTCAAACTGGCACGAGGAAGGCCCGATTGTGAGGAAGCAACGTCGCCGGCCCGGCGAGCCGGAGCATTTCTCGCCGGCCTCCATCGAGAACTACCGGAAGGATGCGAACCTACGCGGATGGAGACTCCCGAACTGGCACCTCGGTCGGCATAGCCTCGCCAGCAACCTCGTGAAGGAAGGGGTAGACATCTATACGGTCTGCAAGCTCCTACGGCACTCGCAGGTAACGACCACGCATGCTTTCTACACCCATTTGAAGCCGGAAATGCGGCGGGACGAACTCGCACGATTGGATGTCTAAGGGTGACGGTTCGAACGGGAGTGGACCTTGGGCCTCCCACAGGCCAGCAGCCGGGGAAGGGCAGGAGGCTGGCTGGCACCATTTTGGTAGCAGATCGGCCCAGGAGGGCTTGGCGGGCCTCAAACAAGGATGCACACTGGCGACTCCGCGACCCACACCGACCGCCCCAGGCAGGATGAAGAGAGAAGTCTGATGTTCTTGCTCAACGAACCTCGACTGCGTGCCTACATGAAGGCGAACCTCTTGAGCATTGACCCTCTGAGCGAGGAGCTTCTCCATCCAACCTGGTACTACTTTCGGCTAGGACGGGCAACTACCGTCTTTGATCCACAAAGCGGTGATCGCACGGACCGGTTTCTTGAAGACGAAGGGGATACTCTGGCGATTCCTGCCAACGGCTACGCCAGGATTTGGTCTCAAGAGTCCTTTCGGTTCTCCGAGCGAGTTCTGGGGATGTTCGGTCACCTCTCGGACCTGGTGAAGAAGGGGCTTGCTCTGGTTCACAGCCCGAGTATTGACCCACACTTCAATGGATACCTTGAAATGGGTCTCCAGAATCTCTTGCCACGGGAGCAAGTTGTTCGCTTCGGCGATCCGATTGGGAAGCTGCTTTTCTTTGATATCTCCGATAGCAATCCAATTCCGACGATCGACCAAGTCCGGACTCTGGAGAAGCTGAGGAAGAGAGCAACCCTAGACGCAGTACGAGACCAATTGATTGACCCTACCTCGGAGTGGTAGTGCCGCGACTGCATGGGCCGCTCTAAGGCAATCGACATGCTCCTCGCCTCCTGCCATCGGAGGTGCTGCATCTGTCATCGCTTTTGCGGGGTCAAGATGGAGACCGACCATATCTGCCCTAAAGCGGAGGGGGGGAGCGATGACATTGATAACATCATTCCAGTGTGTTTTGAGTGCCATGCGGAGATCCACCTCTACAACCCCCAACATCCGCGTGGAAGGCGGTTTACGCCAGTAGAATTGCGACTGCATAGGGATCAGTGGCTTGGTTTCTGCAAAGACAGTCCTCATCTCCTAACTCGGACTCATGGTACGGGAGACGTCGGACCTATCCAGGCGATGCTGGACGAACTTGCGTTCAATGCTGAAGTCGCCTCTCGCCGAGACGCCAAGGATATAGGATGCCCCTTTGGTACAAGACAATTCGACCGTGCTGTCAGCGAGGGTCTTCTTGCACTGCTGCCAGATACTTTGCAGGGAGCAATAATCAGTGCGTACGTGGGGATGAAGCGTGTCAATCAAAGGCTGGCGACGGTGTCGACCCAAGTGAGCGGAAGTAACGCTTGGGCAACGGCTCTTACAAGCTGTCAGAGCGATCTCGTTGGTCTATTCGGGCCGATTCAGGAGCTAAGGGCGTCGCTGCACAGATTTCTTGGCCCTGCTGGCTAGTCAGCAAGAAGAGTCAGGTACCTACACGGCCTGCAAGCCGTTGAGCCACTCTCAAATGACGACTACGTACGCTCTCTATGCTCATCTGAAGCTGGAAAGGCGGCGGGACGAACTGGCCCGCTTGCACCTCTGATGAGGCCGGCGGGGAAAGCCCTTCGGTAATCGCAGAGTGTGTGTGCCCACAGCCCCCTTTCGACCATCCCGAAATCCTCGAAGCCCACACAGGCAACACCAGCCCCGGCAATTGCCTACCGGGTCGTCGATACTCTCTAACTGGCCGTCACCCTCGACGCTCCCATTCCTGACAAAGTGCAGAAAGGCGGGCAGTTTGAATGACCTCAAACCTCCATCCTTCCCAGGAAGGAAGATATGGGCGGTACAGACCACGGGAACGAGGTCTCCGCGATGCTGAGCTTGGACAGCGGACAGGTAGACGGCTGCCCTTATGAGTCTCCCCGTTCGGGCTCTACAGACCGTCAGGGCGGCTCTCAGGAGCCTTCGGCGTGCAACGGGTGGGCTTGGCTTGGGTTTCGGGGTTGAGT
>JANQEJ010000198.1 GCA_028278425.1 Planctomycetota bacterium | reverse complement strand
GTCCGGATCGTGGAACTCGCAGAGACGTTGCTCCGTAGATTCCGATCTCCGTGCTCTCCGATAACTCCGTTCCTTCTCCGTGTTAAACTCCGGGCTCCGTGCCCTCTGTTCCCCTCCGCGGTCTCAACTCGCCCGGCACTTGAACGGCAGATCCCCCCGCGAGGAGGCTGCCGCGCCGGCCTACCGCTCGTCGATCGGCACGTACTCCGCGTCGTGCACGCCCGCGTACACCTGCGCGGGGCGGAAGATCTTGTTGTCGACCATCTGCTCGCGCCAGTGCGCGAGCCAGCCGGCGGTGCGCGCCATGGCGAAGACCGGCGTGAAGAGGTCGATCGGGATCTGGAGCTTCGAGTAGACGATCCCGCTGTAGAAGTCGACGTTCGGGTGGATGCCCTTGTCGCCGAGGCGCTTGACGACCTCGTCCTCGAGGGTGACCGCGGTGTCGTAGAGCGGCGTGCGGCCGAGCTTCTCGAAGAGGTCGATCGCGAGGCCCTGGAGGATGTCCGCGCGCGGGTCCTTGACCTTGTAGACCCGGTGGCCGAAGCCCATGATCTTCTTCTTCGCGGCGACCTGGCCGTCGACCCAGGCTTCGACGCTCTCGGCCTCGCCGATGTCGCGAAGCTGGTCGAGCACGCGCTCGTTCGCGCCGCCGTGGAGCGGTCCGGTCAGGGCCCCGATCGCCGACGAGACGACCGTGTAGGGGTCCGCCTCGGTGGAAGCGACGACGCGCGCCGCGAAGGTGGACGCGTTCATCGTGTGATCGGCGTGGAGGATCAGCGCCACGTCGAGCACGCGCGCGGCGAGCTCGTCCGGCTCCTCGCCGGTCAGCATCCAGAGGAAGTTCGCGGCCGTGTCGAGCTCGGGCCGCGGCGGGACGACGTCCTCGCCGCCGCGGATGCGGTCGAAGGCGGCGACCATCACCGGCATCGCCGCGAGAATGCGCGTGATCGCCTCGTCGGCGGTCGACGCGTCGCGGAAGTCGGTGTGGCGGCTGAACATCCCGAGCGAGGCCATGCACGCCTGGAGCGCGTCCATCGGGTGGCCGTTGCCCGGCAGCGCCCGGATGACGTCGTACATGCGCTCGGGGATCTCGCGCCGCGTGCCGAGCTGCTCGCGGAAGCCGTCGAACTCCGCGCGCTTGGGCAGCGTCCCGTAGAGGAGCAGCCACGCCACCTCCTGGAAGGTCGAGCGCTCCGCGAGGACCTGGATGGGATGCCCGCGGTACGCGAGGAGACCCTTCTGGCCGTCGATGAAACTGACTGCGGACTCGGCGGCGGGCACACCCGCCAGGCCGGGAATGAGCTCGGGCATCGTTACTTCCGGTTCTTGAGGTATTCCATGAGCAAGCGCACGCCGACGCCGGTGCCGGACGAGCCGCCGACGTAGTCGCGGTCGACCGAGCCCCAGGCGGTGCCGGCGATGTCGAGGTGGCACCACTCGGTGTCCCCGACGAAACCGGAGAGGAACGCCGCGCCGGCGGTGGAGCCGTTCCCCTGTCCGGAGTTGATGTTGCGGAGGTCGGCCACCGAGCCCTTCATCTGCTCCTTATGGCAGTCGAGGAGCGGGAGCGGCCAGACCTCCTCACCCACCTCCTTGCCGGCGGCGGTCAGGGCGTCGCGGAGCTTGTCGGTCGTCGCGAACATGCCGCTGAGCTCGTGGCCGAGCGCGTGGACGACCGCGCCGGTCAAGGTCGCCATGTCGATGATCGTGTCCGGCTTGAGCTTCTTGGTCGCGTAGGCGAGCGCGTCGCACAGGATCAGGCGCCCCTCGGCGTCGGTGTTCAACACCTCGATCGTCGTGCCGTCCATCGCGGTGACGACGTCGCCTGGCTTGTTCGCCAGTCCGTCGGGGAGGTTTTCCGAGGTCGGGACGAGACCGTGGATCTCGTACGGCGCGCCGAGGCTCGCGAGCGCGTGAAAGACGCCGAGCACCGCCGCGCCTCCCGACATGTCGTACTTCATCTCGTCCATCTTCGCCGCCGGCTTCAAGCTGATGCCGCCGGCGTCGAAGGTGAGCCCCTTGCCGACGAACGCGATCTTCCCGCGCTTGCGCTTGCCGGTGGGCGTGTAGGTCAGGTGGATCAGATAGGCCGGCTCGCGCGAACCGCGCGAGACCGAGAGCAAGGAGCCCATGCCGAGCTTCGCCATCGCCTTCTCGTCCAGGGCGCGGTAGCGGATGCGCGGGGTCTTCGCAGCGAGCTTGCGCGCGGCGGACGCCATGTCGCGCGGTCGCATCAGGTTGCCCGGCAGGTTCTGCAGGTCGCGCGTGAAGCAGTTCGCCTCGCCCAGCGCGCGTCCCCGCTTCGCGCCGCGCTTGAACGCGGCGCCGGCGCCGCAGACGGTGATCGCGCCGAGCTCACCGTCCTTCTTGGCCTTCGCCTTCGACTTCGACTTGCCCTTGCACTTGGTGAAGGTGTACGTGGCCATGACGGCCGCCTCGGCCACCGCCTGGCCGGCGGCCTCGGCGCCGCCCGCGGCCTTCTCGACGTCGGCGCCGACCCAGATCGTCACCGACGTCGACTTCGTCTTGGACGCCTTGCGGGCGCCGATGCCCGTCGCGCGGCGCACGCGCTCGCTCGTCACCTCGCCCTTCTTGCCGACGCCGACCAGGAGCACCCGCTTCGCCGGGCCGGAGACGGCGTCGGTCTGCCGCGCTTCGCGGTACTCGCCTTTGAAGTCCGCGAGGGCCTGCTTGGGCACCGCGACTCCGGATGGAAGGCTTGCTCGGCGGCCCTCGGTGGCGAGCACGACGAGAAGGTCCGTCCTCGTGACGGCTTGTTTCGAGTCCTTGGCGCTGAATCTCATGAGGGGATGGCTGGGTTCACATGTCGACGTACTGGGGACCGCCGCCGCCCTCGGGCACGGCCCACTCGATGATCTGATACGGGTCCGCCACGTCGCACGTCTTGCAGTGCACGCAGTTGGACGCGTTGATGACGAGCCCGCCGTCGTCGCGCGCCGCCGCGGCGCTCTCGTGCGGCCACTCGTAGACGGCCGCGGGGCAGAAGTGCTGGCAGGGGTTGGCGTACTCCTCGGTGCAGCGGTCGACGCAGATCGACGGATCCACGACGACGAGGTGCGACGGCTGATCCTCCTCGTGCACCGCGCCCGAGTGATAGACGTCGGTCAGCTTGTCCATGCACAGCGCGTCGTCGTAGCTCGGCTTCGCGAGGCGCGACTCGCTCACCGCGCGCATGGTCTCGTGGTCCTCGTGCATGCGCCGCCGCGCGACGAGCCCGCGCCCGCCGGTGACGAGCTGGAGCCCCGCGTCGAAGAAGCCGGCGAAGAAGCCCGCCTGGAAGGCCTGGCGGAAGTTGCGCGTCTTCCAGAGCTCTTCCTTGGCCCAGGACGCCTCGAAGCGGCGCGTGTATCCCGCGAGCTCCTCGGCCGACGTGTCGTCCTTCCCGAGCGCCTCCGCGATCGCCTCGGCCGCCATCATCCCCGACTTGATCGCGAGGTGGATGCCCTTCAGGCGCGACATGTTCACGAAGCCGGCGGTGTCGCCGACCAGGCAGAAGCCGTCGCCCTGGAGCTTCGGCATCGAGAAGTAGCCGCCGCCGGGGATCGTCTTCGCGCCGTAGCGCTCGACCTTCCCGCCGGCGAGCAGGGCCGAGATCGCGGGGTGCTGCTTCCACCGCACGAACATCGCGTGCGGGTCGAGCTTCGCGTCGGCGTGGTCGAGCCCGACCACGTAGCCGATCGAGAGGCGGTTGTTCGAGATCCCGTAGATCCACCCGCCGCCGTAGCCCGACGTGCCGAGCGGCTCGCCCATCGTGTGGATGACCTGGCCGAGCATCTCCTTCCCGCGCTCCTCGGGGATGCTCCAGATCTCCTTGATTCCCGTCTCGTAGACCTGGTGGTTGCTCTCGGCGTCGAGCCCGAGCTTCCGGATCAAGCCCTTCGCGAGGTTGCCGCGCGTTCCCTCGGCGAACACCGTCACCTTGGCCGAGACGTTCATCCCGGGCTCGAACGTGCCCTTCTTCGAGCGGTCCTTCGCGATGCCGGCGTCGCGCGTCTGCACGCCGACGACGCGCTTCCCGCTCTCGTCGTAGCGCACCTCCGCCGCCGCGAAACCGGGATACACCTCGATACCCAGCTCCTCGGCCTGGTCCTTCAACCAGCGGACGACGCGGTAGAGCGAGACGATGAAGTTGCCGTGGTTCTTCAGCGGCGGGGGCACGAACACGCCCTGCAGCCGCGTCTTGCCGCCGCCCTTGCGCAGGTAGTCGACGCAGTCGAAGGTCACCTCGGCCTCGACCGGGCAGCCGCGGTCCTTCCAGTCGGGGAAGAGCTCGACCATCCCCCTGGGATCCATCACGGCGCCGGAGAGCGTGTGGTACCCCACGTCCTCCGCCTTCTCGAGCACGAGGATCGACGCCTCCTCCTCGCCGCGCTTCTTCAGCTCGCGCTGGAGCTGGATCGCGCAGGCCAGGGACGCCGGTCCGGCGCCCACCAGGAGCACGTCGACCTCGAGCTCCTCCCGCTCGGCGTCCTCCAGGTTCAGGCTCAGTCCGGCTCGCTCGCTCATGCTCCCGGCAAAGGGCCGGAGAGGGTACTACATCATGCTCCGGTAACGGTCCGGATCGACGAGGAAAGGGTTGGTCGCGCGCTCCCGCCCGAAAGTCGACGTCGGCCCGTGGCCGGGCAGGAAGGTGACGTCGTCGCCGAGGGGCAGGAGCTGCTCCTGGATCGAGCGGATCAGCGTGTCGTAGTCGCCGCGGGGGAAGTCGGTCCGCCCGATCGATCCCTGGAAGAGGACGTCCCCGACCCACGCAAACCTGGACGGCGCGTGAAAGAAGATCACGTGCCCGGGCGTGTGGCCGGGCGTGTGGCGGACCTCGAGCTCGAGCTCGCCGACCGTGGCCACGTCGCCCCCCTCGAGCCAGCGGTCGGGCTCGGCCACCTCGCCGGGCTCGAGGCCGTACATCCGCGCCTGGTCGACGATCCCTTCGAGCCAGAAACCGTCCTCGCGCTGCGGTCCCTCGATCGGAACGCCGAGCTCGCGCGCGAGCTGCGCCGCGCCGGAGGCGTGGTCGAGATGGCCGTGGGTGAGAAGGACCTTCTCGACCGCGAGCTCTTCCCTGTCGATCAGGGCGCGGATCCGCGGCACGTCGCCGCCGGGGTCCACCACCGCGCCGCTCCCCGTCTTCACGCAGCGAAGGAGGGAGCAGTTCTGCTGGAACGGCGTCACCGGGAGGACGGCCACCTCGAGCGCGTCGGAGACCGCCTGCATCACGAGCGGTCGCCGATCCAGTGGTGGCCGCCCGCGTAGAGCTCCTTCTTCCAGAGCGGGACGCGCGCCTTCAGCTCGTCGATGAGAAAGCGCGCCGCCTGGAACGCCGCGTCGCGGTGCGGGCTCGCGACGGCGATGACGACCGACGGCTCGCCGACCGCAACGGTGCCGGTGCGGTGCAGCGTGACCATCCGCAGGTGCGAGTAGCCCGGCTCGCGGCCCGCGGCGGCGTCGCCCTCCGGGCCGAAGCGCCCGCGGCACTCCGCGTAGATGCGCGCCATCTCCGCGCCGGCCATCTCCTGGAAGGCCTCGTAGTCGAGCCGCTCGACGTCCTGCCCGCGGTTGGACTCGCGCGTCATGCCGGTGAAGACGACCGCCGCGCCGCAGCTCGGGTGCGCGACGCGCCGCTGGGCCTCGGCGGGATCGAGCGCGGTCTCGCGGATCTCGAAGACGCCGCGCTGGAGCGCTTCGTCCTCGTCGGGCGCGCCGCCGGACACCGGCGGCAGAAGGGCCACCTCGGCGCCGTCCTCGAGCGCGGTGTCGTCCGGGACGTACGCCGTCCCCACCACGCCGCGCACGTGGTCCAGGCTGCCGAGCTCGGGATGGCGCGCCTCGAGCTCGCGCTTGAGCCCGACGACGTCCAGCGACTCGGGCAGGTCCTCGAGCTGCATCGAATCGGCGCCGGCCCGCTCGCGGAGGGCCGCGAAGAAGCGCACGGTCACACGCATGGGCCGCACATCCTGGGGCGGCCGGGTACTCTTTTCCAGGGCCGTCCGCACGCCCGGCCCGGGGCGCTCAGCGCGCGTGCTACACTCCGCGGTCAGGCCCGGCCGATCTCCCCCTCGATGACCGACACCGACCTCCCCTCAACCTCCCTGACCGGCCTGCCCAGCACCGAGGTGGACCTGGAGCACATCCGCCGGACCGGCATCAACCCGCTCCCGGTGCGCTGGATGCAGGTGGAGACGTCCTCGATCTGCAACTTCCGCTGCGCCTCCTGCGCGCTCTCGCTGAAGGAATACGACCGGCCGGAGAAGCACATGACGCCGGACCAGTTCCGGCGCGTGCTCCAGGCGTTCCCGCAGGTCGAGAAGGTCGAGCTCCAGGGCGTCGGCGAGGTCTTCCTCAACGACGAGATCTTCGACCTGATCCGCGAGGCGACCGCCCGCGGCATCGAGGTCCACACCTTCTCCAACGCGTCGAAGGTCGATCGCGCGATGGCGCGCGGCATCGTCGAATCGGGCCTCGCCCACATCAACTTCTCGATGGACGGCGCCGACGAGGAGACGTTCCGCAAGCTCCGCAAGGGCGGCACGCTCAAGCGCTTCCGCCGCTGCGTGCGCAACCTGGTCGAGGCGCGCGCGGCGATGAAGTCGAAGACGCCGGGCATCGGCATCATGACGGTGCTGTCGAAGGCGAACTACGAGCAGTCGGCGCACATGATCGCGATCGCCGAGTCGCTCGGCGCCGACCGCATCATCTTCACCAAGCTGAACGAGGGCCCGAAGCCGGACCAGCGTCCGCTCCTCCTCGAGGACGCGGAGCGCACGTGGATCAACGCCCTGCCGTCACACCAGGGCGACCTCGAGGTCGTGTGGGGCACGACCCCGTGGACGCTCGAAGAGCGCATGGACTGCTACTGGCCGAAGGCGATGACCTACGTGACCGTCGAGGGCGACGTCACGCCGTGCTGCAACTACTTCGACAGCCGCGAGATCAAGCTCGGCAACGTCTTCGAACAGTCGGGCGACGATATCTGGAACGGGGAGGAGTACCGGGAGTTCCGGAAGAGGCTCCTTGCGGGGGATCTGCCGTCCAAGTGCCGGACGTGTTGAGACCGCGGAGCCGGGCGGAGATCACGGAGCCCGGAGTTTAACACGGAGAAGGAACGGAGTTATCGGAGAGCACGGAGATCGGAATCTACGGTGTCCGTCTCCGCGAGTTGTCCGTCTCCGACCGTCGTCCGGTCGCGGCGTGATGCGACCACGGAGGCAGCCGAGATATCAGAACGGAGTTGCGAGGA
>JANQEJ010000103.1 GCA_028278425.1 Planctomycetota bacterium | reverse complement strand
GCGAAGCGCCCGAGCGCATCCCGGAGGTCGTCGTGCACCTCGGCGGTGCCGACCCGGCCGGCGACGACGCCCTCGACCGCGGCTTCTTCAGCCTGCTGTCGCTCGGACAGGCGATCGACGCGGACGCGAAGGTGCAGGTGTTCGCCGTCACGCGCGGCGTGCACGCGATCGCGGGCGGTGAGGAGCTCTCGCCCGACAAGGCCGCCCTGCTCGGCGCGTGCCGGGCGATCGGTCAGGAGCGCGCGAACGTCACCTGCCGGGCGGTCGACCTGGACGGCGGCGACGACGTCGAGCACCTCCTGCTCGAGCTCGCGTCCGACGCGACGGAGCCGATCGTCGCCTACCGCGGGAAGCACCGCTGGACGCCGGCGTTCACGCCGGTCCGCGTCCCGGCGCCGGCGGAGCGTCCCGGCCTCCTGCGCGAGGGCGGGCGCTACCTGATCACCGGCGGGCTAGGCTCGACCGGCCTCGAGGTGGCGGAGTGCCTGGCGCGCGCCGCCCGCGCGAAGCTCGTCCTCGTCGGGCGCGGCGAGCTCGGCGACGACGACCCGCGCCGGGAGAAGCTCGCCGCGGTCGAAGCGGCCGGCGCGGAGGTCATGCTCGCGCAAGCCGACGCGACCGACCGCGAGGCGATGCGCGGAGCTCTGCGCGACGCGGAGGCGCGCTTCGGTCCGCTGCACGGCGTCGTGTACGCCGCCGGCGCGGAGAAGACGATGACGCTCCTCGCGGACGCGGACCGCGATTACTGCCTGGGGCAGCTCGAGCCGAAGCGCGCCGGGCTCGCCGTACTCGAGGAGCTCCTCGCGGACCGCGAGCTCGACTTCTGCCTGATCCAGTCGTCCCTCGCCTCGCAGCTCGGCGCCCTGGGCGTCGTGGGCTACGTGGCGGCGCACCACCTCGTCGACGCCTTCGTCGAGCGGCACAACGCCACGCGGCGCCAGCCGTGGACGCGCGTCAACTGGGACAACTGGCTGACCTGGCGCGAGCCGGAGTTCGCCCACGGCGAGGGCCGCGACGCCTTCTTCATGACGCCGGCGGAGGGCGCCGACGCGTTCCTGCGCGTGCTGGACCTGCCGGCGGGCGCGCAGCTCGCCGTCTCGACCGGCGACCTGAACGCGCGCGCCGCGCGCTGGGCGGGACGCCGCGAGGCGGCGCCGAAGCCCGCGGCGAGCCTGCACGCGCGCCCCGAGCTGCCGACCAACTACGCGGCGCCGACCACGCCGGCGGAGGAAGCGCTCGTCGCCGCCTGGGGCGAGGTGCTCGGCATCGGCGACATCGGCGTGCACGACAGCTTCTTCGAGCTCGGCGGCGACTCCGTGCTCGGCCTGCAGGTCGTGGCGAAGGCGGCCCGCGCCGGTTTCCACCTGACGCCCGCGCAGATCTTCGAGCATCCGACGATCGCCGGCCTGGCTCAGGTGGCCGAAGCGCGCGGGCACGTCGAGGCGGACCAGGGCGAGGTGACCGGCGCCGCGCCGCTGCTCCCGATCCAGCGCTGGTTCTTCGAGGCGGGCTATCCCGACCCGCAGCACTTCAACCTGCCGATGCTCTTCGAGGTGCCGGCGGACGCGGGAGCCGAGCTCTTGGAACGCGTCCTCGCGGACGTCGTCGCGCACCACGACGCGCTGCGCCTGCGCTACGTCGAGAAGGACGGCGACGTCGAGCAGGTCCACGCGGAGGGCGCCGCGGTCGACGTCGTCGACGTCGACCTCTCGTCGACGCCCGCCGCCGGGCGCGACGCCGCGATGACCGCGCGGGCGACCGAGCTGCACACCTGCCTCGATCTGGCGAACGGCCCGCTGACGCGCGCCGCGGTGTTCCGGGTCGCCGGGGAGCCGAGCCGGCTCCTTTGGGTCGTGCACCACCTGCTCGTCGACGTCGTGTCGTGGCGCGTCCTGCTCGAGGACTTCCAGACGGCGCTAAGCCAGCGCACCGCCGGCGAGCCCGTCGCCCTGCCGCCGAAGACGACCTCGTTCCAGCGCTGGGCGCGGGCGCTCGACGACTACGCGCAGTCCGACGCCCTAGCGGCGGAGCTCGACCGCTGGCGGGCGATCGCCGCCGCGCCGCCGCTTCCGCGCGACAAAGACGAGGGCGCGGACGACCTCGCCTCCGCGCGCAAGGTCACCGTCGCGCTCGACGCCGAGAAAACGCGCGCGCTGCTCCAGGACGCACACCAGGCCTACGGCACCCGCGTCGACGAGGTCCTGCTCACGGCGTGGACGCTCGCGTGCTCGAAGTGGGCGGGCGGCGACGCGGTCCTGGTCGACCTCGAGGGCCACGGCCGCGAGGACGTCGTCGAGGGCGTCGACCTCTCGCGCACGGTGGGCTGGCTGACGACGCTCTACCCCGCGCGCCTCGCGCTCAAGAGCGGGCGCGCGCCCGGCGACGCCCTGAAGGCGGTCAAGGAGGAGCTGCGCGCGATCCCGTCCCACGGCATCGGCTTCGGCCTTCTGCGCTACCTGCGCCGCGACGAGGCGACCGTAGCGGCGATGCGCGCGCTGCCGAAGCCGGAGGCGAGCTTCCTCTACCTCGGGCAGTTCGACGCGCTGGCGCAGTCGACGCGGATGCGGCTGCTCCAGGAGGTCAGCGGCCCGCCGGCGAGCCCGCGGGCGCCGCGCGGGCATCTGCTCGAGCTCACGAGCTACGTCATGGACGGCGTGCTCCGGGCGGAGCTGACGTACAGCGCGAACCGCCACGACGAGGCGACCGCGCAGGCGCTCGCCGAAAGCTTCCGCGCGGAACTAGAGGCCTTGATCGCGCACTGCCTCGACCCGGACGCGGGCGGGCACACGCCGTCGGACTTCCCGGCGGCGCGGGTCTCCCAGGCGGACCTCGATTCGCTCCTCGCGAAGATCAAGGGCACCGGAGGCGGGTCGTGAGCGCCGGCGCCGCGGAGGCCCGACCCGACCTCGCCGAGCTCCGCCAGCGGCAGAAGACCACGGCGGACGTCCTCACGCTCTGCCAGGAGATGAACGAGCTCGAGGACGGCTACGCGCTCAGCTACCCGCGGACGGACGCCTGGTCGCAGAAGCTCGACGCCTTTGCGGAGTCCTGGCGCGCGAGCTGTCCGCAGATGACCTTCGAGGTCGTCTCCGAGGACGGGAGCCTCTTGCTCCGCATCCGCGGCCCCGAGGGGACGAAGGAGTTCGTCGACGGCGCGCGCTACATGCTGACGTCGCACCTGAACCCGGCGCCGTCGTTCAAGTCGAAGCTGCGCCTCGGGATGCGCTGGCTGACCTCGCCGCTGCGCGTCCTGCCGGACTTCCTCATCATCGGCGCGAAGAAGTGCGGTACGACGGCGCTCTACGCCTACCTGACGCAGCACCCGTCGATCGCGCCCGCCTTCAAGAAGGAGATCTACTTCTTCAACGCCTTCTACGGGAAGGGGAGCAACTGGTACCGCGGCTTCTTCCCGACGAAACGAGAGCGGCGCCGCGCGATGAGCGCCGGGCGGCCGCTCCTGACCGGCGAGGCGACGCCGGACTACCTCTTCAACCCGCACGCCCCCGAGCGGACCTTCGCCACGATCCCCGCGGCGCGGCTGATCGCGATCCTGCGCAACCCGGTGGACCGCGCCTACTCGTTCTACAACCACAACCTGCGCGCGGGGGTGGAGCGCCTCTCCTTCGAGGAGGCGGTCGACCGGGAGGAGGAGCGGCTGGCCGGCGAGCGCGAGAAGGTGCTCGCCGACCCGAGCTACTTCAGCTTCGACTACGAGCACCACTCCTACCTGACGCGCGGCGTCTACGCGGACCAGGTCGAGGACTGGACGAAGCGCTTCCCGCGGTCGCAGCTCCTCGTCCTCGCCACCGAGGACCTGTACGAGCGGCCCGAGCCGACGCTGCGCGAGGCCCTCGCCTTCCTGGACCTGCCCTACCACGCCCCGCGGGAGTTCAAGACGCTGAACGCCGGCGCGCCGTACCCCGACATGGACCCGGCGACGCGCCGGAAGCTGGAAGCGTACTTCGAGCCCCACAACCGGCGGCTCTACGAGTTCCTCGACAAGGACCTCGGCTGGTAGGCTCCGCGCGGCGACGCCCGAGCTGATGGAAGACGTCGAGGACATCTACGAGCTCTTGCCGATGCAGCACGGGATGCTGTTCGACAGCGTCACGGCCGGCGACGGAGGGATGTACCTGATCCAGCTCGAGTACCTCCTGCACGGCGATCTGCGCGTCCGCGCGCTCGAGCAGGCCTGGCGCGACGTCGTCGCCCGGCACGCGGTGCTGCGCACGTCGTTCCACTGGGAAGGGCTCCAGAAGCCGATGCAGGTCGTCCACCGCAGCGCGGACCTGCCTCTCGTCGAGGAGGACTGGTCGTCGCTGGCGGAGGCCGAGCGCGAGCGGCGCGCGGCGGAGCTGCTCGCGGAGGACCGCCGGCGCGGCGTGGACTTCGAGGCGCCGCCGCTCCTGCGGCTCGTCCTCGTCCGCGAGGGGCCGGAGGACTACCGGCTCTTGTGGAGCTTCCACCACATCCTGATGGAGGGCTGGTCGGCGTCGCTCGTCCTGGACGACGTTCTGGCGCGCTATCGGGCGCTCACCGGCGCCGGCGGGAAAGGGGAGCTCGCCGCGGTGCGGCCCTACCGCGACTACGTCGCCTGGTTCCAGGACCAGGACCCGAAGCGCGCCGAGGCGTACTGGCGCGCGGAGCTCGCCGGCTTCGAGAGCCCGACGCACCTCGGCATCGACCTCCAGCTCACCGACCTCCACGCGCCGGTCACCGAGCACGCGCAGGAGCGGATCGAGCTCTCGGAGGAGGCGACCGCCGCGTTGCAGTCCTTCGCGAAGCGACACGGACTGACGCTGAACACCGTCGTGCAGGGCGCGTGGGCGGTCGTGCTCGCGCGCTACGCCGGCGAGGAGGACGTCGTCTTCGGCGCGATGGTCTCGGGACGGTCGGTGCCGCTCGAGGGCGTCGAGTCGATGGTGGGGCTCTTCGTGAACCTCCTGCCGTCCCGCGCGCGCGTCGCCCCGGGCGAGCGGCTGGTTCCGTGGCTGAAAGAGCTCCAAGCGCGCCAGGCGCGCCAGCGCGAGTTCGAGTACTGCCCGCTGGTCGAGGTGAAGAGCTGGAGCGAGGTGCAGGCCGGCCTTCCGCTCTTCGAGAGCTTTCTCGTCTTCGAAAACTGGTCGGGCGACCTGACCGCGAGCGAGTGGAGCCCCGGCCTCGCGGTCCGCGACGTGCGCGGACACCACGGCACGCCCGGCCTGCCGCTGATGGCGACCATCGTGCCGGCGCCGCGGCTCGAGGTGCGGCTCGACTACGACGTGAACCGCTTCGAGGCGGACGCGATCGCGCGGCTCGGCGCGAACCTCGCCGTGCTGCTCGGCGCCATGGTCGAGGACCCGGAGCGGCGCCTCGGCGACCTTCCGGTCCTGGCGGCGGCGGAGGCGGCGCTGCTCGACGGGTTCAACGAAACCGCCGCGGCGGTGGGCGACGGCTTCGTGCACCAGCGCGTCGCGGCCCGGGCGGCGGAGAAGCCGGACGGGGTGGCGGTCCGCTGCGGCGCGAGCGCGCTCACCTACGGGGAGCTCGACGCGCGCGCGCGGCGTCTCGCCGGCGCGCTGCGCAGGCTCGGCGCCGCGCCGGGCACGCGCGTGGCGGTCTGCGTCGAGTGCTCGGCCGACATGGTCGCGGTGCTCCTCGCGACGATGAAGACCGGCGCGGCCTACGTGCCGCTCGACCCCGCCTACCCGCGCGCGCGGATCGGCTACATCCTCGCGGACGCCGGCGCCGCGGTGCTCGTCACCGAGCGCGCGCTCGCGGGCGAGCTGCCCGAGCACGGCGCGCGCGTTCTCTTGCTCGACGACGACGCGGGCGCGGACGACGGCACGCCCGACGCCGAGCTCGCCGGCGGCGACCTCGCCTACGTCATCTACACGTCCGGCTCCACCGGCAAGCCGAAGGGGGTCGAGGTCGGCCACGCCGCGCTCGTGAACTTTCTCGATTCGATGGCGCGCGAGCCGGGGCTCGGCGCGGACGACGTGCTCGTCGCGGTGACGACGCTGTCGTTCGACATCGCGGGGCTGGAGCTCTACCTGCCGCTGATCGAAGGCGCGGAGCTGGTCGTCGCGACGCGCGAGGAGGCCAGCGACGGCGAGAAGCTGATCGCGCTCCTGCGCGCGAGCGGCGCGACGGTTCTCCAGGCGACCCCGGCGACGTGGCGGCTCCTCATCCAATCGGGCTGGACGGGGAATGCGGGCCTGAAGGCGCTCTGCGGCGGCGAGGCCCTGCCGCCGGAGCTCGCGGAGGAGCTGCGCCCGCTCTGCGGCGAGCTCTGGAACATGTACGGGCCGACGGAGACGACGATCTGGTCGACGACGGGACGCGTCGAGCTCGGCGCGCCGCTGACCGTCGGCAAGCCCATCGGCAACACGCAGGTCCACGTGCTCGACGACCGCCTGCACCGCGTGCCGGTCGGCGTCACCGGCGAGCTCTACATCGGCGGCGACGGGCTCGCGCGCGGCTACAGCGCGCGTCCCGCGCTGACCGCCGAGCGCTTCGTGCCCGATCCGTTCCGCGATTCGCCCGGCGCGCGGATGTACCGCACCGGCGACCTGGCGCGCTACCGCACCGACGGGACGCTCGAGATCCTCGGCCGCGTCGACCACCAGGTGAAGCTGCGCGGCTTCCGGATCGAGCTCGGCGAGATCGAGGTCTCGCTCGCGCGGCACGACGCCGTCGACGAGACGGTCGTCGTCGCGCGCGAGGACGCGCCGGGCGACAAGCGGCTCGTCGCCTACGTCGTCGCGTCGGAGGAGCGCTTCCCCGGCGCCGGCGAGCTGCGCGCGTTCCTCAAAGAGGGGCTGCCGGACTACATGGTGCCGGCGACCTTCGTGCGGCTCGACGCCCTGCCGCGGACGCCCAACGGCAAGATCGATCGCCGGGGACTGCCCGCGCCCGAGGGCGCGCGCCCCGAGCATGAGCGCGGCTTCGTCGCGCCGCGCACGGAGGTCGAGACGCAGATCGCGGACGTCTGGCAGGCGGTGCTCAACCTCGAGCGCGTCGGCGTGCGCGACAACTTCTTCGATCTCGGCGGGCACTCGCTGCTCCTCATGCCGGTCATCGGCGACCTGAAGAAGAAGCTCGGCGTGAAGCTCTCGCCGGGCGACCTCGTGATGCCGACGCTGGGCCAGCTCGCGGCGCTGTGCGAGGAGAAGCTCGGCGGGGCGCCGGCGGAAGCGCCGGTCGAAGTCGCCGGCGCGGAGCCGAGGCTGGAGCCCTTCTACTTCGGCTCGTCGCTCTTCGGCTGCCTGCACCGACCCGCGACGCCCGCGGGGGACACCGGCGTGGTGCTCTGCTACCCGCTCGGCCACGAGTACATCCAGTTCCACCGACCGTTCCGCCAGCTCGCGCTGCTCCTGGCCGAGGCGGGCTTTCCCGCCCTGCGCTTCGACTTCCACGGCTGCGGCGACTCCGCCGGGGACGAGGAGGGGTGGCGCGTCGAGCGCTGGGTCGACGACGTGCGCGCCGCCGCCGGCGAGCTGCGGGCGCGCGCGGGCGTGTCGAAGGTCGTGCTGATGGGAACGCGTCTCGGCGGCACGCTGGCCGCGCTGGCGGGCGGCGACGCGGAGGCGCTCGTGCTCTGGGACCCGGTGCTGAGCGGGTCCGCCTACGTCGAGGAGCTCCGTGGCCTGCACAAGAGCATGGAGGGCTACGCACACGTCACCCCACGGTGGAACGGCGGGCCCGAGGAGATCCTCGGTTTCGCGCTGCCGGCCGCGTTGCGCACCGACCTCGCGACGGTCGATCTGCTCGCGCTCGATCGACCCCCGGCGCCGCGCGTGCTCGTCATCGAGAGCAACGAGAGCGTCGCGCAGGCGCCGCTGCGCGCGAGGCTCGCGAGCCTCGGCGCCGACGTCGAGCTCCAGCGGTTCTCCAACCCGCACCTCTGGGTGTGGATCGAGGACTTCGGCAAGGTGCACGTGCCGCGCCAGGTGCTCGAGGCCGTGGTCGACTGGATCGCCGAACGCGAAGGTGTGAAGGGGGCGGGCGGTTGAACGAAGAGGCGGTCCTCTTCGGCGCGGACGGGTCGCTCGTCGGCGTCGTCGCCACGCCCGAGCAAACCGATCCGGCGCGCCCGGCCTTCCTCTTCCTGAACGCGGGGGTGACGCACCGCGTCGGGCCCAACCGGCTGCACGTGCGCATGGCGCGCGCGCTCGCGGAGGACGGCTTCTGCACGCTGCGCTTCGACTTCTCCGGCCTCGGCGACAGCGCCGTGCGCGGCGACAACCTGCCCGCGATCCAGAGCGTCGTCGTCGAGACGAAGGAGGCGATGGACCTCCTGGCGGAGAGGCACGGCGCCGAAAGCTTCGTCCTGGTCGGCATCTGCTCCGGCGCGATGAGCTCCTACCTCACGGCGCAGGAGGACGAGCGCGTCGTCGGCGCCGTGATGATCAACGGCCAGGCCCATCTCCACGGCGACGACCTGGAGCTCACCGACCACCTGCGCGCGCGCACGCTCGCGCGCCACTCGTGGCGGATCGCGCTCAGGAGCTCGTTCCGCTCGAAGAACTGGCGCAAGGCGATCCAGGGCCAGCTCGAGCCGAAGCGGATTCTCCGAATGATGTTCGGCAGCCCGCTCGAGGCGCTGCGCGGGCGGCGCAACCGCGAGGCGCCGCCGGAGATCCCCGACGTGCTCGCCGACCTGCGCGCTCTGACGCGGCGCGGGGTGCGGCTCTTCCACCTCTACTGCGAGGGCGACGAGGGCCTCGACTACTTCCACGCCCTGCTCGGCGACAAGGTGCGCGACGTCGAGACCGACGAGAACTCGCGCTTCGAGGTGATCCGCGGGTCGAACCACCTCTTCACGCTGCGCTGGAGCCAGGACGAGCTGGTCGACATCGTGCGCGAGTGGGCGCGCGAGACCGTGGGGGCGGCCGCGGAGTGAAGCGCGTCTTCCTCGTCGGCTGCCCGCGCAGCGGGTCGACCTGGACCACGTTCCTCCTGGCGCAGCACGCCAAGGTGGCCACGTTCCAGCACGCGAAGGTCTTCGACTACCTGATCCGGATGCGCGACTGGTACCGGAACAAGGCGGAGTACGCCTTCCTCATCGACCCGCTGTCGGACCGGCCGCGTACCTCGAAGGAAGACAACCTCCGCCTGGCCGAGGTGCTACCGGAGGATGAGCTCTACCCGCTCCTCGCCCCCGTGGCGGACGGCATCCTCGCGCGCGTCGCGAGCCTGCGGCCCGGCGTGGAGGTCGTGGTCGACAAGACGCCGGAGAACGGTCATCTCGCGGACTTCATCCTGAAGCTCTTCCCGGACGCGTACTTCCTGCACGTCGTGCGCGACCCGCGCAGCGTCTTCTGCTCGCACCGCGGCGCCACGTGGGCGAAGTGGGAGTTTCCGCGCCAGCCGGTGGACGGCGCGCGGTACTGGAGGAAGGACGTCGAGACCTCGCTCGCGATCCGGGAGAAGACGGAGAACTACCTCGAGGTGCGCTACGAGGACCTGAAGGACAAGGGCCCGTCGGAGCTCGAGCGCGTTCTCGCCTGGCTGGGCCTCAACGCCGAGGAGGGCTTCGCCGAGCGCGCCCTCGCCGCGAGCACCAAGGACAAGGTGAAGGAGACCAAGGAGCTCCCGAAGGACTTCGTCCGCAAGGTCCCGGCCGGCGGCTGGCGCGAGGAGCTCTCGAGCGGCGACGTGCGCGTCATCGAGTACCTCGCCGGCGACCTGATGGAGAAGCTCGGCTACGAGCTCACCGCGAAGCCCTCGAGCAAACCCTTCCGCGTCCTCTTCCGCGACCTGACCGAGCCGCCGCTGGCGTTCTTGGAGAAGAAGCTTCACCGCGCGCTGCAGCTCGCGCACTGGCGGTGGGTGGGGCGGAAGCTGGAGTGGTTGGACCCCTGAGCGTCGCGGCGTCTCACCGCCAGGTTTGGCTGATGCACTCGCGAGAGCTCTCGGTCGCGCCCGCGGGCATGAGCGCTAGCCCAAAAGAGGGTGGTTGACTCGCGGCGCACGATGTGTGTATATTCGGCTCGGTGAATGGTCCGGCCAGCAGAATGGCGGCAATCGCAACACGGCTCCTGAAGTCGAGTGCACACGGTCAAGAGGCGTACGCTCGTGCCCTGCGGGAACGGCGTCGACGTCGAGCACGCTCGGTCTTGGTGCAGTTCCGCCGCATCGGACGGTCCGACATCCCTGTCGCGGCGACCGAGGAGTTGGGCACCACGGTTGCGGCAGTATGTGGCGGCAAGGTCCTGAGCTCCTACGCCGTCGAGAAGTACTACCGGGACTTCAACCGTTGGTCGGCGGCTCAGGCCTACCGGAGCGTACATATCCGGGAAATGTTCCGGCGCGACGGTAGTCGCTCTCGCTCGATGGCGCGCCTTCACTCCGCGATGCTCAAGCTTTTCGCGGCGAGACTTCGCGAAGCCGGTGCGCGTTGGCGACGCTTCCTTGCCGGAGTTGCAACGTGTACAAGCGGATCGCTCTCGCCCCCTTCGCGCACTGCAGAGACCACAACTTGCCTAGCGCTCATTCGGACTTGCCGCGGCAGATCGAACCTCGAAGGTGAGCCTGATGCCGCATCTGACCCCGCGAAACGGCTTCTTGTCAGTGGAGTCCCAAAGGCGTGGTCAGAGGCATGGCGAAAGAGCGAATCCCCAATTGGAAAGAGTTTGAAGAGATCGAGGCGACCGTCCATTCGGACGGGATCCGGCGCTTTCGGCGCCGTGCGAGTTCGGTCAGTCGACGCATGGTCGTCGCCTTCGTGGCGGCCTCATCGGTGCTCGCCACAGGGTCAACTATTGTTGGCATCGCAGGCATTGTCGCAATAACCGCGCTATGCATCCATGAAGCAAGATCGTCACCGCCTCAACCTCGCACTATCGGATCAAGTAATGGGGCGGCTGCGTCATCTGCAAGAGCTGAGTGAGTCTGAGTCTCTCCATGAGACTGTGAGGAAGGCACTAGCGGTCTATCAGGAGCTTTTGGTTTTTCGCCAGGGAGGAGGTCGAGTGGTGTTTGAATCTCCCGACGGGGAGCGGGAAGTCTTGCGGCTCCTTCCTTGAAAGACGTTACCGATGTAGCTCTGTCCGCACGTTGATCATATTCGCCCGTGGGGCTCCGCGAGGGAACCGCGACCCTGAACAGCTTGGCTCCCTTCTAGGATTGCCGAAGCATGAACTAGGGCGTGCGCTTCCGGCGCCGCTGCAGGCGCTGAAGCCGCTCCTTGCCGGCCCGGCGGTCCGCGGTGGCCTCCGCGGGTTCCGGCTCCGCGTCCTTGCCGCCGAGGTGTTTGGCCAGCGTGCTCACCGTGGGGAACTGGAACATCGCGACCATCGGGACGTCCCTGCCGAGGTCCGACTTGAGCGCGCTGTGCACGCGGAGCAGGTGCAGCGAGTGCCCGCCGAGGTCGAAGAAGTTGTCGTGGACGCCGACGCGCTCGAGGTTGAGCACGTCCTGCCAGATGCCGGCGATCGCGTGCTCGATCTCTGCGGCGGGCGCCGCGTAGTCGGTCGCGAGCGCCGGGCGGACGGTCTCCGGCGCCGGGAGCGCGCGCCGGTCCACCTTGCCGCTCGCGTTCAGCGGGAACGCGTCGAGCGTGACGTAGGCGGCGGGCACCATGTAGTCCGGTAGGCGCTCCTGGAGGAACCGGCGCAGCTCGGCGGTCGCGGGCCGTCCAACGACGTACGCGACTAGGTGGCTTTCGCCGGCGGAGTCCTTGCGCGCGAGCACCACGGCTTCGCGCACGTCGGAATGCTTGCCGAGCGTCACCTCGATCTCGCCGAGCTCGATGCGGTAGCCGCGGATCTTCACCTGGTCGTCCATGCGGCCGAGGAAGTCGAGGCGGCCGTCGTCCCGCCAGCGCGCGAGGTCGCCGGTGGCGTAGAGGCGCTCGCCGGGACCGCCGAAGGGGTCGGGGACAAACTTCTCCGCGGTCATGGCGGGGCGGTTACGGTAGCCGCGGGCGAGGCTGCGCCCGCCGAGGTAGAGCTCGCCGGGCACGCCGACCGGTACCGGCCGCAGCGCGCGGTCGAGGAGATGGGCGCGGGTGTTCTGGATCGGCCCCCCGATCGGCGGCGCGGCGTCGTCGTCGGGATCCGGCGGCACCTCGGTCGCGGTCGCGACAACGGTGCACTCGGTCGGGCCGTAGTGGTTGACCAGGCGGAAGGGGAGCGCGCGCTCCGGGGCGCGGTTCAGCTTGTCGCCGCCGGTCTGCATCACCCTGAGCGGAAGGTCCGCGGGCACGTCCTCGCGCAATAGCGCCTCGGCCATCGGCGTCGGGACGAAGGCCTGCGTGATGCGGTGCTCGGCGAAGTACGCGAGGAGCTTCTTCGGATCGAGCCGCTCCTCGTCGCCAACGAGATGGAGGCTCGCTCCGGCGGCCAGGTACGGCCACATCTCCCACACCGAGGCGTCGAAGCCGAGACCCGCGAGGTGCGTCGCGCGGTCGTCCGGCTCGACGTCGTAAGCGCGCTGGTGCCACGTGAGCAGGTTGACGAGGCCGGCGTGCTCGAGCTCGACGCCCTTGGGCTCGCCGGTCGAGCCGGAGGTGTAGATGACGTACGCGAGGTCGCGCGGCGTCGCCGCCGGCTCGGGGCGCTCCGCGCTCTCGGTGGCGATCGATTTCCACCCGGGGTCGAGCACAACCGTCTCGGCGTCGTGCTCGGGCAGCGTCCCCTCGAGCTCGGCGCGCGTCAGCACGACGCGGACGTCCGCGTCGCCGAGGACGAACGCGAGGCGTCGCGCGGGCAATCCCGGGTCGAGCGGCACGTAGGCGCCGCCGGCCTTCAACGTCGCGAGCATCCCCACGATCATCTCGGGCGTGCGCTCGGTCCAGATCGCGACGAGCTCGCCGGGGCCGATGCCGAGCTTGCGCAGGCGGTGCGCCAGGCGGTTCGCGCGCTCGTCGAGCTCGCCGTAGGTGAGCTTGCGGTCGCCGCGGACGACGGCGACCGCCTCGGGCCGTTGGTCGACCTGCGCTTCGAAGAGAACGTGCACGCAGGCGTCGGGGACGTCGGCCGCGGTGTCGTTCCAGCTCGCGAGGATGCGTTCCCGTTCCTCCGGCGTCAGGAGCTCGAGCTCGTCGAGCCGCGCGTCCGGCCGGCCCGCCATGCCGGCGAGCAGCGCGCACCAGTGCCCGAGCATCCGCCGCGCGGCGGCGTCCGAGAAGCGCTCGGTGCGGTAGACGAGGCGCAGCTCCAGCTCGACGTCGGGCACGACGACCGCGGCGAGCGGGAAGTTGTGCCGCTCGAACCAGTGCACGTCGCCGATGGTGAGCGTCCGCGACAGCGCCTCGAGCGGAGCGTCCTTCTTGTAGTTCTCGAACATGAAGATGCTGTCGAAGAGCTGGGTCCCGCGCGGGACCTCGCTCCAGCCCTGCACGTCGAGCAGCGGGCTGTACTCGAACTGGCGCATCTCCGCCTGCTCCGCCTGGAGCTCGCGCAGCCAGTCGAGCAGACGCCGCGACCCCGGCGCGCGGACGCGGATGGGGAGCGTGTTGATGAAGAGCCCCACCATCGCTTCGACGCCGTCGAGCTCCGCGGGCCGGCCCGAAACGATGCCGCCGAAGAGCACGTCCTGCTCGCCGCTGTACAGACTGAGCAGGAGCGCCCAGGAGCCTTGCAGCAGCGTGTTGAGCGTGAGGCGGTGCTCCTTGCAGAGCGCCTCGAGCGCCGCCGTCGTCTCCGCGGAGAGGCGCTCCTCCACCGAGGCGAAGTCGGCATCCGCGCCCGCCGGCGCGTCCTCGGGCAGCGGGGTCGGCGCGGCGAAGCCCGCCAGGGCTCGCCGCCAGTAGGCCTCCGCCCGGGGCATGCTCTGCCGGTTGAGCCAGACGATGTGGTCGCGGTAGGGGCGCGAGGCGGAGGGGTGGAAGGCTACGCCATTCTGCGCGGCGTCGTATTCGCCGAAGACCTCGCCGAGCACGCGGAACATGCTCCAGCCGTCGAGCAGGATGTGGTGGAACGTCCAGAAGAGGTCGTGGCTTCCGTCCGACCGCTTGAGCAGCGCGGCGCGCATCAGCGGCGCCTGCGAGAGGTCGAAGCCGCGCTCGAGGTCGGCGCGGCGCAGGGCGTCGAAGCGCTCCCCGCGCTCGGCCTCCGAGACGCCCCTCCAGTCCTGAACGTCGAAGGGCATCGCCGCGTCGCGCTTCACCACCTGGACCGGCTTCGCGACGCCCTCCCACACGAAGAAGGTGCGCAGGATCGGATGGCGGTCGACGACGCGTTGCCAGGCGGCGCGGAAGGCGTCGACGTCGAGCTCCCCGTGGAGCGTCAAGAGCGTCTGGTTGAAGTACAGCCCCGATTCGGGGTCGGCGAGGCTGTGGAAGAGCAGCCCCTGCTGGAGGGGGGAGAGGGGGTAGAAGTCCTCGACGTTCGGGAGTTGCATGGGCCGGTCGGATCCTACCAGCCGGCTCGGTGGGAGGACATGCGCCCGTCCGGTCAAGGCGGAGCGCGTCGACAGCCGATCCCCGAACCATGGCGGCCTTCGGCTCCCACCTCTTCGGCGGTTCGCGGCTCCTCTTCTGGGTACTGGCTCCGTGCCTCGCCCTCGGGGCCGCCGCGATCACGTGGCCGCCCGACTTCGCCGACGGCTTTCAGCTCGCCGCGGTGCTCGTGTGCGACGCGGCGGCGGTGCTCCTGATCCTGAGCCTCTGGCCGTACCACCGCGTTCCCGGCGTGCGGCGGATCCTGGCCGCGCTCGTTCTCGCGGTCTGTAGCTACCACCTGCTCGACGCGTGGGCCCACGGGCTCCTGCCGTCGAAGGGCGGGCCTTCGGACCGGGTGAGCGCCACCGTGGCCTTCGTCGCCGTCGGGCTGCCGTGCCTGAAGTACGCGGTGCTCGGGCGGTTCACGCGGATGCCGCCGCCGGTCGCGATGGCGGCGGACGAGCCGCTGCTGCTTGCCGCTTACGCCGAAGCGCGCGCGTCGCTCGGGGACCTGCGGACGGCCTTCGCCGAGCGGCCGGACGACACCTACGTGCGCTTCGCCTTCAGCACCGATCGCGACACCGTCGAGCACGTCTGGGGGCGGCTGCGGAAGCTGACCGAGAGCGAGGCCGAGGCGGAGCTCCTGACCCCGCCTTTGGACCACGACGGTCCGCCGCCGGAGACGTGCACCGTCGCGGTCGCGGAGCTGGAGGACTGGGAGGTCGAGTATGCCGACGGCACCTTCGCCGGCGGCTACACCACGCGGGCGATGCACGCGTTCGCCCGCAGGGAGTCCCTGCCGGTCCCGCGCGAGATCGTGAAGCGCCTCAGGCGATACCGCCCGGCGGCCTGAGGCGCCGCGCCGCCGTTCGCGTTAGGCTGCGCGCACGTTCGGTGCCAGTCCAAGGAGAAGTCATGCACGCCCTGGTCAAGTCGGTGGGAGCGATCGTCGCCGCGGTCCTCGTCGCTCCGGAACGGGAGGAGCTCCGCGCGGTCTACTCGGAGGACGTCGCCCTCGTCGTCCGCAGCGAGTCGACGACGCGCATGGAGCTCGGCGACCTGTCCGGCACGGTGAACGGTCAGGAGCTCCCGCCGGAGGCGCTGGAGGAGATCGGCGGCAGCATGACGAGCGAGGACAAGCTGGAACGAGTCGAGCTGACGGTGACGATCGACGAGGTCGAGGACGGCCGCCCGATCGCCGCCACGCACGAGTACGCGGAGGTCTGGCGCCGCAAGACCGACGGCGACGAGGAGACCGAGGAGGAGGGCCCCCTCGACGGCCGGACCGTGAAGCTCCGCCTCGGAGACGACGACGAGGTCGAGGCCGAGATCGCGGATGACGGCGAAGACGTCGACGAGCTCTATCTCAAGGACCACCTGCTCAGCTACGTGTGCGAGCATTACCTGCCCGACGACGAGGCCGAGGAGGGCGACTCCTGGGACCTCGACGAGGACGCGGTGTTCGAGCTCCTGCGTCGCTCGGGCGGTCCGGAGCTCTTCATCGAAGAGAACGCGGAGCAAGAGGCGGCCTTCGAAGAGGCCTTCGAGGACAGCGAGCGCGGCGAGGGGACCGTCACGTGGGAAACCACGGAGGAGCGCGGCGGGCTGCGCTGCGCGCTCCTGGTCGTCGAGCTGACCGTCGAGTTCTCCGCGGACGACGTCGGCGACATGATCTTCGGCGACGACGCTCCCGGAGAGAGCGCCTCCGTGTCCATGGACGGCGACGCGGAGGGGACGACACGGGTGTGGTTCGCCCTCGAGGAGGGCCGTCCCGTGGCGGAGGAGTACGACTTCGACGGCGAGATGGAGATCACCATGCTCATCGAGGAGGACGGCTTCGAGATCGAGATGGAGATGGTGATGGAGCTGTCGGGCGAGGGGGAGAAGACGTGGAGTGAGGAGTGAGGCGAGCCCTGCGCGGCTTGCGCCTCCCGGCCGAAGGGTGACTCGGGGACGGGGCTGCCAGCGATCCGCAGCACATTTAGTAGATTGGTCGGCGTCTCGCCCGCCCAGGCCTTCTCAGGAGAGAGGTTGCCCGATGATTTCTGCCTCCGCTCGCTTCTATCGGTGCGCAAGCTCCGTTCTCGACTCGTCGGCCCCATGGTGTGCGCGGGCGCTCGGCCTGGCTTTCCTGCTCGCCCCAGCCTGCAAGATCCCGGACCCCTTCGAGCCCTTCCCGATGACTCGCCCGGACTACGAGGTGGCTCCGGGGTTTCGGCTCACGCCTTCGGATGCCTTCTTCTCCATCATCGCCCCCGACGAGGTCTATTCGACGACCTTCAAGACCGAGCAAGACGAGCTCGACGTCTACGTGCTGCCCCGTGAGCCGAACGTCGCGGCCACCATCTTCGTCTCCCCTCCGATCGCGGAGGTCAGGCAGGACGATGATCGGGCGAACCTGTACCACTTGTCCTTCCCGGACCCGAAGCAGCTCCTCCAGATCGATCTGTTGACGCTCACGGTTCTGCCGGCGGATGCGGCCGGGAACCTCGACGCGATTCGAGAAAGAGGACAGCTTCTCATCAAGGAAATCAGCGTCCTTCACCCCGACCCCGGTGACGAGGAGGAGGCTGCCCTGCTCCAAGCGCTTCTCGACCCGGAAAGCCTCAAGAACCAGAAGATCCAGATCCTCGGCTCACCGGTTCGTATTCGGGACATCGACGGCAATGCGTCCTTCGACGTCGTGTACCACGCCCCCCTCGATGGCAAGAAGATCCAGGATGTTATCGAGATCGTCGTCGGCCCTGCCGATCTCGCGGAAAGCGCCGTACTGGCGGAGGTCGAGGAAGGCGACGTTTCTCTAAGGATCACGATCCCCCTGAAGGACCTGGCGCAACACGAGAAGGTGCAGATCGATGCCTTCGAAAGGACGAGCTCCGAGGCCAAGACTCCCTTGGAGCGCATCAGGGAGGGATCGTACGCGCGCAGGACGTTCGCCGTCATCGACGACAGGGAGCTTCAGGTGCGCCTCATGCTGCTGGACGAGATCTCCTCTCAGCGTCTCTTCGGGAGCTACTTCACCAGGCAGTTCTTCGCCGTCTACGTCCACATCAGCAACGTCAGCGAGCACCCGTTGATCGTCTTCGGCAGCTCGGTAGAGGCTGAAGTCGTGATGAACGCCCAATCGTGGGATCCTTGGTACGCGGTCTATCGACCGCTCTCCTTCCAGAGCATCCTGGAGTGCATGCAGGACATTCGTCGAGAATCGCGCAACCAGCGGATCGTCGACCTGCTCGAGTTCACCGGCCAGATCGCCTCGGCCGCCACCGTCTTCGTCACGCACTCCGACTACGCGGAGGGTGTCGCGCTCTTCACCGGCACGTTTAACCCCGCCGCTCGCGACCTGTTGCTCGAAGACATCCTCGCGAACCTCTCCACTCTCCAGAACCTGGCCTTCGACGAGGTCGAGGAAGTGTCTCCGCGCGGTCAGATCACCAAGTACCTGTTCCTGCCCAAGGGCCCCATCTATGGGGCGGTCGGCGACGAGCCTGCCTACATCCAGGAAGTCCTGCCGGGGCCGAGCCGCATCGCCGGTTTCCGCGTGCTCGAATCCGAGCCGGTCTCCGTCCAGGCCCCGGAAGCCGCGACGGAACAATGAGAGGTGCGCGCCGAGCGCTGCACAAGTCCTCTGTTAGTCCGGAACCGGCACCGTCGAGTCGGCCTGGATCTCGCCGTCCTCCATGTGGAGCGTTCGCCGGCAGAGCCGCGCGATGCGCTCGTCGTGCGTCACGAGGACCATGGTGAACTCGCGGCGCTTCTGCTCCTCGAAGAGCAGCTCGAGCACCTTCTCGCCCGTCGCGCTGTCCAGGTTGCCGGTGGGCTCGTCCGCGAGGAGGACCTTGGGGTTGTGCAGGAGGGCGCGCGCCATCGCCACGCGCTGCTTCTCGCCGCCGGAGAGCTGGGGCGGGCGGTGGGTGAGCCGCGGCGTCATGCCGAAACGGTCGAGGAGCTCGCGGGCGCGGCCCTCGTAGTCCCTGCGGCGGCGGGAATAGCCGAGGCGGGACTCGGCGATCATCGCGGGAAGGAGCGCGTTCTCCAGCGCCGTGAGCTCGGACAGCAGGTGGTAGAACTGGAAGACGAACCCGATCTCCTTGTTGCGCAGCGCCGCGCGCTCGGCGATCGAGCGCGACCAAGCGTCGCGGGCGAGCACGTTGACCTGGCCCTCGGTCGGCCGGTCGAGGAGCCCGAGGATGTGCAGGAGCGTCGACTTGCCGGCGCCCGACGAGCCGACGAGCGCGACGAGCTCACCGGGGTTCAGGTCGAGGTCGATGCCGTGGAGGATCTCGAGGCTGCGGTCGCCGATCTTGAAGGACTTGCGCACGCCGCGCACCGAGATCACCGGCACGCGCGGCGCGACGGCGGGGAGCGGCGAGCTCAGGTCGGGGCCGGGGCGCGCCGGCGGGGTCGCGGCGTCGGCGGGACGTTCCACGGGATCACTCATACCGGAGTGCCTCCAACGGATCCATCCGCGCCGCGCGGAAGGCGGGGATCGCCGCGAAGAGCAGCGCGCAGAAGAAGGCGCCGAGCACGATCGCCGCGACGGCGTAGGGCTGCACGATGGTCGGGATGTAGTCGAAGAGGTAGACGTTCCGGTCGAAGATCTGCACGCCCTCCTCGGGGAAGGGCCAGAAGTTGAGGTGCGAAGAGAGCCAGCGCTCGATCGGATCGATCTTGAGCGCGGCCCACGTGCCGAAGATCGCGCCGAGCGCCGCGCCGATCAGCGCGTCCCAGAAGGCGATCATGAGGAAGAGGTCGAGCACGCCCTTCGGCGTCGCGCCGATCGCGGCCAGGATGCCGATGTCGCGCCGCTTCTCCGTGACCATCATCGAGAGGATGGCGAAGACGGTGAAGCCGGCGACGAGCAGCACGAGGCTGAGCATGATCATCATCAGGACGCGCTCGTTCTTGATCGCGCCGAGGATGTTGCCGCGGTATTGCTCCCAGGTGCGGACTTCACCGGCCCGGTAGTAGCCGCCGGCGATGAGGCCCGCCTCCGCGAGCTCCGTCCGCAGCTCCTCGCAGATGCGCTCGCCGTCCTCGTCGTAGTCCTCGAGCCGGACCAGGACCTCGCTGTACTGCTGCGTTCCGCCGAGGAAATCGGCGAGCTCCTCGCGCTCCATGTAGATGCGCCCGAGATCCATGTCGTTCTCGGTGGAGCGGAAGCTCCCGGCGACGACGAAGCGGCGGTTGTTGAACACCCACTCCTTCGCCTCGGGGTCGCGCACGCCGGTCGAGAGCTGGATCTGCGAGCCGCGGCCCAGGTTCAGGCGGTAGAGGAGTTGCTCGCCGAGCACCACGGCCGGCAGGGGCCGCTCGCGCGTGGAGGCCATCGGCGGCTGCGCGAAGGGGAAGAGCGGGTTGGCGACCTGCGCGCCGACCTTGGACTCGCGGGACAGCGCGGCGAGAAGCTCGCTCGTGTCGAACTCGTCCTGGATGCGCGGCGGGCGGAGGTCGAGGCCGAAGAGCCGCGGCACGACGCAGGCCGCCGCGGCGGCGATGCGCTTGTCGGTGTGCACGTCCACGCCGACGAGCTGGACGCCCGCCGTCTCGCTGTGCTCCGAGCTGCTGAGAAACCGCTCGGAGAAGGCGTCGGCCGTGTTTCCGGGGAGCGTGATGAGCGCGAACCAGTTCAGGTGCGGGGCCGCGGCCGCGACGCCCGGGTGCGCGCGCACCTTGGAGAGCAGCGGCTCCGCGTCGGACGGGACCGTGGGGTCCAGCTTCGCGGGCGTGATGATGATGTCGGAGAGGCTCCGACGTATCGCCTTTTTGCTCTCGTCGAGGAACCCCGTCATGATCGACAGGATCAGGATGAGCGCGAAGACGCCGATGAAGATGCCCCCGATGCCGATCAGGTTCGTGCGGCGCGCCGTCAGATAGCGCCAGCTCAGAAACGAGCGAAACAAGGGTCCTAGGTGGCTTCGGGTTCGTCGTCGTGGGAGTGCTGCGGCCGCATCGCGGGGAAGAGCAGTACGTCCCGGATCGAGTCCTGGTTGGTGAGAATCATCGCGAGCCGATCGACCCCGATGCCGAGACCGCCGGCGGGCGGCATGCCGTATTCCAACGCCTGCACGTAGTCGACGTCGACCTCGCCCGGCGTTTCCGGGTCCTTGCTCGCCACCTGCTCGGCGAAGCGGCGCTCCTGCTCGGCGGGGTCGTTCAGCTCGGTGAAGGCGTTGGCGATCTCCATTCCGGCGATGAAGAGCTCGAAGCGCTCCGCGAAGCGCGGGTCCTCGGGGTGGACCTTGGCGAGGGGACAGATCGGTACCGGGTAATCGGTCACGAAGACCGGACCCTTGAGGTGCGGCTCGACCGTGTGGTCGAAGACCTGCCCGGCGAGGTGCCAGTAGCCGAGCTCGGGGTCGACCTGGAGCTCGAGCTCGGCCGCGCGCGCGCGCACGGCGTCCTCGTCGTGCACCTCGCAGCCGTTGTGCTCGCCGAAGAGCTCGGCGTAGGAGCGCCGCGCGAAGGGCGCCTTCAGGTCGTAGGTCTCGCCGCGGAACTCGGCCTTCGTCGCGCCGTGCAGCTCGGCGGCGAGGTGCTCGACGAGCGCCTCCATGAGCTCCATCATGTGGCGGTAGTCCGCCTGCGCCTGGTAGAGCTCGAGCATGGTGAACTCGGGGTTGTGGCGGGTCGAGAGGCCTTCGTTGCGGAAGTTGCGGGCCACCTCGAAGACGCGCTCGAGCCCGCCGACGATCAGGCGCTTGAGGTAGAGCTCCGGCGCGATGCGCAGGAAGAGGTCCGCGCCGAGCGCGTTGTGGTGCGTCGTGAACGGCCGCGCGGTCGCGCCTCCGAAGATCGGGTGGAGCGTCGGGGTCTCGACCTCGAGGAAGCCGCGCTCCTCGAGGAAGCGCCGCGACAACGACAAGATCCGGCTGCGCGCGACGAACACCTCGCGCACGCCCTCGTGGGCCCAGAGGTCGACGTAGCGCCGCCGGTAGCGCTGCTCGACGTCGACGAGCCCGTGCCACTTCTCCGGCGGGGGCGCGACGGCCTTGGCGAGGAGCTTCACCTCGCGCGCCCAGACGGTCAGCTCGCCCTTCTGGGTGCGGCCGAGCTCCCCGGTCACCGCCACCTGGTCGCCGCCGTCGAGGTGCTTGCGCTGCGGCCACCAGTCGGTGAGCTCCTTCTTCTGGAGCCCGGCCTGCATCCGGCCGGTGCGGTCGAGCACCGGCGCGAAGATCAGCTTGCCGAAGTCGCGCAGGCCCATCAGCCGGCCGGCGATCGTCACGGTCTCGCCGATCAACGGACCCGGCTCCTCCGTGGTGCCGCCGCCGTCCTGCACCTCGGCGATCGGCTGCGCCTGCACGCCCCGCGGGGGATACGGGTCGAGCCCGGCGGCGCGCATGGCCTCCACCTTGGCGAGGCGGTCGGGGTGGGCGAGGTCGGTCATCGGTCGGAGAAGAACCGGCCGCGGGAGCGCGGGCTCCAGCGGCCGAGTGGCGGGGAGTGTACAAAGGTAGTCCTCCCGATGCCCCGGTCCACGCCTCTTGCGGCCGTCGCCGCGCCGCTCCTCGCGGGCGGCGTGCTCGTTCTCTAGTCGGCGCGGACGCAGTACAGCCGGTCCGCTGTGCGGAGGAGGAGCTCTTCCCCGTCGATGACGACGCAGGAGCGCGTGGGGGAGGAATCGAGCCGGTTGCGGGCCAGCTCCCGGTATTCGTCGCCGGCGGCGAGCACGACGGCGGAGCCCGAGGAGTCCATCGCGAACACCTTGCCGTCGCCGGCGGTGGGGGACGCGAGGACGGTGCTCCGCAGCTTCAGATCCTCCCGCCACAGCACCTTGCCGGTCGCGGGGTCGAGGCAGACCGCGCGCGCGTTGCGGCCGTCGATCGCGTAGAGCCTGTCGCGATAGAGGAGCGGCGTCGTGTTGCCGGGGGTCGGGCGCTTGAGCTTCCAGAGCTCCTCGACCTCGTCGCCGGCCACGCGCAGGCCGAACATCGGTCCGTGCTGCGGCGCGGTCACCACGATCAGCCCGTCGTCGCCGGCCACCGCGCTGCTGATCGCCGGCATGTGGGTCTTGCGGCGCGGGTTGAGGCCGCGCCAGCGCCAGGTCTCGGCGCCCGTCTCCGGGTCGTGGGCGGTCAGGCAGTCGGCGCCGAGGACGAGGATCTCCCAGCGCTCGCCGTTTCGGAAGGGGACGGGGGAGGTGTAGGCCTCGCGCGAGCCCTTCTTCGCCTTCGTGTCGCGCAGCCGCTTCCAAAGCTGGTCGCCCGAGCGCGGCTCGAGGGCGACGAGGAGGGACTCGCCCCGGTGGATCGCTTGCGCGAAGAGCTTGCCGTCGAAGAGCAGCGGGCTCGACGCGTAGCCGTGCTCGATCTCGAAGGCGCCCGACTCCGGCGCGAGGCTGCGCCGCCAGAGCTCTTCCCCGCCGACGTCGAAGGCGACCAGATCGCCCGTCCCGTAGAGGAAGCAGACCGTCTCGCCGTCGGTCACCGGCGAAGGCGCGGCCAGCGTGTTGACGTTCCCCTCGCCGCGCGGGTCGCGGGGGTTCGGCAGGCGCCCCTTGCCCTTCGCGACGACGCGCGACCAGAGCGGCGCGCCGCTGGCGCGGTCGAGACAGAGCGCGACGAGGTCCGCGTTCGCGCGGTCCACCGAGCTGACGAAGACCCGCCCCGCCGCGACCGCGGGCGTGGCCGCGGCCGGTCCCGGGAGCGCCGCGGACCAGGCGACGTTCCGCTCCGCACTCCACTCGACCGGGAGCCGCTCCGCCTCCGCGGAACTGCGGAAGAACGGCCCCCGCCACTGCGGCCAGTCGCCGCCGGCGAGGGCGAGAAGGAGCATCGGGAGGGGACGCATCAACGCTTCGGGGGATCTTCGCTGCGCGGGACCTCTGCGCGTCGGGGCTGCTCCCTTGGTAGGCGGGCCGGCCGCCGCGGCGACGGGTTCCCTTGTAAAGCCTAGTCGCGTCCGCCGCCGCGGAGGGGCAGCGCCCGAAGCCGCTCCGCCGCGTGCTCCTTCGACAGGAGGCGCTCCACGTCGTCGATCCCCGCCGCGAGCGTCCCAGAGACCTCGTCGCCGAGGATCTCCCGGGCGTCCGCCGCGAACCGCCGCAGGCTTGCGGTCCGCGTCGGTTCGGCTTCCGCGGCGGCGGTCGGCAGGGCCAGGACGCGCTGAAGGTCGGAGTCGCTCAGCGTGTCGACGGCGCTCCCGAACGCTTGTACGAGCGCGGCGATCGCGGGAACGGCCTCTTCGTAGCGGGCGACGTAGTAGGCGGCGGCGTTCCCCACCAGGTTGTCGTTGACGATCCGCTGAAGCTCGGCTTCGCGAGCGTTCGCGAGCTGCCGCCTCCAGACGTCCTTCGGCAGCGTCAGGATCCGGCGGAACGTCTCGGGCGAGTAGGCATCGCGGATGACCGCGACGAGCAGGTCGACGCAGGTCCCGACGAGCCGCAGCCCCCCGCGGCATTCGCCGCCGCGGCGCTTGACCGAGTCGAGCAGCTCGTCGAGCTTCATCCAGAGGGACGACCGGAACCACCCCTTGACGACCGCGGAGTCGACCAGCGAGCTCTCCGCCTCCAGCCAGTCCGCGAACCCCTCGGCCGTGTAGCTCGAACCGAGGGACTCGCGGATGTAGTCCGAGACCTCGGTCGCGCCGAGGATCAGCACGTTGCCCTGGTTCATCGTGTGGGCGAGCTTGGAGACGTCGGCGACGAGCTCTTCGAGCTCCGTCCGCGCCTCGACCAGGGCCCCGGACGGGGCGGCGCCTCCCGCACGGGCCGCGACGCGGGGGACGACCCGCGCGACGTGCGCGAACAGGCGATCGACGTCGCGGTGGAAGTCCGGATCGGTCCGAACGAAGGCGGACTGGAGGCCGGCGAGCGGCCGGAGCGACGCGGGCAGGTCGTCCTCGGCCGGCGGCTCGCCTCCGGACAACACGACGGGGATCAGCAGGTGCTGGAGCGCCAGGGCCGCTTCGAGCTCCATCCGGACGTAGTCCTTCGGCGCGAACAGGCGGCGCTCGCCATCGTCGCCGCGGGCCGTGGACCAGGTCGGCCCGATCAGGGCGAGGGTGACCCTCGCCTTCGCGAGCGCCGCGCGGAGGACGTCTTCGAACCGCTCTCCGGGCCGGATGTCGTCGACGTCCTTGAAGACGTTTTCCGCGCCGAAGGCATCCCTCAGCCGGTCGCAGAGGCGACCGGCCGCGTAGCCCGAATCGGCGCGGCGATAGGAGACGAAGATCATGCGGGTCCTCTCGGTCCGGTGAGTGTAGGACCCGCGCGCGCTAGTCCGAGGGTGGACCCGGCGGGCGCTTGCTCGGCTCGCGCGTCCGCCCGGCTGGTGGCGCCGGTCTCTCCTCGGGGCGTGGCGAAGGCTTGATCTCGAACGCCGGGGTGGGCACCGGCTCGAGCACGTAAAGCCGCGCCGAGCGCGCGGGGACCTCGATCGGGTGCTGGATCGGCTCCCCGCCGAAGGACAGCGGCTCGGAAGAGTCCGGGTCCTCCGGATTCTCCGGGTCGACGAGGTCGAGCTTGTACTCCCCTTCGGCGAAGCCGTAGTCCGCGAGGTCGAGGGTCAACTCGAGGCTCTGGGGACCCGGACTGGGTTTGGGCTCGACCGCCTTCGGTTCGATCGGGATTTGCAGGAGCGGGGCGTCGTCCGCGCCCGTCCAGTTGACGAAGAGCAGCGCGACCTTGACGCCCGGCACGCCGTGCGCCGAGGCGTAGACCGCTTGTTTCTGCACGCCCGGCGAGGTGACGAAGCTCTGGACGTCGGTCAGCGGATCGCGAAGGCGTCGCCCGAAGCGGATCAGGTCGCGGACCGCCTGCAGTTGGAGCACCTTGCTGAACGCTTGCAGCATGTCGAGCGTCTTGTCGTAGAGATCGTTCTGGCCGTAGTGCTCCAGGAGCGTCGCCTCGTTCAGCGCCGAGTCGACGGGGAACTCGCCCGTGGCGTAGATGAGCTCCGCGAACTCCTCGCGGATGGAGAGCATCGTCGACGGATTCTGCAAGGCCGGCGTGTCCGGCGGCACGTTGACCGGCGGAACGTTGTTGGTGAAACGCTGGTACTCGTTGTAGACGACCTGGAAGGCCGGCACCTTGGTCCCGTCGCGGAGGCTCGCGCTGCTGAAGCCGTAGCGCAGGTTGCAGACCTCGACGAGGGGGAGGTAGGGCTCGGACGCCCCTTCGATCCAGAGGTACGCCTCGGGTACGAACTTGCGGAGGGCCTGCTTGACCCTCAGGAGGAGCGTGCGCTTCCCGCCGACCCAATAGGTGCCGCCGCCGGGGAGTCCTTCGGGCGGGTGCGCGTGCGCCGCGTCGTAGCAGTAGGTCTCGCCGATGTGGTACTCGTCCAAATAGAGCCCGGCCAGCTTCATTCCGCTGGACAAGAGGTTCTTGCCGACGACGAGCGTGTACGTGAGCGGGTTCGTCGCCTGCAGGCTCGCCGGGTCGTTCGTTCCGTGACAGAGCTTGCGCGTCGTCAAGGGCTCCATGTCGTCCACGGCGGGGTCACAGCCGCTCGACTTGCGAAGGTGCTTGCCTTCGCTTTGGTGGAGCACGCCGAACTCGTCGACGACCTTCATCATCATCGCCTCGTCCAGCACACCCGGCTTGTCCTTGACTTCCGTGCAGTAGCTCGACGGGTGAAAGTAGGGTGCCCACAGCATGCTCGCGTCCTTCGGCGCGTGTTCCAGGAACTGCTTGCGGATGGGGAACCACTCGCCGGTGTTGGATTCGAACGAGTCCTGATCCCAGTACCAGACCCGCCCGAGGATCTTCTGGACCTTGAAGAACGACCGGATGTCCTTCCACTCCTGCTTCCAGAACTTGAAGTTGTCGTAGTCCTTGTGCACGCCCTGGAGCCCCAAAGAGATTGTCGCCCCGCCGGCGTTGCAAGGAGCGGGGGCGACCGATCCAAGCAGATCGGCCGAGCGGACCTCATCGGAAAACTCGCTGTCCGGATCGTCGGCCGTCTTGTCCGGCACCCACGACCGCTGCTGAAGGGCCCATTTGCGGTAGAACGTCGCCGCGTCGAACCAGTCGCCCTCGATCGCCGTGAGGATCACCGGGAAGGCGAACGACACCGGGCCCGACTCCGCGAGGTTCCCCGGGGGGAAGTACTGCACGCCGCAGGCGAGCGCGGGGGTTTTGGGCTCCGGGTAGACGCAGTACGGCTTGACGTGGAAGTTGACGTCGCGCGTACCCCAGAAGTACGTCTGCTGACCGGGGACGTCCTCGTCGTAGAACGCCATCCACTGCATGGATATCTGGCCGGGGTGCGTCAGCGGCTTGGTGTTGGAGCTCGGGTGGCTCAGACGTTCGTCGGCGACCATCGGGTAGCTCGCGGTAAGCGTGTTGGTCATCGGCCTGCGCAGGAGGACGCCCAGGTACCACGGCACGGCGAGGACGTGGCGGTCCTGGTCTCCGGAAGTGGCGACACCGCTCCGCAGCTCGAGCCGGTACACCGACGTGAGCGGCTTCTTCGCATCCGCGTGCTTGATCTCCGTCTCGAGGTCGAGCTCGCAGACGTCCTGACCCGCCGCCGCCCGGGCCGACAGAGCGACGCGAAGCTTCTCCTTGGGAAAGCCGCCGTCTGCATCGGTGTCGGAGGAGTCGCTCCCGGGAGAGGCATCCTTCCAATCCGTGACGTTCCACACAGCGGTGAAGCGCCCCTCGTCCACGCCTTGGCTGACGCTCACCTGAAGCGGGTCCATCACGGTGACGTTGCTCGGCCTCACGATCGAGTACGCGTTCTCGGGGCCGGCGGCATTCCGGTCGAAGAGCGTGACCTTCCACAGGTCGGTTGCCGCGAGCGGCACCGCGGGCGACGGCTTGACTCCGGCCCTCGCGGCTCCCTTCGTGGGAGCGCCCTTTCCCTTGGGTGGCTCGGGCTCGGCGGCTTGCTTCTCCCTCTCGATCGAGAGGAGCTGGAACTCGGCGTCGTTGTGCTGGAACCGGAGCGTGACGAGGCCGTTGGTGATCGAGCCGGCGGTGAACGCTGTCATCTCTCTTCCCCCCAAGAAAGAGTCTGGGACGCCGCTAGGAGCAAGGTGACGCCCGCAAACAAGCTGCCGCGAGAGTACGCCGGCGGGCGGAACGCGCAAGGGAGTTGCTTTCCGTCGGTCCTGCGGCGCAGCGACGCGTCGCCCGACCGTGGGAACGACGTGAGCGAGTTCGTTGACCGACGCGCGGCCTATTTGAGACTGGACAGATCTTTGGAACAAGCCAGCGGCGGCGGTGAGGCCCGAGCGAGCGCGCGTAGGGCCGCGGGGCTCCACGCGTGCCCGCCGCCGGGCTTCGCCCTATGGTGGATCCCATGAAGGCCTTGCAACCCTCCACCCTTCCGATCGCTCTCCTTCTCTTCGCCAACGGCTGCGGGCTCGCCGAGCGCGGGCGGATCAAGGAGCCGACGTTCGAGTTCTACGTCAACTCACAGGAGAACGCGGACTACGTCTACTACTTCCTCGGGAGCGTGACGGTCGTCGACCCGTTCCTCCACCTCGGCGGCAGGATCCGCAACGACGCGGTCGCGCTCGGAACGCTCTGGTACGAGACGGACGCGGCGGACGCCACGCCGAGCCCGAACCTGGGCGACTACCAGTACAAGCAACCCTACTGGTGCGGCGTGCGCATCGAGATCGTGGGGATGGGCATGCCCGAGCCCGTCGTGTTCACCAACAACGGCTCCGGCGGCTTCCGCATCACCGTCGCCAACGACAACAAGACCTTCGGCCCGCCCCTGACCGACGCGTGCAGCGTCTACCAGGACATCGACGCCGACCTGACGCCGTTCCCCGGGAGCACGCCCGTGGAGACCTTTCTCACGTTCGAGGACCACCAGGCCGGCGTGTTCGACGGCGACGCGCTTCCGTCGAACCTCCACGACGACGTGTTCGAGATCATGACGTGGAGCATCGACGACGACGGCGGCGCCTGGAACGTCGGCGGGCAGATCCTCTCGGTCACGCGCGTGAAGCCGGCGCTGTTGATCGATCTGCCTTAGACGTCGTAGTGCCCGCTGCAGTAGTGGCAGCCGTCGCCGTAGGCGACGATGCGGCGCTGGCGCGGGAGGTAGGAGAAGTAGTACGGCTCGACGTCGCGCGGCGCGTAGTGGCACACGAAGCTCCGCCGCGTGAGCACCGGATCCTCGACGGGCGCTCCCCCGTGCGCGAGGTCCGCGTTCCAGATCAGGACGTCGCCGCGCTTGGGGCGGAAGGTCACGAGCTCCAGCCCCATGGCGCGCGACCGCTCGTGGAGGCCGGCGAGGTAGCGCCCGTGGACCGCCTCGCCGTCGCGCTTGCGGTTGTAGTTGCGGGCGCGGCTCGTGAAAATCGTGTCGGCCAGGCGGTGGCTGCCCGGGTAGTAGACGAGCTCGCCCGACCCGGGCTGGATGTCCTCGAGCGCGATCCACGCGGCGGCGAGCTCGAGCGGCGACCCGACGACGACGTACGCCGGGTCCTGGTGGACGTCCTGCTCGCTCCCGTGCTCGAAGCTCAGGCCCTGGAAGAGCAGGACGTCGCGCTCGAAGATCGTCCGCAGGAAGCGGCGGATCGGCGGCGCGAACGCCGCGCGGCGCGCGACCTCGGAGTGCACGTAGAAGTCGAGCAGCTTGCAGGTGGGGCCGCGGTGCTCGGGGTCGAGCGGAAACTTCGTGCCGTCGATCTCGACGCGACGGCGCGGGTCGCGCGCGCGCCAGGCCTCCTCGACCTCGGCGTTGATGCCCTCGATGATCTCGTCGGCGACGGCGCCGGAGAGGATCACGAACCCGTCGCGGATCCAGGCGTGGAGGCGTTCGACCTCCTCGTCCGCGAGCTCGCCTTCGGCCCGCAGCCGCTCGATTCGCTCCCCGGCGTCGGGGCGGTCCGTCCAGAGGCCTCCGAAGGCGCTGCGGAAGCCGGGCCGTCGCCGGCGGAGCGCCAGCTTGCTTCTGATGCGGCGGAACAAACGCGCATCGTAACCCGCGCCCGGCCCGACTCGGTACGCCGTCAGCGGGAGCGGTCCTCCGCGGAGGGGTCTCCCACTCCGCAGAGGATCATGGCGCAGTCGGAGCTCCCGAACGGGAACGACTTCTTGCCCTCGACGACGAGCGGCACGCTCGCGATCGGAAGGGGCTCGGCGGGGTCGAGCTTGAGCTGGACCGGAATGTCGAAGAAACCCGGATCCGTGACCATCGCCGCGCCGACCGTCGTCGCGGCCGCCCGGACCCGGAACGAGCAAGGGAACGGCGCGTGCTCCGGCAACCAGCCGCGCAGCACGAAGGGCTCTTCGCGCGCCGGCCACGCGATCATCGCCTTCTCGGGCATGACCCAACCCGCCGGCTGGTCCCCCCGGCTCGGGGTCCACTGCAGCCAGGCCCGATCGAAGAGCTCGGGGCTCGGCTCCCGCGCGAGATCGATCCAACCGCGCTCCGACGCCCGCTGCGGGATGGCGTCGACGGGCCGTCCCTCCGGCGCGCGCTTGGCGGGGTCGGCGTCGTCGACCTGCCCCGCGATCGCCCGCGCGACGAGGCGGCCCGCCACGCGCTGGCCGCGGCCGTTCAGGTGCGCGTTGTGCTGGTAGACGGACCGGGTCGTCCGCGCGAGCTCCTCGCGCAGCGGATCGAGGGCGAGCAGGTACTCGATGCCCTCGCGCCGGAAGAAGTCGCGCAGCCGCGTCTCCGGGTAGTTCCAGTCCAGGAGCGAGTGCAGCGACTCGCCTCCGTTCGAGAGGAGGAGCAGCTCGGTCATCAGGAAGCGGGAGTCGATCTGGACCTGATAGGAGTGGGGCAGCACGATGACGATGAGCCGTGCACCGAGGTCTTCCACCTCGTCGCGGATCCTCCGGACCAGCTCCTCGGTGCGCTCCCAACCGGTCTCCCAGGGCGATCCCGGCGCGGGCGCGCGCAGGACGGCCAAGCGCTCCTGCGGGAGGAGGCCGCGCCGGACGCGCTCCACGGCCGGAAGCTGGGTGGCCTCGGGGCCCTTGACCAGAATCGCCCTCGTTCCGTCGCGCGTGAGGAGCCCGTACTCGAGCAGCGCGAAGCTCCGCAGGTGCCGGCGGAGGAGCGACCTCACCGGGTGCACGTAACGCTCCGAGTACCGGCCCGCTTCGTCGGGAACGAGGAAGGGCCGCACGTAGTTGCCCTGGAACCTCGTGTGCCCGGTGAGCTCCAGTGTGTTGTCGACGAAGTCGTTGCCCGTGAACATCTGGAGCACGACGACGTCCGGCCGGACGTCGGCTCCGTGGCGGCGCAGGAGCAGGAGCTCTTGATACTGGCCGTAGCCGCGCACGCCGGCGTTGTAGCACTCCGCCGGAACGCCGAGCCCCGCGAGGGCGCTCTCCGTCGAGCCCGGCATCAGCTCCTCCTCGGGCACGCCGTGCCCCATCATGAAGGAGTCGCCGAGGAAGAGGCAGCGCAGCGTGCCGGCGGGCGCCTCCTCGTCCGGCGCGGGGAGCTCCTTGCCCCGAAATCCGAGACTGTTGAGCTTGAAGGTGTGAACGCCCTCCTCGTCGACCCACCGCTGCTCGCGGTTGGCCGGGCAGCGGAACCCGAGCTCGGGATCGAGCGGCATCCCGTTGATGTACTCCGGAGGCGCGAACGCGAGCCGAGCGCCGCCCTCCACGGCGAGCCCGCTGACCGCCAGCCCGATCAGGATCGCGAGGACGCGCTTGACCGACTTCTTGGAGGGCTTCCCGAGCATGGGGAACGATCGTACGGCCGTTCGCGCCGGGCGCTCAGAACGTTCCGATCGTGACGTCGATCGCGTTCGCCAGGGCGATCGCCCCGGCGCCGTTCAGCGCGCCCCCCTGGGAGCGGAGCGAGGGCCCCGCCAGGCTGCAATCCGCCGGGGTCGGCAGGGCGAAGGGAACCCCGGGGGAGCCGCTGAGCGTCAAGCCGGGCGACGGGGCGGCGCAAAGGACGGTGCTGATGCTCGTCGGCACGTTCACCGGCGTGCCGGAGACGCCCATGAAGTCCGCCACCGCGTCCGGCAGGAGGGTCGAGTGGTCGATGACCGGATCCCAGGTCTGGGCGATGACCGGGCTACTCGTAACGCCCGGCAGGACGCCACGGGGTTGGGCGGCGTGCGAGATCCCGCCGTTGTTGGAGCGCGCCACGGCGAGGCTTCTCGAGGTTGACGCCCTCGTAGTCGTTGAACGAGAAGAAGAAGAACACCCGGTCGCGATAGGCCGCGAGGGAGGGATCGGTTTCAACGGATGCTGACCGCGATGGCGAGGCGCAAGATCTCGAAGCTTTTCGGATCGAAGAAGAAGGCGACGAGGCGCAAGGTGAAGCGCAAGGCGACCAAGCGCCGGAAGAAGGCCTGAGCGGCCTTCGCTCACTGCCGTCGGGCTCGGCGACCCGCGCGGGGCGGCGGCGAACGGCGGGTCACAGGCCGACGTACATCAAGAGGCAGTCCGAGATGGAGACGCCCAGGGGCGCTCCCGGATCGGCCGCCGCCGCCTGCCACCAGTAGGGCCCCCCGACGATCGAGGGGCTGTCGGGGATGGGGAAGCCGAGGGATACCTCGCCGTCGCCGGCCGCTCCCGGCGCGCCGCTCGCGACCATGGCGGGGAAGACGATGCTCGGTGCGGAGAGATCGAGGTGGAGCTCACCCCCGAGGAAGGGCACGTCGATCATCGCGGTCGCGAACGCGAGCACGGTCGGCGCCCCGCCGACGAGGTCGTGCACCTCGACCGTGCTGTTCTGGTTGATCCGCGGCTCGCCGATCCCGTCGATGCGCGGCGGGACTCCGCCGGTGCCGCCGAGCGGGTCGCCGAACTCCCAGTAGGTGCCGTGGGCGTAGCGGCTGCCCACGCAGTCGACCGCGGTGGGGGTGAAGGGGAAGCTGAACACCACCTGGTCGGCGCCGGTGTCGGGGTCGATGTAGCGAAAGTTGCCGTCGCCGGCGTTGACGTGGTAGAGCGTGGCGAAGTCGTGCGAGAAGGAGATGCTCCCCTCTCCGAAACCGTAGTTGCCGAGCAGCGCGCCGGATCCCGCGACGGCGTTGGGATAGCGGAAGAGATCGCCGGCGTCGGTCAGGACGTACAGGTCGGTGTTGTTCCGCACGACGACGTCCAGCGGCGTCGCGGCGCCGAAGCTCTCGAAGACCGTGGTGACGCCGGTGATCGGCTCGACGTGGAAGATGGTGTTGACCGCGCGGTCGGAGACCAGGAGGTCGCCGTTCGCGAGCACCGCGACCGCGATCGGGTCGACCAGGCCGTCGGCCGCGTCCGCCATCACGGTCATGTTCGTGTAGTCGGCGTCGTAGCGCAGCAGCCGGCCGCCGTCGGAATCGCAGAGGAAGATCTCGCCAGCCGTGCCGATGGCGATCGCGCTCGGACCGCGCACGCCGGTCACTCCGTCCGCCGCCGAGAGCACGGTTTCCGGCGGCCCGCCGTCCGCGTCGAAGAGGTACACGACGTCCGTGGCGTAGTTCGCGAGCAGCATTTCCCCGTCGAGCGTGAAGGCGAGACCGCCGGGATGGTCGGCCCAGGGCGACTGGTTCGACTCCTGGTAGAAGGGATCCGCGCTGACGAGGACGGCGTACACCTTGCTCGCGTTGTGGTCCAGGACGTAGACCAGGACTTCGCCGAAGTGGGCCGCTGAGGAGGTGGAAAGGAGGCAGACCGCGGCTAAGGTTGCGAGCGTCTTGGTTTTCATGAGGCTGGAGGGGGACGGAGTCGAGGGGTAGGCGAACGGAGGCTACGCGGGTCCCCGGAGCTCGTGCATGGGCCGGTGTGCTCAGTCGTAGTCCAACTTCCCCGTACCGCTCGGATCCTCGCCGCTGCTGACAGGACGGCGTCAGCAGCAGGCCGGCACACCGCCGGGCGACCGAAGCCCGCCGACACGCGGGAAAGGGATGCGCCGCCATGAGAAGGGTCGCGCTCGCCGTCCTCTCGAGGCTCGTCTTGATGCACCTCATAAGACGGGGCACGCGATCACGTTCGTTCTGCTCCTTTGCTGGGCGCGAAGCCTTCTCGCGATCGCGGGCACGATCTTCGAGGCGCTCTACTTCCCGCCGTCGGGCTTTCTCGCCTCCCGGCTCGTGAAGTGAGAAGCGTGGAAAACTCTTCGCGTCGGATGGGAGGCCCGAAGGAGGAGCCTCCCCCCAAACCGCCGCGGCGGCGTTAGGCTGAAAGAATCGGCCATCCCCCTCGAGCGGTCGGCGGGTAGCGCCGCGGACCGCCACCGGAAGCCCTCGATCCCCGGAGAGGCACTTCGACTTGAAACGACTCCACATCGCCGCGCTCGCGGCGCTCGCAGGCATCGCGCTCGCCCAGGCCGGCTGGACCCAGACCGCGCTTCGCGTCGACGGCCAGGTCGAGTACCTCGCCCTCGACTACGCGACGGGCGAGATCACGACGCTCGACCCGGCGGCCGACGCGCTCGTGCCGGCGTGCTACGACAACGGCATCTCGCTCTACACCGGCATGTACGCGCCGGTTCCCGTCGGCGAGGAACACGTCGACTGGGGCACCAAGGCCTGCGGGCTCACGGGCTACGTCTGCCGCCTCATGTTCGGCTACGCGACGACGGCGATGGACCCGATCGCCGGCGGACCGGGCGCGTCGCTCACGGTCTCCATCTACTCCGGCTACACGGGCTCCTGTTCCGGTGGCGGCGCGACGCCGGCGCCGGTCGCGACTTACAGCTTCACCGGGCTGCCCGGCAACGTGGACGGCGTGACCGTGGCCGCGTTCAACGTGACCGTGGACGTGGCGAGCAAGGGCTTCCAGCTCGTCGACGGGCCGATCGCCTGGAGCTACGGCGGCAGCGACGGCGTGAGCGGGCCGCTCCTCATGAGCACCGCCGGGACCTGCGGCGGGCCCGGGGATCCCGCGACGGGCACCGAGGACTGCTACGACGTTCACACCGGCGGCACGTGCTCCGGCACCTTCTCCTTCGGGACTCCCGGCGTCTCCTCGTTCTACCTCCAGATCGGCGAGGACGACGGCAGCACCGGCGGCGGCTCGCAGGCGCAGCGCTTCGGCCTGGGCTGCAACACCGGCGTGCTCGATCTCGGCACGGAGCCGCCGCGGATCGGGTCGATGTGGGATCCATCGATCTCGGCCGACGCTGTGCTGCTCCCGACCGTCGACTTCTTCGCGATCTCGACGGGGCCGGGCGGAGACGGTTGCATCCTCCTCATCGACACGGCCGGCGTGAACCCGCTCGTCACGGGCGGGGGGCCTCTGGGCTTCGGCGCGCCGTTCGGGATCCCGGTGCCGCCGAACTGCGCCCTGATCGGCGCGACCGCGAGCATCCAGGGGGGACAGATCGGGGAGGGGTTCGGCTTCACCAACGCGATCGACTTCACGATCGGGGTCTGAGGGCGGCGAGCGGGCCAGCCGGACGCGCAGGGCCGAACCATCCCCGCGGTTCCATTCTCTGTTGCCCTCGCCGTCGCCGATCAGCTTCTCGGCTTCGCTCCCCGCGGCCGTCGAGCTCTGGATCGGCTGACGCAGAGAACACCTCGAGCGAAGCGGCCCCTCCCGGCCCACGCCAAGCACGACGGAAAGCAGCGCGAGCGGCGAGTTTGCATTTACTCCTCTGCCGGGCCATCGCGAGCGGCTTTCGCATGAGCGCTTTCGGGCGTCGATCTTTCCCGCGCGTTTCGCGAGCACGTTTATAGTGGGCATGTCTCGCATGAGGCTCGCGACAAGGCGGACGATCGGCGCCGCTCTTGGCACTTGGAGGGAAACGATGAACCTACGACTTGTTAGGAGCTTGCGGCTCCTCTGTGCGATCCCGTTCCTTGCACTTCCGTCGGCGGCACTGGAGGACCTGTCTTGTCCCTGTGCTCCGGTCGGGTCGGGAACCAAGCTGAAGTTCTCGAAACCAGACAAGAAAGGGGGAGCGTTCGAGCTCTACTGCACGAACGCGGTCGCGACCGGCGACTTCGTTTTCGTGTACAAGACGCCCGCCGGCAAGCTGAAGACGATCGGAAGATGCGTCTTCGTGGAGGGCGAGAACTCCACCCACCCGTACCCCGACGCCAACGGGAACTGGGAGTACTACGGGCACATCTGCTTCGACGGCGGCGCGGACGACGGCAAGCCGTGGGATGCGATCATCAACCTGTTCTGCAAGGACCAGTGCGTTCGCATGCGCCTGTGCATGAACTACGACGGGACGAAGTGGGTCGAGACCAGCCGCGACTTCGTCACCAAGGCCGACTACGACGCCATGTCCGATGCGGACGCCGACGGGGACGGTCTCCCGGACGAAGGCGTGAAGAAGCTCACCGAGGGGCTTTATCCGGACCCGCCTCCGCCGTTGCCCGCGAACTACGAGGGGAAGGTGTCCCTCGTCGCGGCTCCCAGCGGTTTCGATCGGGCGCTCGTCTGGTCCGTCGGGAGCCTCAATCCGAGGCTCGAGCCGGGCGACACCGTCCTGATCGAGGGAATCAGCTCGTCCGCCCTGGTCACCTTGGACCCGAGTTTCTCTCCCGTCGACACGCCGGCCGGTTTGGAGCTGGTCGTGAACAGCCCGGTCTCGCCGACGTCCGGATCGACGCTTGCCGTCGTCCTCGCGGTGGGGGGCGTGCGTCGGTACCAGGTCGAGGAGCAGGGTTCGACGGCGCTCCTCTCCAATCTGTTCGCGCTCCACCCCAGCGTTCCGCTCGACGCCCTCGTGACCATCTCGCAGCCCGACCTCTCCGACTTCCCCGGCTACGCGAACGGAGCCGGCTTCGTCGACCTCTCGCCAACCTTGTCCTGCGACTTCGGCATCCAGTCCAACAACGTCACCTACAACAACGGAGGTGACGTCGTTTTCCTGTACTCGAGCCCGAGCTCGGGCTTCACGGCGGCGGCCAACCCGCCGGACGTGGCCGGCGACTGGTACTACAAGTGCTACACGGGCGCCGGGACGCTGAACCACGTCACGCACCTTGGACCGGTCATGGAGGTCGACGGCTTCTACGAGTCGCTCTTCGACACGTTCTGGGGGACCATCGGCTCCCCGGCTTCGTCGTCGGCGGACTTTTACGAGCGCACGCTGGGACCTGCCGTCGCCTCGACGGTGAACCCCGGGATCCTCGAGCCGCTCTTCGCTTCCATCGGCTTCACCACCGAGGCGCTGGTCATCGTCGGCAACTCCGGGTTCGGGAACCCGTGCACGGTCGCTCCGTCGCTGTGCTCGCCGCCCGGTTCGACTTGCCCGCCAACGGGCTTCGTCAACGGGTACCTCGTCGAGCTCAATTTCAGCAGCACCTGCGGAACCGGCGTGGTCCTTCCGGCCGACGGAACGGCGGCGTCCGACACCGCGGTGACGTACTTCGTTACGGGGGGCATGACCGCCACCGGCGGCGTCTGCGGCCTCGGCGACTACGGCATCCAGGACGTGCACTCGACGAACGAGACGCAGGCGGATCTCGCCGGCGGCCTGAACATCGACGGCGGCTTCCAGCTCGGCGGCGGCGGACCGCTCGCCGAGGCCGTGGTTTCGATGTTGGAAGCCCATCTGACCTTCCGCGATCGCATCGTCCAGCCGCAGGCCGACACCGCCGGCGGCGGAGTCGAGGTGGGCGACAACGGCGGCGGCGCGACCAACGGCCGTCGCCTCTCCGTGAGCAGCGGTCTCTCCACGCTCGGCATCGAGCTGCGCGACCGGGCCACCGCGTCATCGGGTGTCCCGAACATCGCGGTGTCCGGCCTCTCGCTGACCCCGATCCCGAACCCCGGCGTCCCGGTCTTTGGCGGGCAGGCGAACCTGCTGGTCGTCCCCGACGGCGTCTTCAACGCGACGGCGGTCCCGGGTGTCGTCGCCCCGACGGTCTTCGTCTTCACCTCCGAGGGTGCCTACACCGGGCCCCAGTTCCCGATCCCTCCCGGCGCGGGCGTCACCCTGTACGCGCAGGGCATCGTGGTCGACGTCACGTTCGTGCCCTTTTTCAGGAGCACGAACAGCACCTCGACGATTCTCGGTCCGTAGAGCGCGGGATTCCGCAAGGGCCCGAACCCTAGGCGAGGCCCCTCCCGTCGGAGGGGCCGCAGATCCTTCACAGACGAACCTCTAGCGGTTGCCGACGAGGGACGGGAACCAGGGTGGCCGCCCACACCTGCTCTCGGCGTCGTTCTCGGGTTCGTACGGTGAGCGTGACACCGTCGTGGGGAGTCTCACATCCCCAGAGGAAGGTCCCCTGCTCGCTCACGGCGACGACTTCACCCTCCGCGTCGGAGGGAGACGTGTAGACCACGACCTCGTAGCGTGACGGGTCTCCCTCGCAGCGAATCGTCCCGTCCACGATGAACGGCCGAGAACGGGGAAGCGTCACGGGATGAACCGATTGGTCTCCAAGGCGGAGATCCACCGTCACCGGGTCGATCCAGTGAGGGATGGTGTGGTCGGAGTGCCATACGGGGTTGTTCCAACCGTTCCTTTCAAACTGAAGCTTCACCCTGCGCGGGTGCAGGGAGGTGATCGTGAACCTTCCCGCCTCATCCGTCCGCGTCTTAGCGGCGACGTTGCTCATGTTGAAGGGCATCTCGCCGTCACCGAGCTCCCGTGCGGAGGAGAAGTAGTAGGCGAGGACCTCGGCCCCCGCGAAGGGCGCTCCGTCCTGATCCAAGACGACCCCTCGAATGGTCCGGTTCCCCGTCCCGAGGCGCAGGGTCAGGGTCGTCGGAATCCCGGGCGCGACGTCGACGACCTCGGGGGGAGGCTGCGCTTCGTGCGCATAGGCGTGCGTGTCTTCCAGGAACCGAAGGTAGGAGCGGTACCTGCCGGGGCGAACGTTCTTGAGAACGAACTCGCCGCGTTCATCCGAGAACGCCGCCGGCGTGTCTTGTTGGAGCCCGGCGGCGAGAGGCATCAGGTACACGTATCCGCCTGCGACGGGCTCTCCTTGCGCGCCCAGCAAGAGGCCGTTGACCGTCGAAGACCGATGAACGAAGAGGTCTTGTTCGACCTCCCCGGATTCCGCCGTGCGGACGACCGTTGCGAAGTACCCGCGGGAGTACTGCTCGTGGAAGAGAACTTCGGTTTCCTGACGGAAGGGCGGCAGGTAGCCGTCGGGAAGGTCGTCGACCAGGAGGACGAAAGTTCCCTCTGCGGTGAGGTCGGAGAAGGCGAATCTTCCCTCCTCTCCGACCTTCGTATTCCCGACGATCTTGTCGTCGGTCTTGCGCTTGAGATGAACCGTGGCGGGACCGACGGGGAGGTTGGAGTTGGCGTCGCGGAGAGTCCCCCGGATCGCCGGAGAAGCGGCACGGACTACCGGGGACGAGTCTTCGCTCTCGACATCGGTTGTGACCTCGCGGCGTCCGGACTCCGCCGGGTCGGGAAGGGAAGTGCCTTCGTTGCCGTCCCCCGGTTCGGTTTTCGCGTCTTGGATAGCGGGTCCCTGCATCGTCGTGCCCTCCTCGCGAAGAAGGAAGGCGACGAGGATCATGAAGCCCGCAAGCAAGCTCCCCGTAGCGATCAGCGTCCCTCTCATGTCGATCCCAACGATCGATCACTCTACAGTCGCGCTCGCCGTGAGTTTCGCCTCTTATCTCATTGCGCGGCTGGAGGTCCTGGAGGGGCTGCTAGCAGCCCGTTGAAAAGCTCCTCGGATCGCGTGACCGCCAAGCAGGTGGCAAATAGAGTGTGACGAAGGAGGTCTCAGCATGTCGATGGGCAAGAGGGAGACGGAGC
>JANQEJ010000150.1 GCA_028278425.1 Planctomycetota bacterium | reverse complement strand
GCCCGATCTCGAGGCGGCCCGGGCGCTCGAGTCCAGGCGGGACGCCGACGAGGCCGTGCGCCTCGCGTACGTCGCCGCGACGCGCGCTCGCGATCTGCTGGTCGTTCCCGGGGTCGGGGGATGGGTGCGCGACAGGAAGATCTGGGGCCCGCGCTGCTCGCGGCGGACGTCGTACACATAGGCGCGGATGCGGTCGCCGTTGCGGAAGCTCTCCCGCGGCAGCGATTCGTCGCGCCGCATGAGCGCCTCGGCGCGGCCCAGATCGACCGTGACATTGCCGAACTCGTTGCGCTTGACGATGCCGTTGACGATCTCGCCGGTGCGGTCCTTGAACTCCTCGTACTGGCGCTGGCGCTCGGCCTCGCGGACCTTCTGGACGATCACCTGCTTGGCGGTCTGGGCGGCGATCCGCCCGAGGTCGATCGGCGGCAGGTCCTCGACCAGGAACTCGCCGACGCCGAGGCCGGCCTCGCGCGCCTCGGCCTCCTCCAGGGTCATCTGGGTGAACTCGTTCTCGATCTCCTCGACCACCTCGCGGAAGCGGCGCAGGAAGATCTCGCCGGTCCGCCGGTCGATCTCGGCCCGGATGTCATGCTCGTGGCCGTACTTGGCCCGCCCGGCCTTGCCGATCGCCTGCTCCATGGCCTCGAGGACCTCTTCGCGCTCGATGCTCTTTTCCCGCGCCACCGCATCCGCGACCTGAAGAAGCTCCGTTCTCGAAAGCGCCGTTGTCTCCATGGTTCCTATCCAACTCGTCTCATGCCACCCGCGGCCGGTCTTGGCTCGCCGCGATCAGCTCATCGGTCAAAACTAGCTTGGCCTTCTGGATGTCGTCGAACGACAGCTCGATCTCGTGCTCCTCGGTCTCCAGGCGGATCCTCTCTTGGTCCACGCCCATCAGGCGGCCGCGAAAGCGGCGCCGGCCGTCCTGCGGGACGCGCAGCTCGACGCGCGCCTCGAAACCGGCAAAGCGCTCGAAGTCCTTGAGCCGCGTCAGAGGCCGGTCGATGCCCGGCGAGCTGACCTCCAGAACATAGGAGCCGGCGACCGGATCCTCAACGTCCAGGACGGCGCT
>JANQEJ010000106.1 GCA_028278425.1 Planctomycetota bacterium | reverse complement strand
CGGCGTTATGCGACCACGGAGACAGCCGCCGTATCGGAACGCAGTTGCGTGGAACGGTCGGAGTCGTAGAACACGCGAAGACGTGCTCCGTTAATTCCGGTCTCCGTGGTCTCCTATAACTCCGTTCCTTCTCCGTGTTTAACTCCGGGCTCCGTGCTCTCCGTTCCCCTCCGAGGTCTCACGAAGCCGCCCCCACTCCTCCCGGTTGATGCAATCGGTCGCGAACTCCACGCCGGCCCAGATCGCTTGTGACCAGGGCAGGAAGGCGATGCAGAAGGCGACCACGACCGGGATGCTGACGGCGAGCTGGACCGCAAGGCCCCAGTCCGTGCAGAGGACGACCGCCAGGATCACGAGCGCGGCGAAGACCTGGTTGACCGCGGCGGTCAGGTACATCGAGCCGGTCTGGGATCCCTGCTCGCGCCGGAAGACGAGCTCACAGGTCGGGCAGGTCTCGTGCAGCTTCGCGAAGCGGCGGAACATCCCGCGGGCGCCGCAGCGCGGGCAGCGCAGCGCGAGCGCGCGGCGGGCGACAAGGCGCACCAGGGCGCCCAGCTCGAGCTCGGTGGCTTCGGGGGTCATGGCGTGGGAGACGGCTTTCGGCGGGAAGCCGGACCGAAGATTGGCGCGAAACCGTCCGCTGCGCTAGAGATAGTCGCCATCACCCGCCGGACGCCCCTGCCTAACCCGGGAAGACCGATGAGACGAATCCTCCTGCCCCTCTTTCTCGGCCTAGCGCTCTTCGCCTGCTCGGACTCGGACGAGGGACCCGTGAAGTCCGAGGCCGCCAAGGCCGCCGAGGCGGATCCGGTGGGCCACATGCGAGCTTTCATCGCGGAGTTCGAGGCCAAGCCCGAGCACACCGACAACGTGGTCGAGGTGCAGCACCTGCTGGTCAGCTTCGACGGCAAGGCCGGCGGTGCGACGCGGACCAAGGACCAGGCCGAGCAGCTCGCCGCCGAGCTCTACGCCGACATCATAGGCACGGGCGACTTCAACGCGCTGGTCAAGGAGCACACCGACGACGCCTATCCGGGCGAGTACACGATGTCGCTCGACGGCAGCGCCGGCCGGCCGCGCACCGGCATGGTCCAGGCGTTCGGCGACTGCGGCTGGCGCCTCCAGGTCGGCGAGGTGGGCATCGCGGCCTACGACGCGACGAAGAGCCCGTACGGCTGGCACATCGTCAAGCGCATCCGCTGACGCGCGCTACTTGATCCCGACGTGCACCAAGAGCCCGTGGCTGACCGACCACCCTCCGGCGGCCGCGGCGGCGCCCTGTAGGTAGAGGTCCGTTCCTGCGGGAACGGTCGGCGGCACGGCGAGGTCGAGCGACGCGAAGCCCTGCGCGTCGGTCGTCCCCATCGAGAAGAGGAAGTCCGGGCTGGCGACGACGAGACAGCCTCCGAGGAGCGGCAGGGCGGAGCGCTGCAACCCGATGACGAGCAGCGCGGGACTGAGCGGCTCCGACTTGCGCAGCTCGAGCGTCAGGAGCGGGAAGCCCGCGACCGGAAGCTGAAGCGCGTCGAGCTCCGCTGCCGCGGCGGATCCCTGGTAGCAGCTCTCGCCATACCGCGTGACGAACGCGAAGTCGTCGTACACGACCGCGAGGTCGCCCTCGGTCCCGGTGACTCCCGAGCCCGGCGCGTACGTGTGCAGCTTCGGGACGATGATCCCGGGCACCTGCGCGGTCGGGAAGCGCACGACCTGGTTCGGTCCCGACGAGAAGGTCGGGCAGGTACCGTCCTCGGCGAGGACGTACGCGCGCCGCTTGATCGGATCCCACTCGACGTCCTCCGTCCCGAAAGCGAGCGGCAGGCAACCTGCCCCGTAGTTCATCGAGAACATCACGCTCGGCGTGCCGGTGGCGACGCCGACGTCGTTTTGGCTGCTGCACATGAACGAGCCGCCGTTGCCCTTGATCTGGGGATCCTGGTCGAGGCCCGTGGGGAAGAGCAGGAAGCTGACGTCCTGCGTCGATCCGTCGAAGAAGACCCGCGTGACCTGCATCGTCTCGCCGGCGAGCAGGGCCGGCTTGACGGCGCGGCTGTCGAGCGCGATCGACCGCGTGGTCGGCGGGATCGGGATCGAGAGGTCGGAGACCATGCCGGCGGCATACGGCGCCTGGTAGCGCTCGACGGTCTTCGTCGTCTGGTCGAGGAGGTAGAGCGCCCCGGTTCCCGGGTTCACGTCCAGGTCGAGCAGTTTCATCGGCGCCGCGGTGCTCGGCGTGACGTCGTCGATCGTGAACGTGCCCTGCTCGAGGGACGTGATGCAGACGCGGAAGAGCCGGTCGGCCGAGGCGACGAGGAAGCAATCGGTGCGCGGCTCCCACTGAACCGCCGGCCGCACAAAGTCCGGCGCGCCGGGGAAGCTCGAATCCGGAATGAAGAGGAGCGGCGTGCTGCTCGCCGTGTCGGGAACGAAGAACCCGTCGCTCGTGACGACCACCACCGAGTTGGGCGGCACGCTCCCCCCGCCGCCTCCCCCGCCGCCCGGTGGGCGCGCGCCAACCGCCGGTGCCAGGGCCAGACCTGCCGAGAGGAACGCGAAGAGGAAGGGGGACCTCATGTCAGCCTGCTTTCCGGTGATGGTGGCCGAAGGGTGAAACGCGACGACTCCTGGATTCTAGCGAACCTATACTGAGTTCCGCCGCCGCGCCATGAACGCGCTCCACGTCAAAGCGCTCCTCGCTTTCTCCGCCATCGTCTCGCTGTACGGGTCGTCGCTCGTCGCGGCGCCGCCGTCCGAGGAGCCCAAGGTCGATTTCGGTCGCGAGATCCGCCCGCTCCTTTCCGATCGCTGCTTCCCGTGCCACGGGCCGGACCGCGCGGCGCGGTTGCGCGAGGGCGGGATCCGGTTGGACGACTTCGACAGCGCGACCGAAGACCTCGGCGGCTACGCGCCGATCGTGCCCGGCAATCCCGAAGACAGCGAGGTCGTCTACCGCATCACGAGCGACGACCCGTCGGTGCGGATGCCGCCGCCCGACTCGAATCTCTCGCTGTCGGTGGAAGAGATCGCGCGGATCGAACGCTGGATCGCGCAGGGCGCAAAGTACGACGAGCACTGGGCCTTCGTCCCGCCGCGGCGCCGCCTGCACCCCTTCGTCGTCGACGCCGGTTGGGTCCGCGACGACCTCGACCGCTTCACGCTCGCGAGGTTTGAGGCGGCGGGCGAGAGCCCCGCTCCCGAGGCGGACCGCGAGACCTGGATTCGGCGCGTCTCCTACGACCTCACCGGACTGCCGCCGAGCCTGGAGGAGGTGGACTCCTTCCTCGCGGACGAAAGCGTCGGCGCGCACGAGACGGTCGTCGACCGCCTGCTCGCGTCGCCGCGCTACGGGGAGCGGATGGCGGCCGACTGGCTCGACCTGGCGCGCTACGCCGACAGCTACGGCTACCAGAACGACGTGGAGCGCCGGGTCTGGCCGTGGCGCGACTGGGTGATCCGGAGCTTCAACCAGAACATGCCGTACGACGAGTTCATCGTCTGGCAGCTCGCCGGCGACCTCCTGCGCGCGCCGTCGCGCGCGCAGCGGCTCGCGACGACCTTCAACCGGCTGCACCGCCAGACCAACGAGGGCGGGAGCGTCGACGAGGAGTTCCGCACCGAGTACGTCGCCGACCGCGTCAACACCTTCGGCACGGCCTTCCTCGGGCTGACCATGGAGTGCGCGCGCTGTCACGATCACAAGTTCGATCCCGTCGCGCACGAAAACTATTACGGGCTCGCCGCCTTCTTCGACAACATCGACGAGTCGGGGCTCTACTCGCACTTCACGAGCGCGGTGCCGACGCCGGCGTTGCTCCTGACCGAGCCGGAGGACGACGCGCGCATCGCCGAGCTGGAGGAGAGCATCGCGAGCGCCGAGAACGCGCTGGCCGAGACCGCGGAACCGGAGCGCTTCCTGGACGGACACGTCGGCGGCTTCTCGTTCGAGGCGATCGAGGAAGGCGCCCTCGCCAACGCGTCCGACGCGGAGAAGCCCGGCCGCGTCGCGGACGACCCGCGCGTGGCGCCCGGCCGCTTCGGCAACGGGCTCGAGCTCTCCGGCGAGAACAACGCGACCTTCCCGGGCGTCGGCGAGTTCCGGCGCTGGGACCCGTTCACGCTCTCGCTCTGGATCCGAACGCCGGACCGGAAGGACCGCGCGGTCGTGCTGCACCGCTCGCGCGCGTGGACCGACGCGGGGAGCTGCGGCTACCAGCTCCTGCTCGAGCACGGCCGTCCGAGCTTCTCGCTGATCCACTTCTGGCCGGGCGACGCGATCCGCGTGCGCGCGCGCGAGCCGATCCCGGAGGAGCGCTGGGTCCACGTCGCGGTCACCTACGACGGCTCGTCGCGCGCGGACGGCGTGGAGCTCTACCTCGACGGCGTCGTGCTCGAGACGGAGACCGTCCGCGATCACCTCACGCGCGACATCGTCAGCGGGGGCGGGCTCGTCCTTACCCTGGGACAGCGCTTCCGCGATCGGGGGTTCGCCGGCGGCCGGGTGGACGAGCTCCACGTCTTCGACCGCCGGCTGAATCCCGACGAGATCGCGTTGCTCCACGCCGGTTGGACGCCGGCGACGCGCTTCGAGCCCGCCGACTCCCCCTGGTCCGCCGCGCACGAGGAGCTGCGCTCCCTCCGCGCCGAGCTCGGCAAGCTCGTCGACGCGACGCCCGCGATCATGACGATGGTCGAGACCGACGAGCCGCGTCCCACGTACCGGCTCGAGCGCGGCTCCTACGCCTTGCGCGCCGAGCAAGTGGAGCCGCACACGCCGCCCGCCGTCCATCCGTTCCCCGACGACCTGCCGCGGAACCGCCTCGGGCTGGCGCGCTGGCTGACCGATCCCGAGCACCCGCTGACCGCGCGCGTCGCCGCCAACCGGCTGTGGCAGCTCGTCTTCGGCCGGGGGCTCGTCGCGACGCCCGAGGACTTCGGCAGCCAGGGCTCGCCGCCGGCCGATCAGGCGTTGCTCGACTACCTCGCGCTGGAGCTCGTCGCGTCCGGCTGGGACGTCAAGGCGATGGTGAAGCGCCTCGCGCTCTCGTCGACGTACCGGCAGAGCACCGAAGGAACGAGCCAGCGCCTGCCCGCGGAGTGGATCCGCGACGGCGCGCTCCTCGCGAGCGGCCTCCTCGTCGAGCGGATCGGCGGGCCGAGCGTGAAGCCGTACCAGCCGCCGGGCCTCTGGAAGGAGAAGTCCGGCCAGGTCTACCAGGCGGACGCCGGCGACGGGCTCTACCGCCGCAGCCTCTACACCTTCTGGAAGCGCACGTCGCCGCCGCCGTCGATGATGATCTTCGACGCCGGCAAGCGCGAGGTGTGCGTCGCGCGCCGGCGGACGACGAACACGCCGCTGCAAGCCCTCGTGCTGTGGAACGACCCGCAGTACGTCGAGGCGAGCCGCGCGCTCGCCGAGCGCGTGCTCCGCGAGGCGGACGCATCGGAGGACGCGCGGCTCACCTACGCCTTCCGTCTCCTCGCCACGCGGCGCCCGTCCGAAGAAGAGCTCGCCGTCCTGCGCGAGCTCCTCGACGATCAGCGCGCGGAGTTCGCCGAGCATCCCGAGGACGCGCGCGCCTTGCTCACGGTCGGCGAGCACGTTCGCGACCCCGAGCTCGACGAGATCGAGCTCGCCGCCTACGCGGTGGTGGCGAGCACGCTGATGAGCTACGACCCGGTGGTGACGCGGCGATGAGCGCGCCGTTCGACCTCCTCGAGCCGACACGGCGGCACTTCCTCTCGGGCGCCGGCCTCGGGCTCGCCGGCCTGGCGCTCGGGCGCCTGTTCGGCCGCGACGAGACGCTCCCCCACTTCGCGCCGCGCGCGAAGCGCGTCGTCTATCTCTTCCAGAGCGGCGCGCCCTCGCAGCAGGACCTCTTCGACTACAAGCCGCTCTTGAACGAGAAGAACGGCGAGGAGCTGCCCGACGAGGTCCGCCGCGGCCAGCGGCTCACCGGCATGTCGGCGAACCAGTCGACGCTTCCGCTCGCCGGCGCTCAGTTCGAGTTCCGGCGCCACGGCGCGTGCGGGATGTGGGTCAGCGACCTGCTCCCGCACACGGCGAAGATCGTCGACGAGCTCTGCTTCGTGCGCTCGATGTACACCGAGGCGATCAACCACGACCCGGCGATCACCTTCTTCCAGACCGGCTCGGAGATCGCGGGCCGGCCGAGCATGGGCTCGTGGATCAGCTACGGCCTCGGCAGCCTGAACGAGAACCTGCCGGCGTTCACGGTGCTCGTCACGAAGAACAAGGGCGGCCAGCCGCTCTACTCGCGTTTGTGGGGCTCGGGCTTCCTGCCGACGCACCATCAGGGCGTCCAGCTCCGCGCCGGGCGCGATCCGGTGCTCTACCTCACCGACCCCGAGGGCGTCTCGCCGGCCACGCGACGCCGCATGCTCGCGAGCCTGCGAAGACTGCACGAAGGCCAGCTCGAGCGCGAAGGCGATCCGGAGATCCGGACGCGCATCGCGAACTACGAGATGGCCTACCGCATGCAGACCTCGGTGCCCGAGGTCACCGACTTCGCGAGCGAGCCCGACGAGACCTTCGAGCTCTACGGCGAAGACGCGCGCGAGCCGGGCACGTACGCCGCGAACTGCGTCCTCGCACGCCGCCTGCTCGAGCGCGACGTGCGCTTCGTCCAGCTCTACCACAAGGGCTGGGACCAGCACGACAACCTGCCGGCCGGCATCCGCGTGCAGTGCGCCGAGACCGACCGCGCGTCCGCCGCGCTCGTCGTCGACCTGAAGCGGCGCGGCTTGCTCGAGGACACTCTGGTCGTCTGGGGCGGCGAGTTCGGCCGCACGAGCTATTCGCAGGGCAAGCTGACCGCCGACAACTACGGCCGCGACCACCACCCGCGCTGCTTCACGATTTGGCTCGCTGGCGGCGGCGTGAAGCCGGGACACATCCACGGGGAGACCGATCCGTACGGCTACAACGTCGTGCGCAACCCGGTGCACGTGCACGACCTGCAGGCGACGATCCTGCACTTGCTCGGCTTCGACCACGAGCGGCTGGTCTACAAGCACCAGGGGCGCCGCTACCGGCTGACCGACGTGCACGGGCACGTCGTGGACGACATCCTGGCGTAGGCCCAGCCGGCCGCGAAGGCGGGGCGCTTGTGCCGGCTCAAGGAGGCTTCGGCTATGCCGATGGCAGCGCCGCGGCTCCCCGGCCACTCCTCGCCAATGCTCTTCGACGCTTGCCCTAACTCTGCGTCTCTCCGCGTCCTTTCCGCAGGATCTCGGCCCCGGCCCTCAGATGGCACCTATTGGCCGGCCTAGGTGCTCCAGTATGGGCTCGGACCCAGCTAACCGGATTCTCCACGGATTCCGCCGACGTGAGGAAAAACTCCATAATTGGCGGAAAATTGGGGCCTCCGGCGCGTGGTTCCTGCTGGTGGCCCCCCCGCCTCTTTGGCATCCACCATGACAAGCAACCAGAAGGGGATCATTCGCCGGTACAGGGCCGGGGACAAGTCTGCCTTCACCGAATTCTTCGGTGCCACAGCCGAGGGTCTGTACGGTTTCGTCGGTCGGAAGGTCCAGGACGCGGATACCCTCGACATCCTCCAAGAAACCTACGCCTCATTCGCAGAGGCGGTGATGCGAAAGGACTACGACCCGAATCGGACGCCGCGTGGGTTCCTATGGGCGATAGCCCGAAACAAGCTCATCGACCACTACCGGAGGATCGGGCGCAGCGTCCCCATCGATGAGGACGCGAGTGATGATCTTCCTACATTGATGGACCAATCCTTGGGCGGCGTTGAGCAAACGGATGCCGTGAGCGAGATCCTACGAAGCCTCCCGTCCACCGAATCTGAACTCCTCCGCCTGAAGTACATCGATGAGCTAACGTTGGAGGAGATCGCGGAACTTGAAGGAGTCGGGACCTCGACGATCTACCGTCGGATCGAGACTGTCCTAGGCCGCCTTCGAGCTGCCGCGCGCACACGAGGAAAAGAAGTCAGATGACTACCTCTAAGAGCAACATGGCTGCGCTTCCGACGCGCCTGGCTCACCTTGCTTCGTCGGTTGTCGACAACGCGCGCCGAAAGCAAGAGGAGTTGTGCATGGAGGTCCTCGCCCCTGACACGCGAAGCGACTTGGACAGGGCTGGAGTGATTAGGAAAGGGCACTTTGCGTTTCCCTCTGGATACCATTGCTCTAAGTACTTCTCCTTTGCAGCTCTCCGGGAGTCTGAGGAGGGTAAGGAGGTCTCGCACCTTCTGGCACACCGTTTCCTGCGGTTGGCCGCGGACTGGGAGTACGACTACATCCTAACTCACGGGTTTCAAATGTCCGACACGGCTGCGAAGGCAGCGTCGGTTCTGGCGGAGGCGGACCGGGACGTCGACATCATCCACGCCGTTGGCTTCCAGGAGATCCATGTTCTTGGCAGCAAGCGCGAGTTGGCGGGACAAAGGTGTGTAGTTTTCATTGATGTGCTTAACTCGGGCCGACTGTTGGAGAGGTTGTCTCGCGCGATACTGCGCGAAGGTGGGTGTGTCGTCGGTGTGGTCACCGTTGTGGACTTTGGGAGCTACGGAGGCGAACTCAGGAGCGTTACGCACGCAATGTTGACCGAGTCGGTACGGTCCCACATTCTGGCAAGGGAGGAGTGCCCGAAGTGCGAGCTTCAAGTCCCCGTTAAGTACGTCGATCTCGATAGACAGTCGGCATCCGAGTCGAGGAGGTCCTGGTCACGGGTCGAGGACCTTCAACTACGACTTCAAGATATGTTTGGCGGAGATGAAGAATTCTGGTCGATTGCCGCCGACGCAAAGGCCATCCGACGTCACCTCGTCAGCGGGGACTACCACTTGACTCCAGCCGTTAGCGAGCCAGACCTCCTCGGCGACGAGAAGGGTCGCAACTGGATTCGAAAGCAGAGCTTGGACTTCATTACCCGTCTCTCCAGGTCCGGGATCTGGCCCATCGTGTGCGCCCCCAGAGCGGAGCCTGCGATCGGGCTTGCCACTGTTGTCCAGCAGTTGGCAGGCGACAGCGGGCTATCTGAGTGGCCCCTGATTGAGGCGCGGTACTACGAGGGGCGAATCCGAGTTCCCGAGACTGCAGCTCTTGCGAGAGAACGGCGAGCGCTAGTGGTCGATGTTGGAACTTCAAGCGGCAACACGCTGATCAGGCTGTCCAAGTTGCTGCGTACGCGTGGCGTCGAGGAACTGGCCGCAATGGTGATTGTGGATCGGTGTAGCGACGAAGAACGCGCCAAGATCGAGGAGCACTATGTGGCGGAGTATGTGGGTCTCGTGCGTAGCACGCTCCCCATCCATAAGACCGAGGATGCAGACGAATGTCCTGCTTGCTGGCGGCGTGCTGTCCGAGAAAAGGTAAGCACTCGGGTAGAGGATGCGCTTCTTAGGGCGTACATGACCAATAGTACTTTTCGTTCCCCCGGGAAGGACAAGGAGCAAGCTCGCGCGGCTCAAGCTCTGTCCTATCAGCAGGGAGATCTGTTCGAACCGATCCAGTTGTGCGATATGGAGGCGGTCTTGTTTGCCATCTCGGTCCGTGGAGACGCGGGTGGCGAAGAGTACGAGAACGCGATCCTCTACTGCCTCGGAAGCGAGGACATCTCGGTTCGTCATCGCAGAGCACTCATCGACATGCTTCCCAAGGAAGCTCTCGAGAGCAGCGCGGTCTCCTGGCAGCTTCAGACCTTCGCGCGTAATAGCGTTCCACCGACTCTATTGGAGGCTGCTTGCAACGCTTTGGCGAGGGGAAGGCAGTTTGACTGGCTGGATGAGGGGTGGCTCTCCAGGAAGGCATCCCTCTTGGAGCAGCCGTTGGAGAAGGGGCGGCGTCCACGGTGGATGTTCCTCGCGTATGTGCTGTGGATGGCACGGGAACATGATGCGGCCAAGGCGCAGTCGATCGCCGAGAAGCTTGCGGAGGCGAGGGATCGTTGCGTGGTGGGGTCTTCCCGGAGAGACACGCTTGGCCACCTCCTTGATGTTCTTGGTGACCCAGGCGTTTCGTTCTAGCAATCTAATGCCCCCAGGGGGCCAAGGAGAACTCGAGTTGGCATCACAACGACGTACATCGAAGAGAGCAGGCAAGGCCGCTTCCAAAGTCCTTCGGGACAAACGCACAGGCAAGGCCTCGAAGACGGCTGCTGGTAGCGCTCTCTCGCAGCGGGCGCCCAAGAAGAGCGGGAAACGGTCAAAGTAGGAAGTGACCGCCCGGCTCTTTGCAGATCCCCCCGTGCGCCCACTGGAACACCTCGCTAAGCCGGGGATGAGCGGAGTGCGCCGAAGGGAGGGGCGAGGCACCTTCGGGTAGCGTTCTCACACCGAGCGCACGAGTCTCTGCAACCTTGGTTTCTCTGCGATTTCTTCTTCTTCGAGCGCCCAACGACGACCTAGACGAAGTCAGCCGTCGACCAATGCCTCGACCGCAACCTCGACCTTCTCGTCGGCCGTCAGGTGCAGCTCGAGCTCGTAGCGCAAACCGGTGTCGGTGACCGCCTCTAGCTTCCAGTCGCCGGGATCGAGCGGAAGCCCGCCTCCCAGATGGTCGCGGTAGCCGCGGCCGTATTCCCTTTCCAGCTCGACCTCGCCGGTCGCAAGGTCGCGCACGACGACCTTCACCGATTGACCGGGGACGGCGTTCTCGGGCTCGAAGAACTGGAGGCCGCGCATCGTGCCGCGCTCGAGGCGGAGCTCGACGTGCGTGTCCTTGTCCGCGCGGATCGCGAAGCGGACGCTCGCGGGAAGGATCGAAGTGCCGCGCGCGCTCAGCACGTAGTCGCCCGGGTGCAGCTCGAGCCGCGCCGGCATCTCGCCGCGCGACGTGTGGGCGATGCCGCTCAAGCTGCCCTCGCCGTAGATCGTGAACTCCGGTGTGGCCTCGCCCAGGTCCTCCGATCGAATCACCGTCGCGACGAGCCCGCCCGGCGGCTGGGTGCGAATCTCTCCGAGGTCCAGGTCTTGCCCCGGCTCGACGTCCAGCTCCCGCAGGCGCAGGAAGCCGTATCTTCCAAGCCACCCGCTCAAGACGTACGTGGCCGGAGGCATGCTCTCGAAGCGGAAGGCGCCCGTCTCAGCGTCCACCTCGGCCGGCTTCGCCATCGTGTGGGCCTCGTCGCGCGCGAGGAAGACCATCTGCTCCGCGAACGGCTCGCCCGCGTGGTCGAGGAGGATGCCGGTGACGTCGGCGTAGTCGACCAGCGCTTCGGTGATGGTGAACACGACCTCCGGCTGGCCGGGCAGGACCGTCTCCAGCGCGACGAGGACGGGGGCGTCGGAGCGGTTCGGCTCACAGATCTGCACGCGCAGCGGTTTCTCCGGACAGTTGGGCATCGCAAAACGCCCCTCCTCGTCCGTCGTCCGCCGCTCCTTCCAGTAAACGAGGTTGTCCTCGGGGCGCCCCTGCGCGACGACCCGCCATCCGGCGATGGGCTCGCCCTCGCCGTCGACGACACGGCCGCGCAGGACGAGCTCGCGCTCGAGCTGTGGATCCCACCAAGTGGTGCGCCCGCGCTCGACGACGAGCTTCGCGTACGCGTTGCCGAGGGACTTGTGCCGCGCCCAGATCTCCACCTCGCCGGGCGCGGCGTTCTCGATCGCGAAAGTTCCGTCCTCGTCGGTGCGCGCGTCGAGCGCATGGCTCACCTCGTACTGCCCCCACTTCATCGGGTTGGTCAGCGTGAGCGCTACGCCCGGTGCCGGACGACCGGTGTCGTCGGTGATCGTCCCGCGGATCTCCTCACCGCGCTCGAGGCGGACCACGACGTCCCTGGTCTCGCCGGGCTTGACGGCCGCGAGCACACGCCTATCCGGGAACGCGTCGGTCTTGACGACGAGCTCGTTGCTCCCGGGGAAGAGCCCATCCGCCGCGAACCGGCCCGCGTCGTCGGTGTGGTGGACGTAGGGGAACTCGAGCTGCCCGCGCGTGCCCTCCTCGCCGACGAGGATCTTCCGCTCCTCGTAGATCTCCACCGCGGCGCCGGCGACCGGGACGCCGTCGGGGTCGAGGACGAGGCCGGCGACTCCGCTGCCCGCGCCGGGGAGCACCAGCGTCGGAAGCACGGTGTCCGGCACGTGATCCCGCATGATCGCGCGCGACGGCGAGTAGCCCGGAGCGCGGGCGTAGAGGTTGAGGTGCCCGAGCGGGTACTCCGCCGTGTACCAACCTTCCTCGTCCACGGGGAGCAACGCGGAGCGAACGTCGCCGTGCCCGTCCGGAATGGCGATGCCGAGGAACACGGTCGCCGTCGGCACCGGCGCGCCGTGGCGGTCGACGACGCGGCCGCGGAGCTCGAACGTCTCCTCCGCGGGCGGGGGCGGCTCCGCCGCCGGTACCGGTGCACGTTCCTCCGCAACGCCGGCCGGGGCCGCGACGTCGGGGACGTCCTGCTCCGCCCCCGTCGCCGCGACCAGCTCCGGCTCGGCCTGGCGCGCGACGCGCGCCTCCGCTTCCGGCGACGCCGGGTGCGACGGCAGCGCGCGCCAGAGCCCCACGCCTCCGACCACGCAAATGCTCGCCGCGATCGCCATCTTCAACTTGCCCGCCATGATCACGACCCCCACGGTTCCGCCCGTTCCCTCGAGGCCGAGGCTCGCGACGAGCCCCGCGCACCAGGACGAACGATCCCCGCCGTGCTCGCGGTCGAGCCGCTCGCGCAACCGCGCGACGCCGCGTTGCAGGCGGCTCCGAACCGTCGCCAGCGGCGCGCCGGTGCGGGCGGCGACCTCGGCCGCCGGCAGGCCCTCGTAGTAGCGCAGGAGGATCGCCGTTTTGTACGGCTCCTCCAGCGCGAGCACCGCCTCGAGCACCGATCGCAGCGCGGCCTCGCGCTCGGCGGTCGACGCGACCGCCTCGGGACGCGCCGCCTCCGCCTCGCGCGCCGCGCGGCGCCCCGCCGAGCGGTGCACCCGCGTCGCGAGGTTGCGCGTCACCGCCGCGAGCCACGCCCGCAGGTTTCCCAGCGGCCGCGGCCGCTCGAGCGCACGCAACCAGGCCTCCTGCTCGACGTCGTCCGCGATGTGCTCGTCCCCGACGAGCCTGCGGGCGAGGGCGCGCACGAAGTCGGCCTGCTGCTGCAGCGCCTGGGGCGGAACCGGCTCGGACATCGGATCGTTCATCCGCGGGGGGAGAGCCCGCGGGGGGCGTTCATGATGCGCGAATCGAGGAGAAAACGGCGCTCCTCACTTCGGCGTGAGCGTCCGCAGCCGCGGAGGGCCGTCGGCCAGCGTCGTCGTGAACTCCAGGGGCTCGTAGCCGTCGAGGGTCACCTCGACCCGGATGGGCACGAGGTTCCAGAGGTCGACCGGCGTGCCGGGCTCGCGCCGGAGGGCGCCGCTCTCGATCACGATCGTCGCGCCCTCCTCGCGCGCGGGATAGCCGTTGGGCAGCCGGATCGCCTCGTCGAACCAGTCGCTGGGAACGGCGACGGCGACGAAGACGACGTCGGGGAGGTGGTCGGCATCCTCGGCCTCTTGATCGAGCTCGAACCCGGGCGGCTCGAAGCGCACGTACTCGGCACGGTCCGCGCGCAGGTGGAACTTGTACGAGTAGGCGTCGGTGCAGTCACGCTCGCGGAAGACGCCGAGCGCGAAACCGAGCCGGCCCGCGCGCATCGAGCGACTTCGGAAGCCGCCGCCGGCTCCACCGCCGCCGATGAGTATGTCGCCCACCTTCTTCCTTCGCGGCGTCGCGAAGGGAGCCTTGGGCTTCTCGACGGAGAGCATGCTGCGCCGGTAGCGCGCGGAGCGAACGAAGTTGCCGTCGGGATCGCGCAGCTCGAGGTGGATACGAGCCGTCGTCGGCAGGTCGATGAGGAGCTCGACGCTGTCGCTTCCCTCCCGCACCGCGAACGCCGGCGGGTCGACGGCCGCGAGCAGGCGGGCCCGCGCGAACACGCGGTACTCGCCGGGCCGCAGGTGGCGGAAGAGCCGGCCGGAGGCGGGCACGTGCTCCGCGGCGTGCAGGCGATCGCCCGCGGTCCAGATCTCGGTCTCCGGCAGGCCGAGCTGCCACAGCTCGACGTCGCTCGCGACCGGGCGCCCGGTCAGACGGTCGAACAGCGTGACGTACAGCTCGGACGAGGGCGCGTTCGCCGGTGCGACCGACTCCTGATCCACGACGACTTGACGCGAGTCCTGCACGGCCCTCTCGTCCGGAAGCGGCGCGACGGCGGCGAGCTCGGCGGGCTCTCGGGTCCCCGCGTTCGACGCCTCCGGCGCCGGCCCTGCCGGCGCGCGGCCGGGTCCGCCGTCGAGCCAGCGCGTCAGGAAGAAGCCGAGCACGAGCACCGAGGCGATCAGGGGCCACAGCAGGAGCCGCATGACGCGTCCAACGCGCCGCCGCGGCGTCCGGTTCATCGCTACGGCACGAGCCCCGCCGCCCGGTCCGCCGCGCGGATCGGCTCGGGCAGCCGGTAGCGCCGCGCGCAGCGCAAAGCGACCCGCTCCGCGGTCGGGAGGTCGATCCGGTGGCCGATCGAGACGTAGATCGGCTTCACCCCGTCGCGCGTGCGCAGGCAGGTGCCGATCACCTCGCCCTTGTGCTTGAGCTGCGTGCGCGAGCCGCGGCGCGCGCCGGGCGCGCGGTGCTCACCGACGAGGAGCGACTTCCCGCATCCGATCGCCGGCAGGTCGAGCTCGACGCCGACGTAGCAGCCCACGCCGAAGCGGCGCGGGTGGGCGTACCCGTGGCCGTCGACCATCAGAAGGTCCGGCTGCGTGGCGAGCTCCTCGTACGCGTCGAGGATCGCCGGCAGCTCGCGGAACGCGAGCAGTCCGGGCACGTACGGAAACTCGACCGGGCGCACGGCGGTGGACTGATCGACGAGCTCCATCCCCGGATACGCCAGCACGACGATCGCGGCCCGCGCCTCGCCGCGCTTGATGCTGACGTCGACGCCGGCCACGGTGTCGACCGCGTCGAGGCTCTCGAAGGTGTTGCGCTTGACGACGCGCGCCGCGAGCCGCCTCTGGATCCGCACCGCCTCCTTCGGCGTCGGAATCGCCCGCTCCGCTAGAGCCAGATCTCCGCGTCCCCGTCCGCCTCGCGGACCTTGTACGCCTTCGCGTTCGGGCAGGCCACGTCGACGGCCTTGCCGGTCGTCGGGTCGAACTTGTAGTGGTGCAGCGGGCAGGTCACGTGCTTGCCGTCGAGCAGCGGCCCGTCGGCGATGCGGCCGCCCTCGTGCGGGCACTGCGAGTCCAGCGCGTAGAGCTTGCCCTCGATCCGGCAGAAGACCACCTGCCGCCCGGTGCCCGCCAGGACGTCCCCCACGTCGACCTTCTTCGCGAAGCCGTCCTGAAGCTTGTGCGTTCCTTTCACCAGGGCCGGCTTGCGGCCGCCGCCGAAGAGTTTCCTGAGCATGTGCGGATGCTAGCATCTCGCCCCAGCTTGAAGCCGGTGCTCCTCCTCGACGTGGTCGGCCTGACCGCGCGCCAGATCAGCGAAGCCACGCCGAACCTCCAGAGCCTGCAGGCGCGGGGCGACGGCGCGCCGATGCGCGGCGTGCTTCCCGCCGTGACGTGCAGCGCGCAGGCGACGATGCTCACCGGGCTTCTCCCGCGCGAGCACGGCTGCGTCGGCAACGGGTGGTTCTTCCGCGACCTGGGCGAGGTGTGGCTCTGGCGGCAGTCCAACGCCCTCGTCAGGGGACCGAAGCTCTACGAGCGCGCGAAGGAGCTCGATCCGAAGTTCACCTGCGCCAAGCTCTTCTGGTGGTGGAACATGGGCGCGGACGTCGACTGGTCGATCACGCCGCGGCCGTTCTACCCTGCGGACGGGCGGAAGATCCTCGCGACCTACGGCGCGCCGGACGAGTTCCGCGCCGGGATCGAGGGGGAGCTCGGCCCGTTTCCGTTCTTCGACTTCTGGGGGCCGAAGTCCGGGCTGCCGTCCAGCCGCTGGATCGCCGACGCGGCGCTGCGGACGCTGCGGACGTACCGCCCGACGCTGACGATGGCGTACCTCCCCCACCTCGACTACGACCACCAGCGCTTCGGGCCGGACGACGAGCGCTCCCGCAAGGCCGTCGTGGAGATCGACGCGATCGTCGGCGACCTGATCACGGCCGCGGACGAGATCGGCGCCGAGGCCGTCGTCGTGAGCGAGTACGGCATCGAGCACGCGCCGAACCCGGTGCACGTCAACCGCGCGCTGCGCGAGGCCAACCTGCTCCAGGTGCGCCGGACGCCCGTCGGCGAGATCCTCGACGTCTACGCGAGCCACGCCTTCGCGGTCGCGGACCATCAAGTGGCGCACGTCTACTGCAAGGACGAACGCACCATCAATCAGACGAAGAGCCTTCTCCGCGGGCTTCCGGGCGTCGGCGAGATCCTCGACGCCGCCGGCAAGGCGCGGCAGGGTCTCGACCATTCCAACTCGGGCGACCTCGTCTGCGTCGCGGCGCGGAAGCACTGGTTCACCTATTACTACTGGCTCGACGACCGCAACGCGCCGGACTTCGCGCCGACGGTCGACATCCACCGAAAGCCCGGCTACGACCCCTGCGAGCTCTTCGTCGATCCGAAGCTCCCCGTCCCGGCGCTGCGCGTCGCGCGACGGTTGTTCCAGAAGGCGATCGGCATGCGCTACCTGATGGACGTGATCCCGCTCGACGCCACGCTCGTCCAGGGCAGTCACGGGCGCGTGCCGGACGAAGCACTGGACGGCCCGGTGTTCCTGAGCTCGCGCCCGTGGGAGCAGTGCGGCGGCGTCCCGCAGAACGGGATCATCGAGATGACGTCGGTGCCCGACCGCGTGCTGGCCCTGCTGCAACGAAGCTGAACATGAAGCTCTCGCCCTTCCTCTTGCTCCCGCTTCTGGCGGGCTGCGCCCAGCTCGGCTTCGGCGCCGACTACGACGTCATCCTCCGCGGCGGCACGATCTACGACGGCGACGGCGGCGAGCCCTACGTCGCCGACGTCGGCATCCGGGACGACAGCATCGCCAGGATCGGCGACCTCGGCGACGCGAGCGCGCGGCGCACGATCGACGTCGGCGGCTTGGCCGTCGCGCCGGGCTTCATCAACGTCCTGAGCTGGGCGACGGAGTCGTTGATCGAGGACGGCCGCTCGCTGGCCAACGTGCACCAGGGCGTGACGCTCGAGGTCTTCGGCGAGGGCTGGTCGATGGGCCCGCTCAACGACGCGATGAAGGCCGAAACGGTGAAGCAGCAGGGCGACATCAAGTACGAGGTCGCCTGGACGACGCTGGACGAGTACCTCGAGCACCTCGTCGCCCGCGGCGTCTCCCCCAACGTGGCGTCGTTCGTCGGCGCGACCACCGTTCGCATCCACGAGCTCGGCTTCGAAGACCGCCCGCCGACGCCCGAGGAGCTCGAGCGCATGCGCGCGCTCGTGCGCGCGGCGATGGAAGACGGCGCGCTCGGCGTCGGCTCGTCCTTGATCTACGCGCCGGCCTTCTACGCCGACACGGACGAGCTGATCGCGCTGTGCGAGGTCGCGGCGGAGTACGACGGCCGCTACGTCACGCACATGCGGAGCGAGGGGAACCGCCTGCTCGAGATGGTGGAGGAGGTCGTGACGATCGCGCGCGAGGCGGGCGTCGCGGCCGAGATCTACCACCTGAAGGCGGCCGGCGAGCGCAACTGGTCGAAGATGGACCACGTGATCGCCCGGATCGAGGAGCTGCGGGCCGAGGGCGTGGACATCTGCGCCGACATGTACACCTACACCGCGGGCGCCACGGGCCTCGACGCGGCGATGCCGCCGTGGGTGCAGGAGGGCGGCTACGACGACTGGTCGGAGCGCCTGCGCGATCCCGAGATCCGCGCGCGCGTCGAGAAGGAGATGACGACGGAGACCGACGAGTGGGAGAACCTCCTCCTCGCCGCCGGCAGCCCGGAACGCGTCCTCCTCGTCGACTTCAAGAACCCGAGCCTGCGCCACCTCACCGGCAAGACCCTGGCCGAGGCCGCCGCGCAGTACCGCAAGTCCCCGGAGCAAACCGCGATGGACCTCGTCGTCGAGGACGGCAGCCGCGTCGGGACGGTGTACTTCCTCATGTCGGAAGAAAACGTGAAGAAGCAGATCGCGCTGCCCTGGGTCGCGTTCGGCTCCGACGCGGGCTCACCGGCGCCGGAAGGCGTGTTCCTGAACTCCAACCCGCACCCGCGCGCGTACGGCAACTTCGCGCGGCTCCTCGGCAAGTACGTGCGTGACGAGAAGGTGATCCCGCTCGAGGAAGCGATCCGACGGCTGACCTCCTTCCCGGCATCGAATCTGAAGCTGCGCCAACGCGGCCGACTTGCACAGGGCTACTACGCCGACGTCGTGGTCTTCGATCCGGAGTCGATCCGGGACCATGCGACCTTCGACGAGCCGCATCAGCTCGCTACCGGCGTCGAGCACGTCTTCGTCAATGGCGAGGCGGTGCTACTTGGTGGAGAGCACACCGGTGCGACGCCTGGGAGGGTCGTGCGCGGTCCTGGGTGGACCGGGTGGGGGGCGTCGCATCGGCTTCGGTAGTTGGGCTTGGCGAAGAAGAAGAAAAACGCAGAGGAGCGGAGGTTGGCAGAGACTCGCAGAGGCGGGGGCGGCTTCGCCGCCCCCGCGATTTGGATCCACTGGCTCCAGCGTTCGGCGCTTTGTCCGTTTGAGGTCCAGAGGTCTGGAGGCTTCGCCTCCAGACATTCCTTGAGGAAGAGGAGGGGGCGGAGGCATCAGAACAGAGAAAGATCCCTGGGACCCGTCACCGAACTGCGGAGTGTTCGGTTTACTCCGTTGGCTCGCATGACCGAGGTCAGCGCTTGGGTGGAGTCGTCGGACCAGCGCGGGAGTTTGCGACTCTTCGGATTCCTTGCCTGAGGATGGGAACGTCGAAGTTGATCAGGAGGCCCAAGGGCTTGTTCATGCATCGCAGGTAGGTCAGAACCTGCGCCAGGTGAACCTCCTCGATAGATCGTTGGGCCTTCACCTCGACGATCAACTCATCTTCCACGAACAGATCGATGCGATACCCCGCGCCTATCTTCAAGCCGCGATAGGAGACGGGAACCGGAACCTCACGACGAAACTTGACCTCCCGCCGCTCCAGCTCGTGCCCGAGACACTGAAGGTAGACACTCTCCAACAACCCCGGTCCGAGGGCGCGATGCACCTCCAGCGCCGCGCCAATCACTACCCCGCTCAACCGCCCACCAAGATCCAGCGTGCCCATAGTGGGGAGACCGGACAGTCCAGGAATCGGTTACGGGTTCCCTGGACCTTCTCTGTTCTGATGCCTCCGCCCCCTCTTCTCCCTCAAGGAATGTCTGGAGGCGAAGCCTCCAGACCTCTGGACCTCAAACGGACAAAGCGCCGAGCCTGACAACCCAGTTTTGAAACTCGCGTGGGCGGCGAAGCCGCCCACGCCTCTGCGAGTCTCTGCTGACCTCCGCTCCTCTGCGTTTTTCTTCTTCACCCCGTCAAGCAAACACCCGCTAGTAGAGACGCTCGACGCGCAGCGCCTTGTCAGCCCTTCCGCGCGCAACCACGTCACGCCAGAGCCCCGGTCCGAGCTCGATCACCGACTCCGCAACCGACTTGTCGACCCGATCGACGATGGCGTGTGCGCTGCGCAGGCCGCCGAGCCAGCGGCGGGAGTCGGAGATGTAGATCAAATCGCCCTCGCGCGCCCACACCTGATGGGAAAGACCCGCGGAGATCGTCACCACCGGGAGCTGTGCGTCGCCGCGCGGGGCGGCGTCGAAGTCGAGCTTGCGCGGGACGGCGCTGCCGATCTGGATCGCGGACTCGGAGCCCGGGGCGCCCTTGTAGCGCTCGATCGCGGCGGCGATCGTGCCCCAGACGAGGCCGCTCCGCTTCTCCTCGGACTCGGGGCGCGTGACGAGCGTGACGACGACGCCGATTGTCGCGCTTACGGCGAGCCCGTAGCACGCGCGCATGAACTTGTACTGCTTCGCGCCGGCGAAGAGGCCCTCCCCCGTTTCGGCCGGCTCGACGCCGTGTGCGAAGGGCGCGATGAGCTCGGGAACGAAGACGGAAAGCGCGATCGCCGCCAGCCCGCCGACGATCGTCGCGAGCGCGGCCGTGGCGGTGAAGCGGCGCCAGAACACGGCGAAGAAGAGGGCGACGACGAGGGGCGGCGTCACCGCGGCGGTCATCGCTCCGTGCGCGGCGTAGATGGTCTCGAACTGCGCGAAGACGGGAACGAGGGCGATGCCGAAGAGCGTCACGCCGACCGCCGTGAGCCGCGCGGCGCGCAGCAGCGTCCGATCGTCCGCGTCCGGCCGGACGTACGGCTTGTAGACGTCGTTCACGACGACGGTCGAGACCGCGGTGATCAGGGTGTCCACCGTCGACATCAGCGCCGCGGTGAGCGCGGCAAGGATCAAGCCGAACACTCCGGGCGTCGAGAGGAACTCCGCCGCGACGTAGAACGCCCGCTGCGGCTCCATCTCGGGCAGGACTCCGGCGTGAACGAAGACCCGCGCGATCCAGCCTCCGGACGCGACGACGCAAGCGGCGATCGGCATGAGGAGGAGCGGCATCGCGATCGCGGCCTTGCGCGCCTCGCGGATCGACTTCGCGGCCATGAAGCGCATCAGGATCCCCTGGTTCAGGAAGTAGAAGAACGCGGAGTTCGCGATCGCGTCCTGCCAGAAGATGCCGACCGAGGGGAACGAGGGATCGTCGTTGAAGTTGTGGAAGGCGAGGCGTTGCTCGCGCGGGAGGTGCTCCCAGAAGCTCTCGAAGCCGCCGACGTAGTGGATGCCGAGCGCGAGTAGAACGATGCCCGTGATCAGAAGCGCCAGCCCCTGGAAGAGGTCGGTCATGATGACCGACGTCTGCCCGCCGATCGTCACGTACACCGCCGAGACCGACGCCACGAGCACGGCCGCCCAGAGGACGTTCCACCCGAGCAGGTTCTCGAGCACCGTCCCCATCGTGTAGAGGTTCACGCCGACGTAGCTGACGAGGTAGATCAGCACGGACAGCGTCGCCGCGAGCCGGACGCGCCCGTCGAACCGGCGCCCGAAGTACTCCGGGATCGACGTCACCCGCGAGAAGTAGAGGATCGGCAGCCAACCGAAGAGCAGGAACGGCATCCAGAACCAGTCGTTGAGATACGTCTGGCTCGATGCGAGCCCGTAGTTGTACGCCGCCTGGCTGTACTTGACGAAGCTGTAGGAGCCGACGAGCGTCGCCACGAGGCTGAAGGCGATCAGCCACCAGGCGAAGCGCTGCCCGCCGAAGAAGAAGTCCTTCGTCGTCCGCTGCCGCCGGCCGAAGGTGACGCCGACGACGAGGATCAGCGCGAGGTAGACCCCCATGACGGCGAAGTCGACGGGCCGGCCGAGGGTCTCGTCTCGTTCCGCCGCGCCGCCCTCGTAGGGAACCGGCTCGGCGACTCGCATCGGTGCGTACTGCAGGTACCCCTGCACGACGAGGAAGACGAGGAACCCGAGGCAGAGGAGCACCAGGTTCCGCAGCTTCGGCCCGGTGAACCCGACGTAGCCCTGCCTGGCCGCGTAGACGACGCCGAGAAGGAAGACGATCCCGCCGACCCCGTATTGATAGGTGAAACCGTCCATCCGCCCGGTCGAGGAGCGTCGCATCGCGCGGCCCGCGCTTCCACCCCCAACCGGGAGGTCGAGCCTTCGTCGTGATACAAGGGCTCCCATGGAACTCTTCCCGAACGGCTGGTGGCCCTACCTCGCGGGCGGCTTGCTCGTCGGCACCGGGGTCGGCGGCATCTTCCTCGTCACCGGCCTCCGCGCCGGCGCGAGCAGCGTGCTCACGACGACGTGGTCGTGGCTCTCGCGCTGCGACTACTTCCAGCGGCCGGTGTTTCGCGACGCGCGCACTTGGCGGCTCGTGTTCTCGCTCGGGCTCGTCGCTGGCGCCGCTGCCTATGCCGTCCTCTTCGGTAGAGACGAAGACTTCCTCACCGAGGTGGCGCCGTGGCGTCTCCTCGTCGGCGGAGCGCTCGTCGGTTTCGGCACGCGCCTCTCGCGCGGCTGCACGTCGGGACACGGCATCTGCGGTATCTCCGCCGGCTCCAGGCCGTCGATGCTCGCCGTCGCGGTCTTCATGGGCGTCGCCGTCCTGACGGCGCAGGCCGTGCGCGCAATGGGGATCACGCCGTGAAGCTCGTTGCGGTGCTCTTGGGAGGGTTGGTCTTCGGCTTCGGGCTCGCGCTCAGCGGCATGACGAAGCCCGAAGTGGTCCTCTCCTTCTTGCAGCTCGAGGACTTCGGCCTCGTGCTCGTGATGGCCGGCGCCATCGCGGTCACGGCGACCGCGTTCCATCTCGGTCCGCGTCTAGTCGCGACGCCGCCCTGCGGCGACTACGAACCGGCGGACAAGACGCGGCGGCGCGGAACGATTGCGGGCGCCGTGGTGTTCGGCCTCGGCTGGGGCGTCGCAGGCATCTGTCCCGGCGCGATGATCGCGAGTCTCGGAACCGGGAACTGGTTCATCCTGATCGGGATCGCCGGGGCCCTCGCCGGGGCATATTTGCAAGGTCGTGTTTGGCCTGAAGGGAGCTAGGCACGCCCGGTCCATAGAAAACTTCCAACTCCCAAAACGGGCGACTTTTCGAAGGCGGTGATACGCAACCCGTTCCCCGGAAATGGGTTGTGCGACAAGACTCTGAAACGGGAACGGTGGTGCGCTCCAACCGCCCCCAGCTACAATTCCGGTGGAGAGAATTCGAGCTCGTCGCGACCCTGTCCAAGCGTCGAGCTCCATTCAGGAGAAAGGACTGATTATGCGCATGCGAGTGTTTCTCGTGGCCATCGCCGGGATCCTGCCTGTCCTGATGGCCTCGACTCCCGAAGCTCAGGCCCCCACAACGGTGACTGTGACCAACCCCGCTACGGGTCTGGAGGCTAGCCCCAACCCCTGGGGTCCGTGCTTCAACACGGAGAGGCTCACGGTCACCAACAATACCAATGCGGCGGGTAGTACTCCCGGAACCATCACGGTTCTGAAGACACCAGCCGGTACGTTCAAGACAATCACACCTGGCAACTCGGAGAACTTCGACTGCCTGAACAAGCGTGAGGTCCTCACGATCACGTTCCTTCCCGGGCCTCCCGGCCCCTCGCAGGTGATCCAGGTGCCGGAAGCCGGCACCGTCAACTCCAACAACGTCACGCTCAACAACGGCGGCGACGTTGTCTTCCTGTACTCGAGTCCGAGCTCGGGTTTCACCGCCGGCGCCAACCCGCCGGACGCCACCGGCGACTGGTACTACAAGTGCTTCACCGGCGCCGGCACCTTGAACCACGTGATCGCGCTCGGCTCGGTGATGGAGGTCGACGGCTTCTACGAATCCCTGTTCGACACGTTCTGGGGAACCATCGGCTCGCCGGCGTCCTCGTCGGCCGATTTCTACGAGCGGACCCTGGGGCCGGCCATCCCCTCGGTGTTGAACCCGGGGATCCTCGAGCCCGCGTTCGCCACGCTCGGTTTCACCACCGAGACGTTGGTGATCGTCGGCAACTCCGGCTTCGGCAACCCCTGCACGGTCGCTCCGTCGCTCTGCTCGCCCGTCGGCTCGACGTG